>NZ_JAPVYE010000015.1:0-570 GCF_041431685.1 Streptococcus sp. 20925_1_22 | reverse complement strand
GAAAAGAATAGGTCCCGTAGTGTAGCGGTTATCACGTCGCCCTGTCACGGCGAAGATCGCGGGTTCGATTCCCGTCGGGACCGTTGAAGTCGAGAAGATTTCAATAAAAGTAAGAGACTCGTTAGCTCAGTTGGTAGAGCATTTGACTTTTAATCAAAGGGTCACTGGTTCGAGCCCAGTACGGGTCATAAGAGCGGGTTTGGCGGAATTGGCAGACGCACCAGATTTAGGATCTGGCGCTTTAGGGCGTGGGGGTTCAAGTCCCTTAACCCGCATATAAGATAATAATGAGCCGGCTTAGCTCAGTTGGTAGAGCATCTGATTTGTAATCAGAGGGTCGCGTGTTCAAGTCATGTAGCCGGCATTTTTGAATAGGATGCGAACGTAGTTCAGTGGTAGAACATCACCTTGCCAAGGTGGGGGTCGCGGGTTCGAATCCCGTCGTTCGCTTGAGGCGGCCGGGGTGGCGGAACTGGCAGACGCACAGGACTTAAAATCCTGCGATTGGTAACGATCGTACCGGTTCGATTCCGGTCCTCGGCATAGACTTGTAAGAGGCAGTAGAAGAAG
>NZ_JAPVYE010000014.1:0-971 GCF_041431685.1 Streptococcus sp. 20925_1_22 | reverse complement strand
ATAAATTCTGAGTCCACATTGCAGTCCTACAACCCCGAAGAGTAAACTCTTCGGTTTGCCCTCCTGCCTCTTCGCTCGCCGCTACTAAGGCAATCGCTTTTGCTTTCTCTTCCTGCAGCTACTTAGATGTTTCAGTTCACTGCGTCTTCCTCCTCATTCCCTTAACAGAAATGGGTAACAGGCATCAACCTGTTGGGTTCCCCCATTCGGACATCCCCGGATCGAAGCTTACTTACAGCTCCCCGAGGCATTTCGTCGTTTGTCACGTCCTTCTTCGGCTCCTAGTGCCAAGGCATCCACCGTGCGCCCTTACTAACTTAACCTTATTTTTGACCTTTCAGTCTTAAACTCATTAATATTCACAGCGTTTTCGGTTTATTTTCTTGTTACTATTTGATATCGGTATTCAATTTTCAATGGACAAGTTCTTTATCTAGTCAAACTAGATAATGGAGCCTAGCGGGATCGAACCGCTGACCTCCTGCGTGCAAAGCAGGCGCTCTCCCAGCTGAGCTAAGGCCCCACATAGCCCTCTCAAAACTAAACAAGACTCAAGTGCATTCCGTGTGTCCTTACGGACTCCTTAGAAAGGAGGTGATCCAGCCGCACCTTCCGATACGGCTACCTTGTTACGACTTCACCCCAATCATCTATCCCACCTTAGGCGGCTGGCTCCTTACGGTTACCTCACCGACTTCGGGTGTTACAAACTCTCGTGGTGTGACGGGCGGTGTGTACAAGGCCCGGGAACGTATTCACCGCGGCGTGCTGATCCGCGATTACTAGCGATTCCGACTTCATGTAGGCGAGTTGCAGCCTACAATCCGAACTGAGACTGGCTTTCAGAGATTAGCTTGCCGTCACCGGCTTGCGACTCGTTGTACCAGCCATTGTAGCACGTGTGTAGCCCAGGTCATAAGGGGCATGATGATTTGACGTCATCCCCACCTTCCTCCGGTTTATTACCGGCA
>NZ_JAPVYE010000012.1:0-1264 GCF_041431685.1 Streptococcus sp. 20925_1_22 | reverse complement strand
TACGGGTAGAGTATGATACAACGCTAGAAGCTTTTCTTGGCAGTGTGACATCACTCACTCGCTACTAAACTTCGCTCCCCATCACAGCTCAACGTTACAGGTATAAGCATTTGACTCATACCACGCCTCACTGCTTAGACGTACATCCAATCGTACGCACGAGTTAGCCTACTGCGTCCCTCCATCACTTCATACTCTAGTACAGGAATCTCAACCTGTTGGCCATCGGATACACCTTTCGGTCTCTCCTTAGGTCCCGACTAACCCAGGGCGGACGAGCCTTCCCCTGGAAACCTTAGTCTTACGGTGGACAGGATTCTCACCTGTCTTGCGCTACTCATACCGGCATTCTCACTTCTATGCGTTCCAGCGCTCCTCACGGTACACCTTCTCCACACATAGAACGCTCTCCTACCATACCTATAAAAGGTATCCACAGCTTCGGTAAATTGTTTTAGCCCCGGTACATTTTCGGCGCAGGGTCACTCGACTAGTGAGCTATTACGCACTCTTTGAATGAATAGCTGCTTCTAAGCTAACATCCTAGTTGTCTGTGCAACCCCACATCCTTTTCCACTTAACAATTATTTTGGGACCTTAGCTGGTGGTCTGGGCTGTTTCCCTTTCGACTACGGATCTTAGCACTCGCAGTCTGACTGCCGACCATAATTCATTGGCATTCGGAGTTTATCTGAGATTGGTAATCCGGGATGGACCCCTCACCCAAACAGTGCTCTACCTCCAAGAATCTTTATGTCGACGCTAGCCCTAAAGCTATTTCGGAGAGAACCAGCTATCTCCAAGTTCGTTTGGAATTTCTCCGCTACCCACAAGTCATCCAAGCACTTTTCAACGTGCCCTGGTTCGGTCCTCCAGTGCGTTTTACCGCACCTTCAACCTGCTCATGGGTAGGTCACATGGTTTCGGGTCTACATCATGATACTAAAGCGCCCTATTCAGACTCGGTTTCCCTACGGCTCCGTCTCTTCAACTTAACCTCGCATCATAACGTAACTCGCCGGTTCATTCTACAAAAGGCACGCTCTCACCCATTAACGGGCTCGAACTTGTTGTAGGCACACGGTTTCAGGTTCTATTTCACTCCCCTCCCGGGGTGCTTTTCACCTTTCCCTCACGGTACTGGTTCACTATCGGTCACTAGGGAGTATTTAGGGTTGGGAGATGGTCCTCCCAGATTCCGACGGGATTTCACGTGTCCCGCCGTACTCAGGATACTGCTAGGTACAGAATCTATTTAAAATAC
>NZ_JAPVYE010000011.1:0-13076 GCF_041431685.1 Streptococcus sp. 20925_1_22 | reverse complement strand
ACTTTTAGTAAAACGTTTGCATAATTTTTGAAAAATTTCTCCATCAAAAAAGAGGCCACTGGGCCTCTTTAAAATTTATTCTTCTTTTTTTCTACTACGGAGTGATAATCTAGTTGCGCCTAAAGCGCTAATAACTCCTGCAACTGCGAGAAAAGCATTAGAAGCTTGACCCGTATGCGGCAAGACTGACGCTCCACTCCTACTTTCCTTGTTTTTAAGCTGAGCTAGCTGGGTGACCTTAGCTGATGAAGACTGCTCTTGTACTGATTTGGTCCCATCAACTGCTGGCAAAATACCGCTAGTTACTTGGTAAGCAGGTAAAGCATCAGCTACTGCCGCGTCAGCAGCATTGACACCGCCGGTAAATTCCGGAAGAGCCACCATTTGAGGAGCGCTGTCTGGATGTGCACTCCTGACTGATGGCTGAACGCCAGCATCATAGGCGTTATTTTCTGCCATGGTTGGCTCAGAATCATTGACTCCTCCACTAAATTCAGGCTGTGTTGCTGTTGGTGTTTCTGAATCACTAACATTGCCACTGAATTCTGGTTGTGCAGACACCTGTGGAGCTGTATCGGGATGAGTTCCAACCCCATGGCTAGATAAATCATACTCTGACGCTGTCGCTGTTATCGGATCAGAATCATTGACTCCTCCACTAAATTCAGGCCGTGTTGCTGCTGGTGCTTCTGAATCATTAACATTGCCACTAAATTCTGGTTGTACTGAAGACTGCGGAGCTATATCGGGATGAGTTCCAACTTCATGGCTAGACAAATCATATTCCGACGCCGTTGCTGTTGCTGGCTCAGAGTCGCTAACTCCTCCACTAAATTCTTGCCTAGCTTCCTGTGGTGAATCACTTGGAACAGAAGAAGCTGTCTCAGCTTTAGCAGCATTCTTGACAATCGCTTCTAGATTTTCAAGAGCTTTTGTCTGCTCAGCAGCAATCTGTTCCTGCAGCTTCTCTGCTTTTTCGGCACTGTCTACACTATCATCTAGCTGTGCAATCGCATCTGTTACCGTCTTTAATACTGCTCGAATCTTTTCTTTAGCTTGCTTTTTATCGAGTTCTGAAAGTGTTTGGTGATGTTCAATTGCTTCAATCTGCTTGTCGACTTCTTCTTCAAGTTCATCTAAAACCAAATCTTTGCCAACTGGATGAATCGTGTCCAAGCTAGCAATTCCAGCTTCCTCAATTCTCTCTAGTTCTTCTTCGGTATCAGCCTTTTCAAGCGCTGTTTTCGCATCTGCTAGAGTTGCTTCCGCTTCAGCTTTAGCCGTAGCCCGTTCTGCATCTGACAGATTCGGGTTGCTCCGTAAGTCTGCTAGCTTATCAGACAGAGCAAGATCTAGTTTCAGTCCAGTCGTAACTTTTAGCAAACCTTGCTTCTCTGCCGCTACCTGTTCTTGAATTTTTTCGGCATCATCAGGACTTTCAACCCAAGCATTATAAGCTGCAATTGCTTTTTGAGCTATGGCTGCTGCATCTTCAATTTTCTTTTTAGCTGCAGTTTTTTCCTCAGCAGAAAGACTTTGACTCTTCTCTACAGCCTCGATAGTAGCTGTTTTTTCTTCCTGAATTTCTTTTAAGAACTGCTCTTTGCCAATGGGGTGAATCTTAGCTAAGTGGGCTATGGCTGTTTCTTTTGCCCGGTCGTAGACTTCCTGAGAATCTGCTCCTTCAATAGCCTTCTTGGCCGCTTCCACCACCTGCTCTATCTCGCCTCTAACTGCTTTCTTTTCTGCTTCTGAAAGATTAGGATTTGCTTCCAAGTCAGCTAACTTAGCAGCCAGAGTTAAATCTACGGTTGAACCTGCTATAAACTTGAAAAACTTATCTTCCTCGGTTACTGCTTGCTCTTGAATCACTTCCGCTTGCTCTGCTGTTGCTGCATTAACATCTAATTTCTGAATTGCATCCTCTGCTTCTGCAGCCTTCTTCCTTACAGACTCTTGGAAGCTTTTCTTTTGTTCCTCAGGCAGTAAATCGCTACTATCTACAAGTTTGTCAAACTCTGCTTTTCCATTTTGGATTTCATCTAGAAGTAAATCTTTGCCGACTGGATTGATAGAGTTGATGTCTGCCAATCCATCTTCCTTAGCTTGATCAATCCTTTCTTTATCCTCAGCTGCAGCAATTTCATTCTGAGCCTTCGCAGCTGTTTGATTTACTTCCTCCTTAGCTGCTGCAAGCTCCTCATCTGACAAATTTGGATTATTCCCAAGATCTGTCACTTTCTCAGCCAGAAACGTGCCTACTTCTGTATTAGCAGCCTCCCTGACCGTTGTCAAATCCTGATTTACTGGTGATGCAGCGGCCGGAGTCTCTACTGCATTTGCAACAGGCTGCTCCTCATCTGCCGCCACCATACTGTGACCCAAAAACAGAGCACAAATAAGGACTGAACCAACACCTAAAACTGACTTCCGAATAGAATATCGCAAAACTTTTTCTGTTCTTTTCATTTTATTCTCCCCTGAACATAGTTTATTATCCCGATCAGTAACCCTTAATAAAAAGTCCAGTCAAACCTCCCATAAATCTTTCAGATTAGGTAATCCTTAAACTACACTTTCTATTTGACTTCTGATAAGATTTTTTATTATTTTATCATATTAACTTGTTAAAATAAAAGAATTATCGGCTTGATTTATGTACATTTTTGTGAAATCGTCCAGTTTTTAAACAGACATGATGTCCAGAAATTAAACTAAAAATTTTTCCATTTAACAATGTGTAAACTTTTTTAGTAAAAATTCTGGGCTATTTTCTAGCTTATTTCAGACAGAAAAAGTAAAATGGTATAGGAGGGATAAAATTATGGCTCTTAATACACGAGATAGGATTTTAGATGCATTTTTTGAATTAGCAGATAAACAGCCAGACAGGTCGCGTTTTACCTTTACAGAAATCGCTAAAGAAGCCGGTTTATCAAGACAGGCTATTTACAAACGACACTTTAATAATACTACTGAAATTATCGAATACATTCGCCAAGATATGGTGGAGCAAGCCTTTGCTCCCAACTGGAATAGCAACAATGCTGAAGCGGACTTAGATCCTTTCACCTTTTTGGCTCAAACGATTCTTCCCGCTATTTATGAGCAACGCCAACGCATTAAAATATTATATACTAGTTCTGTCGATCCCCTGTGGAGCGATTTTATTACGGCCAGTTACAAGGACTGGATCGAGCAGAATCTAAATCTTGACCACCAAAAATTAGGTATTCCTGAAGACCTGGCCAATCAACTGCTGGCCGGCTGGATTAGTTCTCTTATCGAGAATTGGATCACTCAGGATGACCCCGTTCCTTGCAAGCAGTTCTCTAAAACATTTCTCAACCTTGTATCTTCACCCCTAACCAGCTTTGCTGCCTATGATAGTCCAGCTGGTCCTTCAAACAAAATTGTTATCGCATAACCAACTAGAAGAAAAACAGAGAAATGACAGAACCGGTCCTTGTAAGGGAAGACTGGTTTTTTTATATTAAATTTTAAAAATAATTGGACATTTTCTCTATAAAGTGTTATCATTTTAGTTGACAAATGGTAAACTGCTTTGTTGGAGTCTGCTCTATTTTTTAGACATACCAGCAAGAACTTAATATAAAAGAAGGAAGGTACTTATGCCCCAAGATACTCGAGACAAAGTCGTCAATGCCTTAATTGAGCTGGCAGAGCAAAATCCTGAAAAGTCTTATTTTACTTTTTCAGAGATTGCAAAACAAGCTGGTCTATCGCGCCAGGCTATCTATAAAAAACATTTTAGTAATGTTGAAGATATTATCCAATACATCCGCCAGACAATTATGACTCCGTTTTTGCCCCTGTATGAAAGCTACGAAGAAGGAAATGGAGAAAATCCATTCTGTTTCTTTGCCCAACATATGATTCCTACCCTTTATGAACATAGGAAATGGATGAAGGTGCTCTACACTACAGCTATCGATCCTTTCTGGAGTGACTATCTATCTACCTTCTTCACTCAGTGGGTCGTGCAAAATTTGGAAATTGACTCTAAAAAATTGGGAATTCCAAAAGAAATGGCTACGGAAATTGTTGTTAGATGGATTAATTCCCTCATTGAAATTTGGATTATCAAAGAAGATCCTATGCCAGCAGAGTATTTCGCCAAGCTCTTCCTGAATGTGATTTCAACCCCTATGGATCAGTTTATAACACCTCACAGTGAATCCTAATTCAACTCAAAATTATGAAGCCCACCTAATTTAGGCAGGCTTTTTTTGTCTGTAAAATTTCTTACTCTCCCAAAGAAAAGAGAGCAGATAGTCTTCTGCTCTCGTCAACATATAAGCTATAAAATTAAGCACCGAGCTTCGTTTAATCTACTCGATAATAGAAGCTACCTTGTTCGTCAAAGCTATTCAGGCCAACTCCTGTCCAGATTCTGTCTTGACCAACATCTGAATTATCTGTAAAGTTTTCCTTGTCTGCGACCTTAACTCCCTTGGGAAGAAACTCAATCAGAAAACCTCCGCTTTCTCCGCCGTAGACACCGCCAGCAGCAGTACCATAGTCTGTCAGAGAAGCTCCGTACAATTCATAAACACTTGAAACCAAGCCCTTGTCATCAAAAACAAGCTGGTTGCCAGAAGCATCCTGCCAGGTTCCTTTAACGCTAGCATAATTACCATTTGCAAGTGCTGAAATGTCCATCGCTTCCTTCTTTTCCTTGGTTTTTTCTGTGCTCGCACTCTCTGAGCTAGTACTGCTAGCCGCTGAAGATGCTGCTGCAGTTGATTGACTGGATACCTGCTCCACAGAACTTGATACTGAGCCAGTACTGCTAGCAGGCGTCTCTGATTGATTCGTAGCACTGCCCTTTGAACAAGCTGTCATAGCTAATAAAGCAGCTCCTGCTAGTAGTAAAAAAGGTAAAGCTTTTTTCTTCATTTTTCTCCTCTTTCTCACGGTAAGATAAATCATGTGATTAGTAACATTATAGATTATTTTATCGCTTTTTACAAGAAGAATTCTAGCAGCTGGGCAGGCGCAAAGCTATTGATTTTATTTACTCAGCTTCTGCCACATCCAGAACCCTGTAGATTGTTTTTTCCAAAGCTGCTTCATAATCTGATGCACCATAAGGCTTATCAGTAGTGACTTGGGCTGTCTGCTTCTCTAGCTCTACTGCCACATCTGACACTCCCTCCATAGACAAGAAATGCTTGGTGACGTGTTTGACACAATTTTGACAAGATAAGTTTTCTAATTGGACTGTTTGTTTCATAGATTCATTCCTCTGTATATTTAGTTCATTTTAAAGCGTCCTAGACGCAGAGCATTGGCCACAACTGACACTGAGCTTAAGCTCATGGCCAGACCAGCCAACATAGGATTGAGCAAGGGGCCGCCGAAAAGATGCAGCAGGCCCATAGCAATCGGGATGCCTAGTGTATTGTAGGCAAATGCCCAGAAAAGATTTTCCTTGATATTACGGATGGTCGCCTGGCTGAGCTTGATAGCCTTGACTACATCCTGCAAATCACTATGCATGAGAACTACATCTGCTGACTCAATAGCTACATCTGCGCCTGAACCGATGGCAATTCCTACATCTGCCTGAACCAGAGCCGGCGCATCATTGATACCGTCTCCGACCATGGCCAGTTTTTTACCAGCTTCCTGCAAGTCTTTGATAGCAGTGGCCTTACCATCTGGCAATACACCTGCGATAACTTTTTGGATTCCAGCTTTCTGAGCAATAGCTGTCGCTGTTTCTTCACGATCCCCTGTCAGCATGATGACTTCCAGCCCCATAGACTGGAGCTCTTGTACAGCCGACAGGCTGCTGGACTTCATCTCATCTGCTACCGCTAAAATACCAGCCAGCTGTCCATCTACTGCGACAAACATGGCTGTCTTCCCTTCTTCGGATAGCTCTAACAACTGTTCTTGAAATACACTGCTGTCAATGTGCTTGTCTTTCATCAAGCTTTCATTTCCCACCAGAAGCTGTCTCCCCTCAACCTGAGCTGACAAACCTCGTCCAATTACGGCCTCAAAATGACTGACAGGCAGCAAGTCAAGTTCCTCCTCTTCAGCTGCTTCCAAGATAGCCTGAGCCAAAGGGTGCTCAGAATGCTGCTCAGCACTGGCTATTAACCGCAACAAGTCAGACCGATTAAAATCACTCAAGGGCAGCAGATCCGTCAGACTGGGCTTACCAACTGTAATCGTCCCCGTCTTATCAAGAACAATGGTATCCAGTTGATAAGCTGCTTCCAAAGCTTGACCAGACTTAATCAGAATTCCATTTTCAGCCCCTTTACCAGTCCCAACCATGATGGCTGTCGGAGTGGCTAATCCCAGCGCACAAGGGCAGGCAATGACCAGAACTGCGATAAAGATTGACAGAGAAAAGCTAAGACTCTCACCAGCCAGAAAATACCAGCCCAGCGCAGAAAAAGCAGCCAAGCTCAGCACGATCGGAACAAAATAGAGTGAAATCTTATCGGCCAAAGCCGCTATCGGCGCCTTAGACCCCTGCGCCTCCTCCACCAATCTAACAATCTGAGCTACGGTCGTATCCGAACCCACCCTAGTTGCTTGATAGTCAATACTACCATTTTGATTGATTGTTGCACTGGTAATGGTGTCACCGACCTTCTTTTCAATCGGGACACTTTCTCCAGTCATCATGGACTCATTCACAAAGGTCTGCCCCTCTGTCACAAGGCCATCTACCGGCATACGCTCCCCTGGCTTGATACGGATAATGTCTCCAACTCGGATATCCTCCGTATCAATGGTCACAGCCTCACCATAACGAATCACTGTCGCCTGACTAGGTACAAGCTCAAGCAGAGACTGAATTGCCTGAGACGTTCTGCCCTTAGCTGAACTTTCCAGATATTTCCCCAGAAGAACCAAGGCAATAATCACTGCAACCGACTCAAAATAGAGCTGATGAACAAAGGCATGATAGCCTAGAAAAACCTGCCCGACCGAGTAGAGACTGTAGAAAAATGCTGCGCTGGTTCCCACTGCAATCAGACTATCCATATTGGGATGTCGCTTGATAAGATTGCGAAATCCTCTCTGATAGAAGCCGCGCCCAATCCACACAGCAGGCAGAGTCAAAAGAAATTGTGACAGAACGAAGATCAAGGGATGCGCCATATGGTCCAAGAAACTAGGCAGAGGAAGGCCGACCATACTGCCCATAGAGATATAAAGCAAGGGTAGTGTCGTAACCAAAAGAATCAGTAACTCTTGTTTCTTTTTTTGCATTTTCTGAGCTTTAATCGCAGCTTCTTCGCTTACATCAGACGGTCGGTCTTTTCCTTTTTCTTCAGCCTGATAACCAGCCTCAGCTACCGCATCTAGCACTTGCTGGCTGTCAAATCCCGCCTTAGGAAGCAAACTGAGACGTTCTGTAGCCAGATTGACACTGACATCCTCGACCGTTTCCAAGTCCTTGACCGCCATCTCTACCGTCATAGCACAGGCAGCGCAGGTCATACCTGAGAGCTTGTATTCTTTCTTCTCGCTCATCAATGTGCCTCCTTTCCGTGCCCGCAACGACACTGGCCTTGTGGGCAGTGGCATTTAATTTCCAGCGGAGCCGAAGCTCTTTTCTTATCAATGACTTGGCTGAGCCGCTCCAAGTCCCTTTGACTGAACTGACTTCTCTCAATCATCGAAATCAAAAGATCTCCGTGTTTAGTATTACAGATATTGTTAAAAAGCGCCTGCCAAGTACTTTCCAGATGTTCCGCTTCTAAAATCCGAGCATCGTAGTAAAACTTGCCCTCTATCTTTTCCATAGCGATAAATTCTTTTGTCTTCAGACGATTCAAAAGAGTCTTGATGGTTGCCGGCTTCCAGGAAAAATCAGCTTCCAAACGATCTATAATCTCTGTACTGCGACTGTGTGGATAAGCCCACAGCACACGCATGACTTGCCATTCTGCTTGGCTAATATTTTGCTGTTCCATTGTTTAACACCTCCTTATCATTTACATTTGTAATCTAACTCTTTATTAGTTTACATCTGTAATCGTAATTTGTCAAGTATTTTTATCATCATTTACCGATATACAAAAAAAGAAGGCGAGATAGTCCCGTCTTCTTACTTTGTATATATTAGTGCGCCAACATCTCTTGGGCAATTTCTTGACCCGTCAACTTACTTGGATAGTAGGTTGGCCAGTTTTCCAGCTCGTCAAAGAGTGCATCCTGACTCTCACCACCATAGAAGATATGGAAATGAGCCGCCTTAGTCGGTGCAATGTTGTGGTCGCTAAACTGAACATACTTGTATTCACCAGCATCCTCGTCTGTCGCTTCAAACATAAAGCGAACTCCACGATTTCCCTTAGGGTAAGTCAGAGTGTGCTTACCAACGTATTTATAGGTATATTTCTTGGATTTTCCATCTACCACAAATTCCATAGTCTTGTCTGTGATATTGATATTGGATACATCCGTCTTGTAGCCCTTGTCATAGTAGTCCTTGTATTCAGCTGCCGTCATTTTCCCAGTCAGCTTAGCCTTGTAGTCAAAGACTTGGTCCAAGGTACCATCCTTCAGATAAGGGTAAACAGACTGCCACTCGCCAGCATAGTCAGACAAGGTCCGATCTTTGACAGCACTGTCTTCAAAGTAGCCGTTTTGGACTGTCTTATCGTCTTCTTCTTTCTCGGCTGTAATCTCCGCTCCCTCTTGGTTAGTTGTCTTCTTGAGAGCCTTTAGATTGGCCTGCATGATAGAAACATAGTCTGCCCCATCCTTGGTCTGCTCTTCGGTCAAGCTTTCCAGCGGATTCAAGACATCAAGTTCTACCCCTGTTTCCTTAGCTAGAGTAGAAGCCAAAGCCTGGGAAGCATTCTCTTCAAAGTAAATATACTTGATTTTATTTTTCTTGATATACTCAGTCAATTCAGCCAAGCGTGAAGCGGATGGCTCACTGTCTGGTGAAAGTCCAGAAATTGGCACCTGCTTCAAGCCATAGTCCAATGCTAGATAGTTAAAGGCTGCGTGCTGAGTTACAAAGCTCTTTTGCTTGGCATTTGCCAACCCATCCTCATATTCCTTATCCAAGTCTTCCAGCTTCTTGATATAAGCCGCTGCATTTTTCTTAAAAGCAGCTTTCTTGTCAGGGTAAGACTTGCTCAGGCTATCACGGATGTGCTCCACCATTTTAATAGCCCGCTTCGGTGACAGCCAAACATGGGGATCATAGGCATGATGATGTCCCTCTTCCCCATGGTCGTGGTCTTCTTCCTCTTCACCACCAGGCAGCAAGAGCATATCGCCTGTCGCTTTGATAACCGTTTCTTCCTTATTTTTCAAAGTTTTTAACAGTTCAGGAACCCAAGTCTCCATATTTTCATTTTCATAGACGAAGGCATCTGCATCCTGAATAGTCGCAACTGCCTTAGCTGAAGGCTCATAATCATGCGGCTCTGTACCAGCCCCGATTAGAAGTTCAACATTGGCCTCATCTCCAGCCACCTGCTTGGTAAACTCATAAACCGGATAAAAAGTTGTGACAATATTGAGCTTGCCATCTGCATTTTTTTGATTGGAACAAGCTACTAAGAAAATACTCAGTAAGCCTGCTAATAGTAAGCTAATTTTTTTCATTTTCTGCTCCTATTTCATAAATTTTTTGACCAGATTGACCAGCAAGAACAAGCTGACGAAGATAATCGTAATGCTGGCACTAGCTGGCGTCTCTGCATAGTAAGAAATATAAAGTCCGGCAATCATACCAAAGAAGCCGATAATATTTGCCAGCAAAATGACCGACTTGAAATTTTTCCCAATCCGCAGGGCAATACTGGCCGGCAAGACCATAATGGTCGAAACTAGCAAGGCTCCCGCAGCTGGAATCATGAGGGCGATCGCAACACCCGTCACGATATTGAAGAGAATAGACATGGTCCGCACAGGCAGCCCATCGACAAAGGCCGTATCCTCATCAAAGGTCAAGATGTACATGGGGCGAATGAAGAGGAAGGTCAAGACAAGTACCACAGCAGCAATGACAAAGAGAGAAATCACCTGCTCCCTACTGATAGTCACAATGGATCCAAATAGATACTGGTCCAGACTCATTGAGCTAGAACTCTTACCCTTACTCATAACAATCAAGGAAATAGCTAAGCCGGTTGACATAAGAATGGCTGTCCCGATTTCCATGAAATTCTTATAGATTGTGCGCAGATACTCTAAGAAGACTGCTGCGATAATGACGACAAGCACCGTTGTGAGGGTGGGCGATAGTCCAAGAACCAAACCAAAAGCTACACCTGCCAATGAAACGTGACTGAGCGTGTCACTCATGAGACTCTGCCTACGTAAAATCAGGAAGGTCCCCAGAATCGGTGAGAAGAGACTCATGGCAATAACTGCCAAGAAGGCTCGCTGCATAAAATCATAGGAAAATAGATTAAGCATGACTCACCTCCTGTCCATTGTCGCTTTCATGCACATTGAAACAGCGCCAAGGTGAGTCCTGATTACGGACCAGGTGAATGTTGCGATCAGCATATTTACGAACTTCTTCCGGATCGTGTGTAATCATCAAGACAGCTTTCCCATGCTTATGAGCACTATGGTGCATGAGCTTGTAAAATTCATCCTTGCTGCCTGCATCCATACCTGTTGTCGGCTCATCAAGGACAAAAATATCCGGATCCGAAGCAAACATCCGAGCAATCACAGCCCTCTGCTTTTGCCCGCCAGAGAGAGAACCAATCCGCTTATCCCGATGTTCCCACATTCCAACCGACTCCAGACTTGCCTTGATATGCTCCTCATCATGCTCATTCAAACGACGAAACCAACCCTTGCGCGGATAACGTCCAGACTTGACAAACTCATACACCGTACTAGGAAAACCAGCATTAAAACTAGCAATCTGCTGAGGAAGGTAGGCAATCCGCAATTTCTTGCCTCGCACATTGGTCTTGGAAATCTTCACTTCCCCATGCTTAGGCTGCAAAATACCCAAACTAGCCTTGATAAGCGTCGTCTTAGCAGCTCCATTTTCCCCCGTCAAAGTTACAAACTCACCACTGTCTAGAAAATAGTGAATATGCTCTAGCACAGGCTCCTTGTCATAGTAAAAAGAAAGATTATCCACTGTGATATATCTCATTTGCCAATCTCTCCCACCAAGGCTTCCAAAAACTTCGCAATTGTCGCCTGTTCACTAGCAGAAAACTGCTCTGCCAATTTTTGATACGTCTCCAAAGTATGTGCGTGATGATGCTGATGTTCCTTTGCAACCGGCTGAGCTAACTCAGTCAAACGGTAAAAGGTAACCCGTGCATCTCTCTTATCTTTAAAAGCTTGCAGCATCTCTTGCCGAACCAAAGATTTCACAGCCTTAGTCACAGCAGCTTGACTCACATTCAGTTTTTTTGCCAAATCAGAATTTGTCAAAGATTCCTCAGACAAAAGCATCAAAATATGCTCCTGCGTATTGGTTAAAGGCACATCACTCGTGCAAGAACCAATCAGAATCTCATGCTGATTTTCTGCTTTCATAATAACTTCATTTAAAAATTGATCGATCTTCTCTGCTAAATGAATCATTTCCTCCTCCTTCTCTTAACTAGTTAAAGCTTTACTGGTTAATTATACCACAAAACAGAAAAGAGTCAAGAATTTTCAGTAAAGGTCAGATGCTTTTCACAAAACATATTTAATCATACAATTAAATTCTTAAGCCCTAAATAAAACTCAATCAGAGAATAAAAAAGAACAAAGCGAGCTGACTCATATTAGCATTCTAGATCTTAAAAGGCATTTAATTATAAAATTCTTCCGTAACCATTACACAAGTTAAGTATAAATTTACAAGCAAAATCACAAAGCAACCTTCTATTTAGCTTGCAAATAAATATTAAAGAAAAAACAAAAAAAGAAGCTAAAACGCTTCGCTAAACTTAAGCTATACCGGCGGCCGGGGTCGAACCGGCACGTCCGTGAGGACACTGGATTTTGAGTCCAGCGCGTCTGCCAATTCCGCCACGCCGGCTCAAGTTTTTAACTGGGGTAGCTGGATTCGAACCAACGCATGAGGGAGTCAAAGTCCCTTGCCTTACCGCTTGGCGATACCCCAATAATAATAAATAGGCGAGTGATGGGGATCGAACCCACGCATGCCAGAGCCACAATCTGGTGTGTTAACCACTTCACCACACCCGCCATATTTAAACACGGGCAGTAGGAATTGAACCCACACTGAAGGTTTTGGAGACCTTAGTTCTACCTTTAAACTATGCCCGTAAAGGTTATGGAAGGGGAGGGATTCGAACCCCCGAACCCGAAGGAGCGGATTTACAGTCCGCCGCGTTTAGCCTCTTCGCTACCCTTCCGATTATAAAATTATGGCGCGAGACGGAATCGAACCGCCGACACATGGAGCTTCAATCCATTGCTCTACCAACTGAGCTACCGAGCCAACTATTGCGGGAGCAGGATTTGAACCTACGACCTTCGGGTTATGAGCCCGACGAGCTACCTAGCTGCTCCATCCCGCGTCAATACTATTCGTCCCTAAGGAGGATGTGGGATTCGAACCCACGCACGCTTTTACACGCCTGACGGTTTTCAAGACCGTTCCCTTCAGCCGGACTTGGGTAATCCTCCGAATATATAGTCCGTACGGGATTCGAACCCGTGTTACCGCCGTGAAAAGGCGGTGTCTTAACCCCTTGACCAACGGACCATAATATTATTAAAATGGGCACGAGTGGACTCGAACCACCGACCTCACGCTTATCAGGCGTGCGCTCTAACCACCTGAGCTACGCGCCCAAGTTCGAAAACTTGGTATGAACTATCGTTCAAAGCGGGTGACGAGAATCGAACTCGCGACAACAGCTTGGAAGGCTGTAGTTTTACCACTAAACTACACCCGCTTGAATATGGGAGTTAACGGGATCGAACCGCTGACCCTCTGCTTGTAAGGCAGATGCTCTCCCAGCTGAGCTAAACTCCCAAAGGGTGGAGTCTAACTCAGCCAACGGTGAGAAACTTCGTTTCTCTCATCCGCCGATTGTAATTTCGATTTCCTCTCAATTACAACT
>NZ_JAPVYE010000010.1:0-60734 GCF_041431685.1 Streptococcus sp. 20925_1_22 | reverse complement strand
GAACCACCATCCAGTAGATTATTTTGCTTGTCTCCTTGGACATTATCATCTCCCCCGTAAGCCATAACAAAAGCTTGCTTTTCCGTCGCCTGTAAACTTTCGCCCTTATCGCTCCCCATTACGACCTCTCCGGCTCCTATCATAATAGCTTTGAGATAAGAATAATTCCTAGAGCCAAAGTATTCTTTAAATGAACTATACCCTGATATCCCTTTCGATTCTAAAAATTTAAGATAGCCTGCTATGCTCTCTAGCTTTTCCGTACTTTTTTCTTCCTTCAACATCATTGGCAAGACATTATTTAAGATTGTAAAGTCCAGAACTTTATCTTCGTTTATTTTAATGAAAGGCAAAACCAACCGTAGATGTGTCTGCTCCATTAATGTATAGTAATAAAAATCTAAAATATCATTGTAAACAGCTTTCAAGCGAGGAGCAGCAGTCACATGAGGGTTCTCCCCTGTTGTTCCATTATATTTTTCTCCCAAAATTTGTTCAATGACATGTAAATGTTTAGCATTGATATTATTTCCTCTACTGTCAGGATCTACTTCATTCCCTCCTGAAATAGATATAAGAATTTCTTCAACTAATTGTTTACGTTCTTTAATATCTGTTGATGTCATAAATTGTTTTAATTTTTCAGACAACACTCCAGAACGATCACGAGCTATAGCTTGATGCAAAGACGGAAGAAGCCCTGCACCTTGTATATCTGGAAGTTTCCGCATATCTTCGGGCACTTCCACTAGATTAAGCATTTGGGTATCGTAACTACGTTTTTTCACCCAGTATTCAGTGATTTCTGCAGTTTCGCCAGAACTTTTAATATATCTCGCAGTATTACCAAATGTAACTTCAGTTTCTGATCTTTTATTATTCTTCTGATAATTCAATTGGATAGCAGCAACTCCTGCATCTGTCAAGTTTCTTAACTCTTCGGCTTCTGACTTACCATTTTGGTTACGATCTTGCCATACGCGCAGTTGATTATAAATCTCATCTTTTTCATCAATAATTTGGTCTTGGTTAAGATCGTATTCACCAAGCGCTTCAAAGCCATTACGAGCAAGCCTGCCATTTGACATTCGTGTGTAGTCTCCGAAGAGCTCATTTCCATTATTAATAGCGCCATCTCCATTACGATCTAAAACTAACAAAGCATCATCATCTTGAATCCAGTTGATTCGCTCGGCAAAACCATTTTGGTCTAAATCAAAGTGAACTCCTTTTTCTAGACTAGTTGGTTTAAAGCCATTCCCTGCCAAGTCTAGAACTAATGGATCTGTATACTGAATCTTGGAGGCATCTTCATAATCTCCCATCAAACCTTTAAAAATCCAATCATGAAGCAGTTGCCCATAAAAATCGGCTGCATAATTGGCAAGATAAATAGCCCCCAAAGTTAATACAACGAATGACACAGGTGCTGCTGCTGCTCCACCCGTCACAATAGCAACGAGCCCTAGGAGAGTGCTAGTGAATAACTGAGAAGTAAAATGATTAGCCACAAGTTCCGCACTAATAGCAGTTGCTTCTGCTAAAGCCTCTTTTTGTTTTCCGCTATTGTACTTATTAACAAGATTCATAAATGTGTCTATACCTTCAATTACTTCAAGACCGGTACCTATTCCATCTATAACTTTTAATCCCTTGTTTGTTAATTTATTGAAATTACGTCTATATTCTTTTACAGAATTTGATGCACTATTTTTTAATTTGTTAGGATCTTTCTGATAATTTTTTAAAGAATTTTTCACCTCCTCCGAATTTAGCATTGAACTTAAATTATTAGCTAAATCAAAATTAGGCGATTCAAAGTTTGTATCATAATTGGAGAGGCGGTTTGCTTTATCTGTATTAGATTTATTATTAGACAGAGTATTGACATTCATATTACTTCTGTTTGCATACCCATTAATAGTATTAGCACTTGAATTTGGCCTATTACTATTACTTTTCGGTATCTGAGGTGGGTATTGGCTATAAAAATCTCTGTAGCGTTCTCCTACTTGAATAATAAAACGATCTACCTGATTAAGTTCTGTAGCGTTTTTGCCTGTTGCCTTCATATATAGAGATGTAGCTTTGACGGAAGGAGAAGCATGATTAAAGGCATGGTAAAATTCTCTTAGATTTGAATCATATTTCTTTGCTAGTATCTGAGCCTCAACTTCCAATTCCTCAAATCCCCCATAGCGATTTTTCATAACGTTATCGCTACTAAAATTAGCAAATTGATCCAAAGAAACTTTGATTTCCCCTTTTTCGGTTCTCCCTGCTCCGTCTAAATGAATGTCCGTAATCTTGCCATGGCTATTCAAAACAACTTGATATTTTTCTAATTTACCACCGATTCTAGATCCACGATTGAAAACAGCATCTTTGATAGCCTGTTGCTTTTCCAGAGATAGTTTGTCAAAATCTCCTTCAAAATAGTGGCGTTTAACTAGCTCTGTCTCCTTCATTTGGAATTTTTCTTTAATTGACAAGTCATCAAAATGAGGATATGCCTTCTTCATGTCCACATCACTGCTAAAGTTCGCTAACTTATCCAATCCTACTATATACCCGCCAGAATCAATACGACCGAAACCACCTGTTTCAATCGAGATAATTTTCCCTTTATTATTTAAAGTGACTGTATAGTCACTAAGCTTACCATCTAGTTCCGCTTCTTTTTTATATGCAAAATCTTCCAAAGCTTGCCTATGCTCTGGATTAAGACTAGAAAAATCCCCTTCAAAATAAAGATTGAGGATATTTCTAATTTTAAAGGTCTCTCCCTTGCGGAAATGTTCAGGAATCGCCATCTTAATATCCCCAGCTACTCCTTTTCCTCTGAGGTCTAAAATTTCTACGTCATTTTTAACACCTAAATACTCTCCACGATAAAAAGTTGCATTCTCCTGTATACGAATTGATGCTTCAGCCACCTTTCGGAAGCGTTGCTCTTGTGTCAACTGCCTCAACTCTTCAACTGGTATCCCATTAATAGCTATCACATCTGGATGACTGTCTATCAAGCGAGGAAGTTCCGTTTGAGCTAGTACACTGTCAATCGGTAAATTTGTGCTCATCAAGACCAGCACATCTCCTCTAGCATTATCACGTATATAGTTATCTGAGACGAGGTCCTTCACAGACAAAGCTTCATATCCCTCATATATATATCTGTTCCGTTCTCCTGAAGCTGTTTTTCCTCCTTCCATAATTCGATTGGCATCAGGTTCCCCAACTTTTTTTATAAGTACTTCATAGAAATTACTATCATTTAAAAGATCTTCACACGAATCATTGACTAAACTATAAGATCCCTTACTATTTTCTGAAATATTTTTCACTGTCCAGAAAATTTGTGACTGGACACCCTCTTCATTTCCATATTGCCCAGAGAAAATAATAGCTGCTCCGCCATTGTTGGCTCTAAAATCCATTTGTTTAATCCGTTCGCCAAGTTCCGCTGCAAATTTCGCCTTATCATCATCTGTATTTAGCTTTTCCTGATAATTTTTGACAAAATCAATGATATTCTGTTTAGTTTGATACATTCTTTTTATCTCCTTTTTCTTTTCTACATTAGAGTAGTTCTAGCAATAGAATTAATTCTATTTTGAATTTATTAATAATATGTTGAAAAATCTCTGTAATAAATTAACGAATTTTGGTTTATTAGCTTGATTAGGATAACAAGTTACCTATGGAAATAACTTTTCCCTTATCTGTAGTTCCTTTATGATAGTATATTAATTTATAACATCTAGCATTTTAATCCAAATTTTTCTCTATCTTTCTCTGCCTACCTTGTTAGTCTAATTCCCAATAATCTCATAGCTAGACAGTAAGATTTTAAATAGCAAAACACATTGAATTGCTCGTTTTTCATATTTTACTAATGGTTATTTCGTATCTTATTATTCCACTTATCCATCATCTATCAAATAGATAAGAACTGTGATATATTCTTTTCTCATCTTTTCATCCTTATCCCACATTCTCAACCCCGATCCAAAAAAACTTTTATATTATACTAATAATTAGTGATAAATCTTTTACATATTAACCTGTTTTTATTGTATACTATTCTATGTTTTTTGTAAATATTATCATAATGAAAATTTTATTTATTGCTATAATTTCCCTTAAATTGTTGAAAATAGATGAAATTTAAATGAAAAAAGAGTATGATAGATACATACTTTGGAGGAATCTAAACTTATGAAAATTATCGTTGTTGGCGGCGGGAAGGTCGGAACGGCCCTCTGTCGCTCCTTAGTGGCTGAAAAACATGATGTTATCCTGATCGAGCAGGATGAGGCTGTTCTCAACCAGATTACCAAGCGCTATGACATTATTGGTATTGCTGGCAATGGAGCTAACTTCAAAATCTTAGAACAGGCGGATGTTAGTCACTGTGACATCTTCATCTCTATGACAGAGCATGATGAGGTCAACATGGTTTCAGCTGTTCTGGCCAAACGGATGGGGGCTAAGGAAACCGTCGTTCGGGTGCGTAATCCTGAGTATTCCAACCCTTACTTTAAGGAGAAGAACATTCTGGGCTTCTCGCTGGTGGTCAATCCTGAGCTCCTAACTGCTCGCTATATCGCTAATATCATTGACTTCCCTAATGCCCTGTCAGTAGAGCACTTTGCCAATGGCCGAGTGGCACTGATGGAGTTCAAACTCAAGGAAGACAGCAATCTCTGCCAGATGAATATTTCCCAGTTCCGTAAGAAATTTGGAAATATCATTGTCTGTACTATTGAAAGAAAAGGGCACTTGGAAATTCCTGACGGCGACTTCACTTTGGAGGCCGGAGACAAGATCTATGTAACAGGTAACCGCCTAGACATCGTTCAATTCCACAATATGGTACGCCCTAGAGTGGTTAAGAGCCTGATGATTATCGGGGCTGGCAAGATCGCCTATTACTTGCTCAATATTCTCAAGAACAGTAAAATTGAGCTCAAAATCATTGAATCCAACCGTGAGCGGGCAAACTTTTTCAGTCAGGAATTTCCTGATCTCTATGTCGTCCATGGCGATGGTACTGCCAAGGATATCCTGCTGGAGGAACGCGCCAATAACTTTGATGCCATCGCTACCCTGACTGGTGTAGATGAAGAAAATATCATCACTTCCATGTTCCTTAATAATCTAGGTGTACAGAAAAACATCACCAAGATTAACCGGACCAGTTTGTTGGAAATCATTGATAACCAAGACTTTGCCAGCATCGTGACTCCTAAAGGTATCGCCGTTGATACGGTTATGCACTTTATCCGCGGTCGCTACAATGCTCAATTCTCTAACCTAGAAGCTCTGCACCATGTAGCCAACGGCCAAATCGAGACCCTGCAGTTCCAAATCAAGGAAGAAAACAAGATGACTGGTATTCCTCTATCTCAGCTTCATCTGAAGAAAGATGTTCTGATTGCGGCCATTATCCGTCAAGGCAAAGCCATCTTCCCTACCGGTGATGACGACCTGCAAGTTGGAGATAAGATTATCGTCACTACTCTGCTGCAAAATATCACGCAGATTTACGATCTGTTAGCGAGGTAGGCCCATGAATAGATCTATGATTCGCTACCTGCTGGCAAAATTACTGCTGATTGAGGCGGCTCTGCTGATTGTGCCTATTATCGTCGCTCTAATCTACGGTGAGCCTTTAAAAGTCTTTCTCTCTATCGGGGCGACCATGGCTATCCTGCTAGTTTTAGGTGGAATAGGCTCTTATTTCAAGCCCAAGGACCTGCATATCTACGCCAAGGAAGGTGTCCTGATTGTAGCCCTGTGCTGGATTCTCTGGTCCTTTTTCGGAGCTCTGCCCTTTGTTTTTTCCGGGCAGATTCCAGACGTTATTGATGCTTTCTTTGAAATCAGCTCTGGCTTTACCACCACGGGAGCGACTATCCTTAACGATGTCGGCGTTCTCTCCCATTCGCTGCTCTTCTGGCGCAGCTTTACTCACTTAATCGGAGGGATGGGAGTGCTGGTCTTTGCCTTAGCTATTATGGACAATGCTAAAAATGGTCACTTGGAGGTCATGAAAGCAGAAGTTCCGGGACCAGTCTTTGGCAAGGTCGTTTCCAAGCTTAAGCATACTGCTCAAATTCTTTATATCATCTATTTGGCTCTCTTTGCTATCTTTGCTCTGCTTTATTTCCTAGCGGGCATGCCCCTCTTTGACAGTCTGGTCATTGCCATGGGAACAGCTGGTACGGGAGGATTCACCGTATACAATGACGGTATCGCCCACTATAACAGCTCGCTGATTACTTATCTGGTCAGCTTTGGAGTTTTAGCTTTCGGGGTCAACTTCAATCTCTACTATTACTTGCTGATTCGTAAGTTTAAAGCTTGCTTTGAAGATGAGGAGCTCAAGGGCTATCTCTGGATTGTCTTTCTTTCCACAGCCTTGATTGCCTTTAATGTCTTCCACCTCTATCAAGGCTTTGCCAAGAGCGTGGAGATTTCCTTCTTCCAGGTAGCTAATGTCATCACAACAACTGGATTTAGCTATGGCGATACAGTCAAATGGCCGCTCTTTTCTCAAGTTATCCTGCTCCTGCTCATGTGTATCGGGGGCTCAGCTGGATCAACAGCTGGGGGATTCAAGGTCATTCGGGGAATTATCATTTCCCGCATTGCTAAAAATCAGATTCTATCTACCTTATCACCTAATCGCGTCCTGACCTTGCATGTCAATGATGCGGTAATTGACAAGGATACACAGCATAAGGTACTGAAATACTTAGCCGTTTATATCTTGATTATTCTAGCTCTCATTTTCATTGTCAGCTTGGATAATAATAATTTCATGACGGTTGTCAGCGGGGTTGTCTCTTGCTTCAACAATATCGGTCCCATGATTGGGACGACAGATAATTTTTCTATCTTTAGTCCTTTTTCCAAATTGCTGCTAGCCTTTGCTATGATTGGCGGTCGTTTGGAAATTTACCCGATTCTCCTGCTCTTCCTCCCTAAGACTTGGTCTAGAAGATAGGAAATGTTCGGAAAATATATATATATATATATAAAAGTCACACTAGATACTTATCTAGTGTGACTTTTTTCTTGAATTATTTCTTCTCAAACTGAAATGGTCTGGTACAGGATCCTCTCCCGACTGAGACCAGGGATGACAGCGGAGAATGCGCGCCAAGCCCATTAAAACTCCTTTAGCACCATGCTTCTGGATAGCCTCTATCATATAGTTAGAGCAGCTGGGCCGAAAGCGGCAAGATGGAGGGAAAGCAGGCGATATGAAGCGTTGATAAAAGCGGACAGGAGCAATAAGCAGTTTCTTTATCATTTCTTGGTCTTGGTTACAGCCAGTGTATGCAGCTGGCTGACTTCTTTTTTACTGAGCTTACGATACTCACCAGGCTTGAGGCCAGTTAAGTCCAAATGACCAAAGCGAGTCCGTGAAAGCTTATCCACTTGCAATCCAACCGCCTGGAACATCTTCTTGACCTGATGATTACGGCCTTCGTGGATGGTCAGCTGAACGACCGAGCGATTTTTCGCCGGATCAACCTTGATAATCTCATAAACTGCTGGCTTGGTTTTGCGCCCCTCGATCTCAATACCGCGAGTCAGAGGACGAAGAACTTCTTTATTGGCCAATCCTTTGACACGCGCCACATAGACCTTATCAATCTCATTGCGGGGATGAATCATCTCGTCGGTAAAATCTCCGTCATTGGTCAGAATGAGAATGCCAGAAGTATCCCAGTCCAAACGACCGACCGGATAAATCCGCTCCTTAACCTGAGGCAAGAGCTCCACGACCGTCTTACGACCCTTGTCATCACTGACAGAGGAAATGACTCCGCGCGGCTTATTGAGGAGGTAATAAACCTTCTCTTCATTGTAGATAGGTTGGCCTTCTACTTCCACACGGTCGCCAGACTTGACGTTTGTCGCCAGCTCACGTACCACTTGGCCGTTTATACTGACCTTCCCCTGCTTGATTAGCTCTTCTGCCTTACGACGGCTGGCTATCCCAGCATGAGCGATGTATTTATTGATTCTCATCGATATCTGTCCTTTCAATAAAGAGCTGGCTTTCTTCAGCAACTAGCTCTGTTTCTTCGACAATCGGCAGCTCATCTAGGTGATTGATCCCCATATAGTCTAAGAAATAATCCGTTGTCACATAGAGATTTGGCCGGCCAATGACTTCCTTTTTACCATCCTCTCGAACCAGTTCAAAAGCCAAGAGCTTGGCTAAAGCACCGCTGGAATTAACCCCGCGAATGTCGTCTATTTCCACCCTTGTAATCGGCTGCTTATAGGCAATGATAGACAAGGTTTCAAGGGCCGCCCGCGACAGACTTTGATTGATTGGCGCACGCGAATAGGCCCGCAGAATCTCAGCAAACTCAGGCTTTGTGACCAGCTTGTATGTCTTTGAGGTTTCCAGCAGGGTCAGGCTAGAGTCTGGATTGGCTTCATATTGCTCAGCCAACTTCTCCAAACTCTGAATGACACCGGTCGGCGGCAAAGAAAGGATTTCTGCCAATTGATGAACCTTTAGTCCATCTTCTCCCGCTACAAAAAGCAGGGCTTCAATCTCTGCTAACTTACTCATTTCCTCTTCCTACTAAATAAATATTTCCAAAATTTTCTTCCTGAATGACTTGCACTTCCTGCACCTTGACCAATTCTAAGGTCGCCAGAAAGAGTGTGATAACCTCATTCATGTCTTTGGTCTCTGCAAAAATCTCCTGCAGAGCCAGACGGCTCTTACCTGCACAGCGCTGACGCACCACATACATCATGTCCTCAATCTTGTACTCGTCTCGCACAATGGTTGTATGGCTCTTAGAAAACTCCTCTTGCTTCTTGGCGATAACCTTGGAAAAAGCCAAGAAAAGATCTATCGTTGACTTGTCATGCAGGAGCTCAGCATCTTCATAAACCAGCTCCAGCTTGGGCTTAGAATAATAAAGCGCCCGGTCATCATGCTGGAGCGACATTTTCTCACCTAAGAGCTTGAACCTACGGTATTCCTCAATCTGGCTCAAGAGGTCTTGCTCCAAATCATCTTCCAGTTCAGCATTATCCGCCACCTTAGGCAGAAGCTTGCGGCTCTTAATCAGCATGAGCTGGCTGGCCATGACCATATACTCGCCCGTCACTTCCAGCTTCATGGCCTGCAAAGTAGCCACATAAACCAGATACTGCTCGATGACCTCCGTAATGGGCACATCATAAATATCCACCTGGTACTTAGATACAAGGTGGAGCAGCAGGTCCAACGGGCCTTCAAAATCTTTTAGTTTGATATCCATTTTTATCTGTATTTTTCTAGTGTAATCATGGTTTTCAAGCCCAAATCTTGGGCAATATCATAGAGGCCAATCCCCTTCTCCCGCTGGCGCAAAATAAACTGCTCACGCAGGCTTTGGGCAGATAGACTGGCTTGTCCCTGCTCAATCAAGAAAGCCTCTAGCTGACGGAAGCCCCATTGACGAGAATAGGATTTGCCGTTTTTCTCAAATAAATATGTCCCTGTCAGATAGTCTTCTAACTCACCCGTCAGGCTCTCAGGAATCTTGATGACCCGCTTCTGACCGGCCTTTTCAATCTTCAAAACCTGAAAATCAAGATTGACATCTGTCACTCTGACCTGCAGAATCTCACTGGGCAGCAAGCCCATTTCCAAGATAAGAAGAGCCATCAGCCGCCCCCTGGGAACGCTTGATTCCTGCCAAAAAGCAGACAGATCCAGCAGTTCATTTTCCTGCTCCTTTGATATGGAAACCTTGGGCAGGACCAAACGGTGGAACTCCTCAATAAGCTGCTGCTGATAAAGGAAGTAGAGAAATTGATTGACTGCTGAGAGCTTCCGCTTCTGAACAGCTGCCTTAAAATCCTTGATAGAGGCCTGATAAATCCGCAGATTGGTCTCGGTAATCCGGTCATGTACTTCCTCGATAAACTGCTCCAAATCATAAGAATAGGCAATTTTAGAATTTTCTGAGATATTTTTTTGATTTAAAAACGGTCTAATGTATTCTTTCATTTTTTGCGAATTTCGTACTTCTTGCTAAAGCCGTGCAACAAAGAATTGACAGCTTTCAAAATGGACTTTCTAGTAATAATTCCGTAAAAATGCTGATCCTCGCCCACAACCGGCAGAAAGGACTCGTCGACCAGCTTATGAAGCACATCTGATACAGTATAATCTGGCCCAACTGTCAAGTCGTCCATTTTGGTCATGTGGACGATGTCTGTCATCATGAATTCCTCTTCTGGCAAATCATGGCGCATGCGATAGGACATGATGTCTGTCAGGGAAATCGTGCCAACAAACTTTTTATCTGCTGTCACGACTGGTACACGTGAGTATGTCATCTGGCTCAATAGTAGGATAGCATGATCCACATTGTGGGTGTCAATCATAACCGCCAGATTTTCCCCAGGCGTCAAAAAAGTTTCTTCATGTTGCAGCAGATAGTCTTCAAATTCCTTAGCAATCATCGGCTAAACTCCTTGGACAAGCTTGGATAGAGTTCATGATTTCGTGTATAGAAATCAACTTTAAAGCGGTCATCATCAATCTCTACCTTAGCGTAGAGACGTTCGTTGATCAGACCGCGTGGCTGGCTGATGGAGCCCGGATTCAGAAAGAGCGTTTTGCCCTCCATTCGAGAATCTGGGATATGCAGGTGACCGTAGAGGCAGATGTCTGCATTAACCTCTTGCGCCCACAAATCCAGCTTTTGAAAAGAAAAGTTGATATGGAAGAGATGGCCATGAGTCTGGGCAATAATGGTCCCCGCCAAATCCGTCACCAATCGTTCTGGATAGCCGTCGTAAAAGTCCATATTCCCTGCAACAACCTGAATCCCTTGCCATACCTCATCATCAGAAGGAAGCTCAGAGTCTCCGTTATGGAAAATCGCATCTACCTTTCCAATATAATGATTCCTAATTTCTTCTACAATAGCACGGTCGCCATGAGAATCACTCATGACCATAATGGTTTGCTTTGCCATGCTGGAAATACCTCCACTAATTTCTTAACTGCCTGAGCCCGATGGGATTGCGCATTTTTTTCTTCTATCGTTAGTTCGGCAGACGTTTTTCCTGTTTCTCCCACTAAGAACAAGGGATCATAGCCAAAACCATTTTCCCCTTTTGGCTCATGGGCAATGTAGCCTGGCCAATCCGCTTCAACTACCAGAGACTCCCTATCAGGACTAGCCACCACTAGGGTCGTATGAAAATGAGCCGAGCGGTCCTTGATATCAAACACCATAGCTAATTCATGCAGGAGCTTGATGTTGTTTTCATCATCTGTCGCGCCTACTCCAGCGAAGCGAGCCGACCATACTCCAGGCAAGCCACCTAAAACATCGACCTGCAGACCTGAGTCGTCAGCTAGCACCATTTTACCGGTCAGCTTACTGATTGTCTCTGCCTTGAGCCGCGCATTTTCCTCAAAGGTGGTTCCAGTCTCTTGCACTTCTGGCAAATCAGGATAATCATTGAGATTTTCAACCTTATAGCCCAGCTTCTCAAAGAGTTTGCGAAACTCTGCTGTCTTTCCTTCGTTGCGCGTCGCAATCAAGATCGTATCTCCGACAGCCATCTCCGACTCCTGCCCCTGACCAAAAAAGTCAGTCATCTTAACTCCATCTTTAGACAGGAAGAAAACCTTGCGCAGCAAGTCCTTTTCTGTAATCAGAATAGCCCCCTTATGACTGGTCGCCTTAAAATCCCGCTTCTGGCGGTCGTTAATCATACTGAGGACAAACTGGATATAAGACATGGGCGATCCGTATTTGACCACAACTGTGGTAAAGGCATTGTATTCTTCTTCCAAATCCCGCTCAATCAGCTCGCTCAACTCCGCATCAATATGCTCCAAGAGCCTGTATGGGATGTCGTTGAAATGATAGCCAGCCTTACGAAAGCGAGTCCATTCTCCGATATACCAATTGTTCTCGTCAATGTATTCATAAATTTTATTTGTCATAAGCTTACATGCTCCACATTCACTTTCAGGCCCAGCCAGCTTTCTGCAATCTCCGAAAAGCTCTTGGCATTGGCAGTTGTGTAAAATTGGTGATTGAACTCCTGTTTTTCCCGACTGCGGTTGATTTCAAAGTAATTGAGCAGGACAGAAATATCCCGTACGCACTCTGCCCCGCTATCAATCAGCTTCACATTTGGTCCCATCCTATTTTGAATAATAGGCCGGAGCAAGGGATAGTGGGTACAGCCCAAGACAAGGGTGTCTACTCGGCCAGCCAGAG
Organism: Streptococcus sp. 20925_1_22; assembly: GCF_041431685.1. NCBI lineage: Bacteria > Bacillati > Bacillota > Bacilli > Lactobacillales > Streptococcaceae > Streptococcus > Streptococcus sp. 20925_1_22. The sequence goes on along the minus strand of NZ_JAPVYE010000010.1, from coordinate 48,456 downwards.
GTTGCAGGGTTTCATAGACCACTTTTTTGGTAAGACTGGAATGAAGTTCATTGGACTCTACCAAAGGCACAAACTTAGGGCAGGCCAAACTTTCCACCTGCATCTCCGGCGAGAGCGCTTCAATTTTCTGGCGATAGATATCAGAAGAAACTGTCATTGGCGTTCCAATAACACCGATGCGGCCGCTGGCAGTTGACTTAATAGCCGCGCTAGCCCCCGGCAGAATCACGCCTAGTACTGGAATATCCAGCTTTTCCTTCACTTCTTCCCAGACAACAGCAGTCGCTGTATTGCAGGCAATGACTATCATCTTAACATCCTTGGTCAGGAGAAAGTTGACCAATTGCCAGGTATAAGCGCGAATCTGCTCGGCAGGCCTAGGACCGTAAGGAGCCCGCGCTGAATCTCCGATATAAATGACCTCTTCGTGGGGGAGCTGCCGCATGAGCTCACGGACTACAGTCAAACCGCCCACTCCTGAGTCTAAAAAACCGATTGGTCGATTATCCATAAGGTCTTCTTTCTAAAACAAGGGACTGGAAGCCGATTCCAAATCCCCATTTTTTTATAGATTTTCTCTACTGGTATTAACAGCCAGCCACTAGAAAATTATTTTTTCTTTTTGCTCTTAGCAAGCGCAGCTTTCTGCTGGCTGATAATTTGACGATAGACTTGCTGTACTTTCGCTTCATTTGGCCGTTGACCGCTAGCGCTAAGCAAGGTCCGAACTGCTTCTACATTCAGACGCGGATTTTCTGCAAATTCCTTCTCAACTTGCCGACGAAGCAGATACATACCCAAAATCACGCCTCCAGCAAATGCTGCCATAATCAAGAAAATTGCTAAAACTAAATTCATATCGAGAACTCCTCTATTTCCATTTTTACATTGCTCTTCATTATATCAAATTTTCTCTATTTTTCAAAATCAAAGCCATACAGTGTCGCAAAATAATCTTCTGGTTTTTCAGCCCGACGAATCATGCGAATATTGCCATCTTGTTCCAAGAGAATTTCGCTGGAGCGGAGCTTGGCATTGTACTGATAACCCATAGAAAAACCATGAGCACCCGTATCGTGAATCACTAGTGTATCGCCAATTTGGCTGACAGGCAGCGGGCGATTAATGGCGAATTTATCGTTATTCTCACAAAGACTGCCGACAACATCCACAATCTCTGTCTCTCCCTCGGGTCGATCCATATTGGTAATGTGGTGATAAGAACCGTACATGGCAGGACGCAGCAGATTGACCGCAGAGGCATCCACTCCCAGATAGGTTCGGTAGGTCTGCTTCTTATGGGTAACCTTGGTGACCAGCAGGCCATAAGGCGCCAACATGAAGCGGCCAAGCTCCGTATAAATCTTGACCTGTCCTAGACCAGCAGGTGTCAGAATAGCTTCATAGGCCTGACGAACTCCTTGACCGATGACCGCAATGTCATTTTCCTCGCCTTCAGGCTGATAATTAATGCCGACTCCACCAGAGAGATTGATAAAGTCCAACTCAACTCCTGTCTCAGCCACTACTTCTACAGCCAGCTCAAAAAGCTGACAGGCCAGTTCAGGATAGTAGTCATTGCTGACAGTATTTGAGGCCAAGAGAGCATGAATGCCAAACTTCTCAGCTCCCAACTCCTTGAGCTCTTTGAAAGCCTGAATCAGCTGGTCCTTGGTCATACCAAACTTGGCTTCTTCTGGATTATCCATAATGCTGGTTCCCAGCTCAAAGACACCGCCAGGGTTGTAACGGCAGGAAATGACCTTGGGAATACCAGCGGCTTCCTTTAGAAAAGCTACATCTTCATAAGCATCCAGATTGATAGTCGCTCCTAGGTCACGCGCAAACTGAAAGTCCTCAGCTGGTGTGTTATTGGACGAAAACATGATGTCCTGTCCAGCAAAGCCTAGCTTTTGACTCATGAGCAATTCGACATAGCTGGCACAGTCCACCCCGCAGCCTTCTTCTTTGAGGATTTTTAAAATAGCAGGATTGGGAGTGGCCTTGACGGCAAAGTACTCTTTAAAACCTGGATTCCAAGAAAAGGCCTCATGCAGAGCACGCGCTCTTTCCCGAATTCCCTTCTCATCATAAAGATGGAAAGGTGTTGGAAACTGCGCCGTAATCTCAGCTAACTTTTCATGATTGACAAAAGGAGTTTTCATACTGTTCTCGCTTTCTATTTGCTGGGTTTATTATACCATAAATCCATAGGAGAAACAAAAAGCACTGGAGCAAACGTCCAATGCTTGAGTCTTATTTAGCTGAGTTATTTGTTTCTTCCAAAAATACGCAACAAGCTGAGGAAGAGATTAATGAAGTCCAGATACAGATGCAGAGCCAGCGAAATTGCCCAGCCATTCCCTGGATTGCCATTGGTCTGCTCATAGACATAGCGGATTTTCTGATTGTCCCAAGCGATGAGTCCTGAGAAAATAAGGACACCAACGATACTGATGATAAAGTCCAAGCCACTGCTTCTCAAGAAGATATTAAGGACGCTAGCAGCGATAATACCAATCAAACCGGCCATACAAGCTCTGCCCATTCCAGAAAGATCCTTCTTGGTCACCTTGCCGATGAAGCCCATAGCAAAGAACATAACGGTCGTTGTCAGAAAGGCTAAGAGAACAGTTGACTGAAGATACAGCGCCATGATAATACTCAGGGTAAATCCATTAATGGCTGAATAAGCTAAAAACATTGGCAGCGCTGCCGGACTATTGCTCCGAGCAGTTCCAGATGCTACCAACACAAGGATAAACTCAACTGCAATAGCTGCATAATAGATCCAGACAGATCTTGTCAAAATAGTATAAATAGCATCTTGAAAGACAAATAGCATCAAGAGAGACACGATTGCTGAGATTCCAATACCGACACCAACGATAGAATAAATCTTGGCATAGAAAGAATTAATATCTGATTGATCTTGAATAATAGAATGATTCATAGTTACTCCTTTTATAATAAAACATTTACGGTTTTAGCATCTTTCGATGAAAGAGCTTGCGATTACTGCCCTTGCGTCTCCAAGGTGCCGTTGCTTCTTTGACGGCCCAATACTTGTCCACCATCGTCACAACGAATGATTCTTTGTAGCGAGGCGGTGCCAAAGTCAGGCCCCACATATGCTTGACGATAATGTCCTCTTCGACTTTATTAAGATTGGTAATCTTACGAGCATTGCGAACTGCCAGCCTCGGATGAACCCAAGCATGACTCTTCTTAAACTTGGTCACACGCCAGTCATAGTAGAATAAGTCATGAAGCAGGGCACCGCGTGCCGTGCTGCGGGCATTCCAGCCAAATTTTTTGGCAATTCTGTAACTAGTATAACTTACATTGATGGAATGTTCAAGTCTATTGGAATGAATATGATGGGGAATTTCCTTCAGGCGCTGTACACTGGGCTTTTCAATCAAGTGCCCAACATAGGCCATAAATTCCTCGTCCTGTTTGTAAGGCATAGAATCACCTCCCTTGCCAACTATTATATCTCTTTTTCTGATTTTTAGCTTAAATGAAAGATTAAAATACCAGCGGCGACCGCAACATTGAGACTTTCTGCCTGCCCCTTCATGGAAATATGGAGCAGAACATCAGCTGCTGCTGTCATTTCTGGACTAATCCCCTGCCCTTCATTGCCCATGACTAGAGCAAAGCTCTCTTTGCTATCTACATTTCTGTAATCGATAGATGTTGACGACAAGGTCGACGCTAGAATTGGCAGACGGGAAGACTGAGCCAGCCTAATAAAATCAGCCGTATCCATCCGATAAACGGGCAGGTGAAAATGACTCCCCTGCATAGAGCGCAGCGTTTTTAGGTTATAGATGTCTGCTGACGAGCTAGAGATGAAGACTCCATCAAAGCAAGCTGCATCAGCTGTCCGAATGATGGTACCGACATTACCTGGATCCTGAACGTCCTCCAAGAAAAGATAGCGTCCACTTAACTCCGCTGGTATTTTTCCCCTTTCAAAAGCCACTTCCGCGACAATTCCCTGTGGTGTCTTACTATCAGCCAAATCTGCTAAAATCTCTGGACTGACAAAAATCACTTGAGAAAAATCAGCTAATCGCTCTGCGTATTCCGCTAAAGCAAAAATCCGAATCAGCTCTGCCCCGCTGCTGACAGCTTCCTCAAATAAATGCCAGCCCTCGATCAAATAAGAATCCTTGCGGTATTTTTTGTGATGAAGTTTTTTAGCTTTTTTTACCACATTATTGGCTTTTGAGGTTATAATATTCATAAGAACATTATACCACAATTTAACAGACTTGCACTCATACTGAGGGCTTAAATCCCCTCGGTCCGCTCACTAAAGGAGGACGCCATGCAGAAAGTAAAAATGATAGCCCAAGGACGGGTACAAGGGGTTGGATTCCGCTGGGGAGTTTATTCTCTAGCGCTGGAAATCGGAGGTATTACCGGCCGGGTCTGGAACAATGATGACGGTACTGTTGGCATTCTGGCTCAGGCCGATGACCCAGCTCTGATGGCCAAATTTATCCAAGAAATCCGCAAGGGACCGACACCTTTTTCTAAGGTCAGTTATTTGGATGTGACTATGGCTAATTTCGACTCCTATCCCGACTTTAAAATTTCAAATTAGGTCTGCAGAACTATTGTATATTTTGCAAAAAAACAGTAGAATAGATAGGTATTATTTTTTAGAAACAAAGGATATGAACTCGTGAAACATTTCAAACGCTTTTTATTCTCCGGTATGGGACTGGCTGCCCTTCTTTTCCTGTCCGGCTGTGTAGGCCGCGACAAGGCCGGCAATCCTTCTGGTCTGATCTGGGACGTGATTGGTCAGCCTATGGCGGATGGTATCCAATTCTTTGCCAAGAATTCAGGTCTGGGTTATGGTCTGGCGATTATTATCGTTACGCTCATCGTGCGAATTATCATTCTTCCGCTGGGAATCTATCAGTCTTGGAAGGCAACGCTTCAGTCTGAAAAGATGAACTACTTTAAACCGATTTTTGCCCCAATCCAAGAGCGAATCAAAAATGCTGAGACTCAGGAAGAGAAAATGCAGGCTCAGCAAGAACTGATGGCTGCTCAAAAAGAAAATGGACTCAGCATGTTTGGCGGTATTGGCTGTCTGCCTTTGCTCATCCAAATGCCTTTCTTCTCAGCCCTCTTCTTTGCAGCACAGTATACTCAAGGAGTTGCAGGCAGTTCCTTCCTCTGGATTAAAGACCTAGCCAAAAGCGACTTGGCTTTGACTGCCATTGTCGGTATCCTCTACTATATCCAGTCGGTGCTCTCTCTGCATGGTATTGAAGATGAAACTCAAAGAAACAGCATGAAACAGGCTTCTTATATGAGTCCTATCATGATTGTCGGTTTCTCTTTCTTCTCCCCTGCTGCAGTCACTCTCTACTGGGTAGTCGGTGGATTTATCCAAATCATCCAGCAATTTATCATCAACTACATCATCCGACCTCGCTTGAGAAAACAGGTAGCAGAGGAATTTGAAAAAAATCCTCCTAAAGGCTTGAAAAAGGCGAGTCGGGCTAAAGATGTTACTCCAAAATCTCAGCAGGCTATTGAGCAAAAGAACAAAAAGAAAAAGAACCGCAATGCTGGTAAGCAACGGTCAAGATAAAGAAAAATTCTTCTAGCTAATACTAGAAGAATTTTTTAATCTCGAGTAAGAATCGGGCGTAACCAATACAAAAAGCTCAGCAAACAAAGCAATAACTGATGAACGAGGTGACGCTATCACAGTAAAACGGTAAAGCCAATCAAGCCTTTCTTATATGAAACCCAAATCCTGCCCTTGAAAATACGCACCAGACTTTCTGCCATGGATAGGCCAATCCCGTAGCCAGGCTGCTTCTGATTGTGCGATTCGTCTTCGCGATAGAAACGATCAAAGAAACGGCTGTAATCAACATTTTTACCGTCCGCGTAACTATTGGCTATCGTCAGACGAGCTCGTTTCCCACGCTTAGCCTTGGTTAGGGTGACAAAAATTTGTCCATCTTCGTCACAATACTTGCAGGCATTGTCAATCAGGATACTAACCAATTCATAAAGTTCATCTTCAGTTGCCTTGACATGGATGTCTTCCTGCAGCTTGATCTCGTACTTCTTACCTGCCTTCTCGATGACAGACTTGAAGTTTCCAGCCACTTTTTTGACAACTTCTGAGAAATTCACATCCACCAAGGTAACATCTGGCTGCTCTTCCAGACGGGCCAGAACGACCATTTGATTGATTAGATTACTGAGGCGCTTGACCTGTTCCTTGGTGCTTTCTGTCCATTCATTTTCGCCAGTCATCAGCTCTTGCAGCTCCGTATTGGCTGAGATGATGGCCAATGGCGTCTTCAGTTCATGGCCTGCGTTAGTGATAAAACGTTTTTGGTTTTCATAGTTTTTGATATAGGGACGGATGGCAAAGTTGGAAAATCCAGACACGACCAAGACAAAGAAAATAAAGCTATAGAAGCATAACTGGATAGACAGCCAGAAGAAGTCATTGCGGCTTTCGAGGTAATTGGTCGAATCTAAGACCACCAGTAAATAGCGCTTGGTCTTGGAATCCTGCGTTATCTGGTAGGAATAAAATTGACTGCCTACCTTAAAAACCCCACTGCTGCGGCTGTCCTTAATCACTTTGTTAGCATAGCTGAGCGCCTGCTCCTTAGATAGATTGGAAAGATGGTCTAAGTTGGAGGAGTAAAGTGTTTTGTCTTCCTTATAGACCACGCTAAAATAGCGGTATTGGTAGATGGTGTCAATAGTGATACGGTCGTTTTGCAAGCTCTCTGCCGTTTCTTCTACGCTGGGAAAATCTCCATTATTGGCAGATAGAATATTGAGAACGGCTTGGATTTCTCCGTTGGTCTGCAGAAAGCGAACGGAGTTTAAGACAGCAATCATGGTCAGCAAAATACAGACAATAGCCGCCGAAGCCAGCAGAATGAACCGAATTTTAAGCTTCCGAAACATGGCTATCTCCTTCCAGCGGCACCAGAGTGAAACTGCCGCCTTCCTCACCCAAGATAGCAAGGTCAGCATGAATAGCCTTCAGCTTCTGACGCAAATAGGAAATATAAATCCAGACGAAGCCTTCGTCCAAATCCTCATCCTCGTCTTTGGACCAAACATGACGGAAGATTTCCTGAGTGGAAAGACTCTTCTGGGCATTGAGCATGAGAAATTCCATCATTTTAGATTCCTTACCAGCTAAGCGAATAGAGTTGGAGCTAATGAGCTCATGCTCTCCGACATTGAGGCTGGTTTGGCCAATCTGCAGCAAATTGGGGGTGAAAGTCGCTACCCGTCTGGACATAGAGCGCAGGCGAGCCAGAAGCTCTTTCAGAGAGAAGGGCTTGGTCAGATAATCATCTGCACCGGCATCCAGCCCTGTGACCTTGTCATCCACCTCTGACATAGCTGTCAGCATGATGACGTGGGTCGTATTGCCGGTTTGGCGGATTTCTTTCAATGCTTCAATGCCTGTCTTGACCGGCATCATGATATCCAGAATCATCAAATCATAGGCATTTTCCTTGGCCAAGTCCACAGCTTCTTGCCCATCAAAGGCTATATCAACCTGATAGCCTTCATGGGTCATTGCTGTTTCCAAGACACGAGACAGCTGCTGCTCATCTTCAGCTAATAAAATCTTCATCATCTCACTCACTTTCTCGAATCAAATTGCGGATGGTCTGCATGGTCACATCACAGGAAGCCAGCTCATCCGCACAGCGTTTCAGCTCGCGGACAATCCGCTTGCTGTCTTTAATCTCATGCTTGTACTTCATCTGATGCTCTAAGCTGGCCCAAGAGTCCATAGCAATGGTCCGAAGCTGGATTTCTACAAAATAGCGGCCGGGATTTTGACCATGGCAGTCCTCATAAGGAGTCTCCACCTCTAATATCAAGTGGTAGGAGCGATATCCATTAGGCTTGGCAGCCCGGATATAGTCCTTTTCCAGAACAATCTCACAGCCTTCCAGCTGACGAAGCACCTCAATAGTCTGATAGATGTCCTCAATAAAACCGCAAACAATCCGAATCCCAATCGCATCACGAATTTCTTTCAGGGCAGACACTGGCACCCTAGGCAGATTCTTGCGTTGACATTTCTCTTCCATACTGGCTGCCTGCTTGATCCGTGCATTAAAATGCTCAAAAAGCTTCTGCCCTGTTTCCTGCTTGACTCGATCATTAGCCTCTTGAATACGCTGACTAAGATCCTCTAAAATCTTGGGCAGGTAGGCCCCATATTTCCCATAAATATCTTGCTCTTGCATACAGTTCTCCTACTTTTCTAGCTTATTCTCATTATAGCATAACCATCTGTCTTTTCTCTATTTTTCCCCTGCTCTTCTTATCTAGCCTACACTCTCTGTCTTAAAAGAAACGAAAAAAGAACCAGTCTTCTAGCCAGTTCCTTTTGGTATTTATTAAACGGTTTTTTCAACCTTGAGAATTTTAACGTCGTAGCTGCCAACCGGTGTTTCGACTGTTGCAGTATCGCCTGTTTTCTTGCCAATTAGAGCTTGACCAATCGGGCTTTCATTGGATACCTTACCTGCGAAAGCATCTGCACCAGCAGAACCAACGATAATGTAGACTTCCTCTTCGCTTTCACCTACTTCTTGGATGGTAACTGTTTTGCCGATAGCTACCTCGTCCTTGGCTACAGCGTCACTGTTTACAATCTCAGCGTAGCGAATCTTGGTTTCCAGACTAGAAATCTGACCTTCCACAAAAGCCTGTTCGTCCTTAGCAGCTTCGTATTCACTATTTTCTGACAAATCGCCGTATGAGCGGGCAATCTTGATGCGTTCTACCACTTCTGGACGACGCACCAATTTCAATTCTTCTAATTCTTTTTCTAGTTTTTCCTTTTCCTCTAGGGTCATAGGATAAGTTTTTTCAGCCATTTTTTCTCTTTTCTTTTATTTTCTTTTATTTAAAAACTAAAACAAGAGGCTGAGACAAGTCTGTATCAGTCCCTTTTTTATATAGCAGGACTGAGAAAGCTAGAACTAAATGCACTAGCTTTCTCTTATCTGCAATGACAGCAGTCTAATTAGAACTGCTGCTGGATTGAGTGAGCTTGCTATTGACATGCTCCTCAACATTTTTAGCGTGTTCCTCATAAGTATTGGCGAAGTAAACAGCGCCTGTTTCAACATTTGCCACAAAGTAGAGGTAGTCCGTCTTACTTGGATTAATGGTAGCCTCCAGAGCAGATAGGCTCGGACTATCAACCGGCCCAGGCATAAGCCCTTCTTTTTTATAGACATTGAAAGGCGAGTCGATATTGGTATCAATCTCAGCGTCCTCTTTCAGAGTCGTTTTCTTTCCTAGCTTGCCTTGAGCATAAAGGATGGCGATATTACTCTGAAGCGGCATCGCTTGATTGAGACGGTTATAAAAGACGCTGGCAATATCTTTGCGGTCCTGGTCTGTTGAACCTTCTTTTTCCACCAGAGAAGCAAGTGTCAGAACTTCATTAACAGTTAGGTTCTTCGCTTCAATAGTAGAGTAATAAGAAGACAGATTGGTATTCATTGCGCCCAACATCTGGTCAATCAAGCTTTCCAAATCCGCATCCTCACCATAGTTATAAGTGGCAGGGAAGAGGTAACCTTCTAAGCGGTACTTGACTCCGCTGTCCTTGCTTGGTAAAGTGCTCAGCAGCTGTGGATATTTAGCCGCCATCTTGGAAATGAAAGCTTCATCCTGCACCTTAGCTAGGAAATCGTCCTTACTAAAAGGCGTCTTGCTAGTCTTCTTAGAAGTTGCAGCTGCATTAACCGTCACAGCCTCTGCAATCTGCTCCATTGTATATCCTTCAGGAATCGTAACCTTGCCAACAACTGGTGGTTGCGGCGTATCTGTTCCACCTTCCTGAAGCTGCCGAGCAATGGTATCTAGATCCATACTCTTCTGGAGATTGTAATAGCCAGACTGGTAATTGTTAAAGCTTTTAATCTTGGAATAGAGACTAAAAACTTGGGCATTTTTAATCAGCCCCTTTTTCTCAAGGATTTCTCCAATCTGCTTAGAGCTAGAGCCTTCTGGTACTTCAACCGTCACATATTCTGTTGCGTTTGCATCAACAGGTTTAAGAGCTGAAGATACATAAGTATAGCCGACAACTCCTGTGACTACAAGTCCCAGCAGGACAATCAGCAGAACCGTTGTCATAATCCTGCGGGCTAAGGTGTTTTGACGTTTTTTCTTGACCGTGTTGTTGGCCCGATTAGCCCGAGATAGAACCTCATTGGGCTTCTTATCTTCCTCATCCACTCGGCCATAGACCTGAGGGTGAGCCTTTTCATTCTCTGCAACCTTGTAGGAGACATCTACCGAAGCCGGTCTAGCTTCAAAGTCCTCCGCAGCTGCTGTTTCTTTTGCAGAAGCAGCGTCCGCTTCTGATTGGCTAGTTGAAGAGGGAGTTTGTTCTTCCTTTTCTCCAGCTAAGTCTTTCAAAATCTGCTCTTTAAAGCTCAGATTCTTCTCTTTGTCTTGTGATTTTTCAGTCAAAAATTTGACCTCCTTCATCATAATCCCTAACATTATATCTTAAAAGTCAGATAAATGCAATAAGAGTAGGATTTTCTAGCTTATTATTGGTTTTTTTGCAGTTTGAGACTAGGATTTTCCCAGACCATATCAAACCAAGTAGCGCCTGCATAAGTTGATTTTGACAAACCTTCATTTACAAAGTCATGCTTCTCGTAGTATGCGGTGAGGTAGTCGTGGCAGGTCAGATTGATGCCGTGGCGTTCATCTGCTATAGCAATCTCTTTCATAGCTTCCAATAGCTTGCGGCCGACTCCCATCCCCTGAGCATCTTTCGAGATAGAAAGGCTGGTCAATGAGATAAAGCCACCGTCCAGATGACCATAATCTTCAATCTCCTCTGTAAAGGAAATATCCTTTAAATAACGTTCTGGACGGACAGGTCCCTCCAGATAGCCTAGAATCTTACCATCCTTTTCCACCACCAAAAAAGTCGAAGATAGGTTTTGGATATGAGCTGCTAGACTTTCTCCGCTAACAGCCTCTTCTGGACTGAAATTTTCCAATTCAATCGCATAAATGGCGTCTAAGTCAGCCATTTGAGCTTGACGGATAATCATCACTTCTCCTTAAAACTGGGATTTTCCCACACCATATCAGACCAGACGGCTCCACCATGAGTTGAATCAGAAATCCCTTCGTGGACGAAGCCATTCATCTCATAATAAGGTATCAGGTCATCATGACAGGTTAGGCTAATGCCCTGTCGATTTTGCTGAACAGCTGTCTCCTTGAGAGCTGCAAGCAACAAGGTTCCGACCCCCTGCCTCTGAAAATCAGGATGGACGGACAGACTTTGGACGGCAATGAAGCCACCTTCTGGAGGATTAGCACCCACCTTGCTAAAGAGGTTATCTGTCAAATATCGCGCCTGAACAGCTGGTCCAACAATATAGCCCGCCAGCTGACCATGCAGCTCTGCTAGCAAAAAAGTATCTGGAATCTGCTCAATCCGCTCTTTGAGAACTTCTGAACTGGCTGCTTCTGCTGCTGGAAAATTCAGCTGCTCGATTGCAAGAATTTCCTCCCAGTCGCTCAAGTCGGCCTGCCTGATTCGAATCGGTGCTTCCATCAAGTCTCCTCCTACTGAACGTTGCTGGTAAGATTGGACAGGAGACGTTCAAAGGAATATTCATAGGTCTGGATGTCTCCAGCTCCCATAAAGACATAAACGGCATTATCGTGGTCAAGAAGCGGAGAAACATTATCCACGTCAATGACCTTGGCCCGCTTCACAATCTTTTCAGCCAAATCTTCGACCTTAACATCACCATTGTCCACCTCACGCGCAGATCCGTAAATCTGAGCTAGGTAGACTGAGTCAGCCTGATTAAGGGCATCCGCAAATTCGTCCAAAAGAGCAATGGTCCGAGTGAAGGTATGCGGTTGGAAGATTGCCACGATTTCCTTGCTTGGATACTTCTGACGAGCTGCATCCAGAGTCGCAATAATTTCCGTCGGATGGTGAGCAAAGTCATCAATGATGACTGTGTCGTTAACAATCTTTTCAGTAAAGCGGCGCTTAACTCCGCCAAAGGTCTTGAGGTGTTCCCGAACTAGATTCAGATCAAGACCTGCTGTATACAAGAGGCCGATGACTGCTGTCGCATTCATAATGTTGTGGCGGCCAAAGCTTGGAATTTGGAACTCACCCAGTTCCTGACCGCGGAAAGAAACTTTAAATCCTGAACCGCTGGTGGAGCGCAAGAGGTCGTGAGCGACAAAGTCATTGCCTTCTTCCTTGAATCCATAGTAGTAAATCGGAGCCTTGGACGTAATCCGGCGCAGCTGCTCATCTTCTCCATAAATGAAGAGTCCTTTGGTAATCTGCTTGGCATAGTCATTGAAAGCGTTAAAGACATCTTCCAGGCTCGTGAAATAATCCGGATGGTCAAAGTCGATATTGGTAATAATCGAATATTCCGGATGATAAGGCATGAAATGACGCTCGTACTCGTCCGACTCAAAGACAAAGTACTTGGCATTGACAGAACCGCGGCCTGTGCCATCCCCAATCAGATAGCTAGTATCCGTGATATTGGAGAGAACATGGGAGAGAATACCCGTTGTAGAGGTCTTCCCGTGGGCACCAGCCACTCCCAAGCTGACAAAGTCACGCATAAAGCCACCTAAAAATTCATGGTAGCGTTTATAGCCAATACCGTTTGCGTCTGCATAGGCAATTTCTACATTGTTATCCGGACGAAAGGCATTGCCGGCAATGATTTCATAGTCTGGCTGGATATTCTTTTCATCAAAAGGCAGGATGGAAATGCCAGCCTGCTCCAGACCGCGCTGAGTGAAATAATATTTATCAACATCACTGCCCTGAACCTTATGGCCCATCTGGTGCAACATCAAAGCCAAAGCGCTCATACCAGAGCCCTTAATCCCGATAAAATGATAGGTTTTCGTCATGATTACTCCTTAAGATACAAGGCCATAAAAGCAGGACAAAAGAGGAAAATCTCCGCGGACTGGAATCAGCCCGCAGGGATTTTCTTTATGTACAAGCTTTTAGGCACCACCAAAACACCAAAGAAGCCGGACCAATCAGTAAGTCCCAGCTTCTAGCATCAGTCTTCTTCAACCGATAATGGATGTTATATGCAGATAGATTTTACATTTACATAATCAACTAGCAATTTTCCTTATAAACATCAGAAAATTGCAGGCAGAAAAGACTCGAGCAAGCCAGCTTTAATCGCTATCAAGACCTGTCAAGTTCAGCTCTTGAGCCTTAGAATGCTTCAACTGCTCTTCCTTAGCTTTATCCTGATTATAGATCTGACTGGTTTTCAAAAAATCATAATTGTTCTTCTTAGGCTTTTCTTCCGGCTCCTGCGGATGAGGGCTGTACTCAGGCTGAATATCTGCCAAAATATAGTTATCCTGCTGAAGCCTGTCGCCAAACTTCGTAAATTCGCCCGATGTATTCTTTTGAAAAGGGGCAGTTGGCTTCGGTCTTTCCGCATTAGAAGCTGTCGGAAGCTTTCTGCTGCGGACCTTAGTCGGAAGGTCGCTGGTCAGATAAGGCGCTGAACGCTTCTTTTTCAAATCTGCCCGAGCTTCCTCGCGTGCCTGCTCAGCATAACGAATGGCCGGATCTTTCTTATCAATCGGCTTTTTAAAATCCTTGAAAGCAGACTGCTTTTGCAGCGGTCTTCTGATAGCCTGACTGGCAGCGATGGGAGCATGCCTGTTGGAGTCCACAATCGGCATCCATTCCAAATAATTACGGTCTGTATAGTCTCCGGTAATGTTGCTAATGAGATCCAGTTCATCATAAAGATTCATATGCGGCATTTCCGTCAGCATGATTTCATCATCTGACACCAGAGGAAATTGTTTATCAGTCATATCTTTTTCCTTTCAACCCTTCATTATTATAAACTATTCAGGCTATTTTTCAAGCTATTCTGCTGAAATTCCCAGAATTTCTCGAATTTCCTCCACAGAGAGACTGGATTTGGCTTCAGCTCCATCGAGAATAGTCGAAACCAGATTGCGCTTGCTCTCCTGCAGCTCCTGTATCTTCTCCTCAATCGTACCCCGTGTAATCATCCGATAGACTTCGACATTGCGCTCCTGACCGATACGGTGGGCACGGCCGATGGCCTGGGCCTCAACCGCTGGATTCCACCAGAGGTCGACCAAGATGACTGTGTCTGCACCAGTCAGATTGAGACCGACACCTCCAGCCTTGAGGGAAATCAGAAAGGCTGAACGCTGGCCCTCATTGAAGGCTGTTGTCATGTCCTGACGCTCCTTGGCTGGAGTAGAGCCTGTAATCTTAAAGGACTCCATGCCCATCTTGTCCAGCTCACTCTCGATGATATCTAGCATACCACGAAATTGTGAAAATATGAGGACACGGCGATTACCATCTTGTATCTGTTCAAGTAATTCCCGCAAACTTTCCAGCTTACCGCTCTCGCCCTCGTAATCATCCATAAACAGCTTCGGAGTGTCACAGATCTGGCGGAGGCGCATAAGACCTGACAGAATCTCTATCTTGCTGCGGTTGATTTCATCTTCTGTCGCATGGATAATTCTGTCCTGCATCTGCTTGAGCAGAGCCAGATAAATGGTCTTCTGGCTATCTGCCAATTCATTGCGATAGGCAACTTCAATCAAATCAGGCAACTCCTGCAGCACATCTTCTTTCTTGCGCCGCATGACAAATGGCTTGATATAACGGGCGACTTTCTCAGCCGGCAGTTTTAAAAATTCCTTTTTGCTTGGCAAAAGTCCTGGCATGACAATCTGGAAAATAGACCAAAGTTCTCCCAGATTATTTTCAATCGGCGTCCCAGAAAGGGCATAGGTATGCTCCACTTCAAAATCCCGCAAATACTGCGCAATCTTGGTCTGGTCATTTTTCATCACCTGAGCCTCATCCAAAATCAAATACTGGAAGTGATTATCCCGGTATTCTTCCACATCCTGCCTGAAGGAAGCATAGCTGGTAATGGTAATCTGATGCTTCTCCGCAATCAGCTCATCACGAACATTTTTCAGACCATACACCACCGCCACATCCAAATGCGGAGCAAATTTAGCAAACTCATCGCTCCAGTTGTAAATCAGGCTGGATGGCGCCAAGATTAAGACTTTCTTAGAGTCATCTATACGCGAACTCAGAAAAGAAATTGTCTGCAGGGTTTTCCCTAGTCCCATATCGTCAGCCAAGATGCCACCGAAGCCATACTTATCCAGCATGGATAACCACTTGACACCCGTCTCTTGGTAATCCCGAAGGTCAGCCTTGACTTGCAGCTGGGGAAGAGGAAATTCCTCAGGGTGAGTCAGGTCAAAGGCCAGCTGCTGTACATCTTTTGAAAACTGTACCCTATCCTTGCCCTTAAAAAACTCTGCCAGTTGATAAGCTGCCAGACTGCTGGTCTGAATGAAGCCATTTTTAGTCCGCTTACTCCGCAGCTGCTGCAAAGTCCGACTCATCTCCTTGGTCTCTTCATCGAAAATCAAGACTTGCCCGGACTTACTGATAAAGAAGTCCTGCTCCTTAAAGAGCGAATCAAGAACTGCGTCAATCTCTGACTGCGCAATGCCAGCAAAATCGAAACCAATATCTAAGAGGCCGCCCTTCATCTTGACAGAGATCCTTGGACTTTCTGTCTGTGCCAGTGCCTCTAACTCTTCTGTCATGCTGACACGGCCCAAAGCCTCAAAATTGGGAATCACTTCCGAGAAGAAATGGTAAATTTCTTCTGGCTTCAGAGGCGGTCGCTGACTGTAAAAGTCTGCCACAAAACCTGCCTGCAGCATTTGCTTAAAGACTTGCTGCTCATGCTCAAAATTACCCGCAAAAGGCAGACGTTCCAAATCTTTGCGAGTCGTCACCTTCCTGTCTCCATAGTCAAAGACAGTGTCCAAAATCAAACGCTTGTCAGGACCGATGTCAAAGGCAAACTTGGCTGTAAAGTCATGAATCATCATACTTTCAGGCGCTTCTACTCGGCCAACCTTTTTAAACTCAGACAAACTGGAAGCCAGCTTTGTTCTCTCTGACAAGTCGAATTGCAGGCGCTTCAACCGATCATGCTCTATAGGCAACTCCCGTAAAGCCTTTATTAGTCTAATCTGCTGAGGATTTAGCTGGTAGAAGGTATCTCCATAAAAGATAAACTGCCCATCATAAAGCATCTTATAATTCTTCTCAGCAATGACTAGCTCAAAATGCTCTTCATGCTCTTCCACTTGGAAAGTATAAACTTCTGCCTCTTCATGCAAATCTTGGAAAAAGACTTCACTGTAGTCATAAAGGCTGTACTCTAAGCGGAAAGAAGACAGATTCATCAGGAAGATAACCCCCTCTTCAAAGATACTAGCCGGGAAGAAAAGATTGCGCCCAGCATTTGGGAAAATCAAAGAGGAATCTTGCCCCTGATAGTCAGGCACTAGCCCCTGCAGGAAAACGAGCAAATCTTGACTGGCTTCATCAAAATCCTCCAAATGAATAGCCTCATAGTAACTCTTACCAATCTGATAATGCCCGCCCTTTTCCAAGGTCCGAAGGAAGGAAAGAACGTCTCGGACAACATAAGAGCGCTCGTCCGGCAAGCGACTGATTCGGAGACTCCAGAGAAACTGTCCTGTATAAGAATCCTCCTGACCAGTAGCCGAAAGCTCATAACGAACCTGTTGATTGGATTTATCCGGCAAGACCTTATCCAAGAACAAGCTTCCAAAAGAAACCAACTCTTGGGTCTCCTGACTGGTCAACTCCTCTTCTTCCATACTCTTTAGCACATCTTTTCCTGATGGGGCATTTTTCAGATAATACTCCAAGGCTGCCAGATGGGCGCAGTATTTTTTCTTCTGGAAAAAGTCACAATAACAAAAGATGACATCATCATCCAAGCTATAGCGCAAATTGCACTCATCTACACGAGCATATAAAAGTGAATCACTGACCTCAAGGATTACTACCTTATTGTTTTCAACCAGGGCAATTCCTTCTGTCCGAATCTTACCAGGAATTAATTTTGCCATAATTACCACCTTACATTTATCTCCCCATTATACCACACTTTCGATATAAAAAAAGAAAAGCAAGCTCTTATGCTTACTTTCATTTTTACATATAAACGTATGTTTGTCAAATTGCTGTTTTCAAACTCTACTTCCGCTTCCTTGCTATCAGGTGAATGGGCGTCCCTTCAAAGATAAAGGCCTTGCGGATTTGATTTTCCAAGAAACGCAGATAAGAGAAGTGCATGAGCTCTTCTTCGTTGACAAAGATGACAAAGGTCGGCGGTTTGGTCGCTACCTGAGTCGCATAAAAAATCTTGAGACGCTTGCCCTTGTCAGTCGGTGTCGGATTAATCGCGATAGCATCCATGATAACGTCATTAAGCACTGCTGACGGAATACGCGTGTTTTGGCTTTGACTAATCTGCTTAATCATGTCCGGCAGCTTATGGAGACGCTGCTTGGTCAGGGCAGAAACAAAGATAATTGGCGCATAAGACAAATACTGGAACTGGTCTCGGATATCTTCTTCCCAGTCTTTCATGGTATGGTTGTCTTTGTCCAGCGTATCCCACTTATTGACAACAATAACAATACCTTTTCCAGCTTCATGGGCAAAGCCAGCGATTCGCTTGTCGTACTCACGAATTCCTTCTTCGGCATTCAGCACCATCAGAACGACATCTGAGCGATCGATCGCCCTCATAGCCCGCATGACAGAGTACTTTTCCGTATTTTCATAGACCTTGCCTGACTTGCGCATACCAGCCGTGTCGATCATGGTAAATTCCTGACCTTCACTGTCCGTAAAGACCGTATCAATAGCGTCACGCGTTGTACCAGCCACAGGACTAGCAATGACTCGGTCTTCCCCCAAGATAGCATTGATCAAGCTAGACTTGCCAACATTAGGGCGGCCAATCAAGCTAAACTTAATCATATCAGGATTTTCGACGACTTCTTCATTTGGCAGGTTTTCAACAATAGCGTCCAGAACATCCCCTGTACCAATCCCGTGAACTGAGGAAACTGGGAATGGATCACCCAATCCCAGCGCATAGAAATCAAAAATTTCATTGCGCATTTCGGGATTGTCAACCTTATTGACCGCTAAAATAATCGGCTTATGAGTCTTATAGAGCATGCGAGCCACATACTCGTCCGCATCCGTGATACCTTCCTTGCCAGACACGACAAAAACGATAACATCTGCTTCGTCCATGGCGATCTCAGCTTGGTGTTTGATTTGCTCCATAAAAGGCGCGTCAACATCGTCAATTCCGCCCGTATCAATAATACTAAACTTACGGTTGAGCCAGCTTGCTGTAGCATAGATTCGGTCGCGGGTCACCCCTTCAACATCTTCCACAATGGAAATTCGCTCACCTGCAATCCGATTGAAGAGCGTTGATTTGCCGACATTGGGACGGCCGACAATGGCAATAGTTGGTAAGGCCATGTTTTTCCTCTTTCATTCTTTAGGACAGAGCCAAACTCCGCCCTATTTTTCTAATTTCTTTTCTTTGAACAATTGGTCAATAGCCTGATTAGGCTCCTGACCAAATTGGGCAGCTAGGCGCTGACTCCAGGTTTCCTTAGCTCGCTCGCCAGCATATTCAGTCTGTACGCAGTCATAGGCTTGAATAGTTGCACAATCCTGTTCACGATATTCTTCCTCAAAGACCACTGCTTCATAAGGCAAACGTGGCTTGACTGCATGGTTCTGGTTGGGAGTTCCCAGAGCAATCCCAAAGACTGGATAAGTGTAGTCCGGCAGTTTGAAAAGCTCCGCTATTTGACTAGCAGCATAACGAACCAGTCCAATGATTACCCCGCCATAACCCAAACTTTCAGCTGCTAACAGGGTATTTTGCCCCGCCAAAGCGGCATCTACTGAGCTAATCAGGAGGTTTTCTGTTCCCTCAGGATAAAAGTCTTCCGTATGCATGTGAACGCCTTTTTGGGCACGATTGAGGTCGCCAACAAAAAGCAGGAAGGCCGAAGACTGCCGAATGGCTTCTTGGGGCACCAGATCAAAAAGAGCTTCTTTTTTCTCTTTGCTTCGCACCACAATGATAGAGTATGACTGGAAATTTTTCCAGCTGGACGCAGCCCGCCCAGCATCAATGATGGCACGTAATTCCTTATCCGAAATCTGCGCCTCCGTAAAGCGGCGAACAGACGTATGAGCTTTCATCAAGTTAATTGTTTCATTCATCGGCGGTTCTCTCCTTCTAGGCGTACCTCCTGAGTCAGAAACTTAATCCGCTCCATAACTCGCTTGGCCTGCCAAGTCTCATCGCCATTCTTAGAGCTGGCAAAGTGACGCTCTAAATCCGCAAAACTAAAGTTAGAAGTAAAGAAAGTTGGCAGATTTTCCTGCATGCGGTGCTGGAGAATGACCTGCAAAATCTCATCCCGTATCCAAGGACTGGACTGCTCTGCGCCAATGTCATCCAAGATCAGCACTTGGGCTATCTTGACCTGGTCGATCTTCTCCTTGACCAAGCCTGAACTGATCGCATTCTTCACATCCAAAACAAAACTCGGATAGTGGAGCAGTGTCGTTGAAACACTGCGTTTTTCTGACAAATCATGCGCCAGAGCAGCCATCATGTAGCTTTTTCCGACACCAAAATCGCCGTAGAGATAAACAGCCTTCTGATAATTCGGAAACTCAGCAATGAAGTTGGTCAACAGTTCAAAAGCCTTGTAGCGACCAACATCATCCAGATCCACCTGAGCCAGACTGGCCTCCTTGAGACTGGCTGGTAGGCTGATAAGATTGAGACGGCTTCTAATGGCTTCCTGTCTCTCCTGCTCAATCAACTCAGGCGTCTCTTCATAGGCAACATCCGCGTAGCCTTCATTTTTCACCAAGATTGGCTTATAGCCCTTAGCAATATAGGTCTCATCCCCCAGCAAAAAGCGGTTGCGCTCCGTAATATACTGGTTAAACTTGGAAACACTGCGCTGAATCTCAGCTTGGGTCAGCTTTTCCTGCTGGATAAAGGCTGCCACATCTGGATCGGCCATAATCTGCTTGACCAGCTCCTGATAGTCAAACTGCCTCACCCTATTCATATGAGGCATATTCTGTCCTATTTTCTCCATTTATTCGCCTCCTCCTTCAAGTTTGGCTAAGAGCCGACGTTTCTGCTCTTCAAGCTCGGCCTGCTTCTCTGCACTCGTTTCATTTTTATAATCCGGCTGACTCCAGTCAGGTACGTTGCTCTTGGTAGAGCCTTGTCCAGATTTAGCTGGACGGTTCTGGGGCTGCTGGTTGCGCTCACGGATTTTCAAGACAGCTTCCTCAGCTGTCGTCACCTTTTGATAAGAAAAATCATTGGCTACCTTGAGAGCATACTTTTCATTGAGATTGGCTGAATCCACCTTATTAAAGGTCAAGAGCAAGATTACGTTGATAACTTCGTCCAAAAGGCCTAATTCAGCTAAATCCAGCAAAAGCTTTCTCTCCGTCCGCGTAATAGCAGCCTGACGGGTTTTTTTGATTTCTGCCAGGAAAACCATTGGCGATGTTCGTTTCGCTTCTTGGATAATAGACTGCTCTTGCTTAGAAAACTGACCTTCTGCTGGCTTCTGAGCTAGCTTTTGCTTCATCCGCTTGGTCGAAATAACCTGAGAAACTGCAGTTTCTCTAGCCAAGACATAGGTCTCATACCAAGTCCACTTTTTCTGCTCAGCAATTGCAAACAATTCTAGCACATCTTCCTTTTCATTGGCAAAACGAAGATTGTCCTGAGCCATCCGTTGCTTGAAGTACTCCAAATCAAAATCATTGACCTTTCGCACTGCTCTTGGTTGCTCAGCTTCCATACCAAACACCTGCATAAAAGGTTTGACCAATTTCTCTCCGCTAGGATTTTCTGGTCGCAGGGTTTCTGCAGCAGCTTCGCCGATTTTCTTTTCCAAGAGCCGGCTGTACACATTATGGCTGAAAAATTCCTCCGCCGTTAAGGTCGGGTGGAGTTGTATCAGATATCGGTCATCTGTTTGATAAAGGTCCACTAGCTTAATCGCCGCCAAACGCTCAAAATTTTCTTCTAAAATATTAAGTCCAAAATCTAAATGATTGAGAATCTGACTGAAGAGGTGCTGCTTTTGTCCATTATCCCCAAAAGACAGCAGATAAAGATAAAGTGTTACCGCTTCTCTCCCCAGAATCGGCAGATAGAGCTTGGTCAAGATAGCAATATCTGGGCTGACTGCATTATTGCGCAAGAAAGAAAACTGATGGTTTGGTTTCATTTATTTGTCCTTTTTCTTCTTGGACCCCTTGGTAATCTGCTTGAGCAGGCTTTCTAGCTCGCCCACATCCTTGAAACTCCGGTAAACACTGGCGAAACGAACGTAGGTGATTTCATCCAGCTCTGCCAGTTCATCCATGACTAAGGATCCAATATATTCACTATTGATTTCATTGTCGCTCTGACTGCGGACCTTTTGCTCGATTCGGTTGACAATCTCCTCTATTTCGTCACTAGATACTGGCCGCTTTTGAGCGGAGCGAATAATACCGTTAAAAATCTTATCCCGAGAAAATTGCTCACGTGTCCCGTCCTTTTTGACAACCACTAGGGTTCTCTCTTCGACGCGCTCGTAGGTCGTGAAGCGGTGCTGACATTCTTCACACTCACGGCGACGGCGGATCGTATTTCCATCTTCTGCCTGTCTGCTATCAACTACACTTGATTTATTCCCACCACATTTCGGACAACGCATACCATTTCCTCCTAGAATCCTAATACTTCATTATAACACGTTTTCAAGAATAACAAAAGACAGCCGTTTGGAGGGTAAAATTTCACCATTTTGATCTAAAAATATGTTTATCAAAAAGAAAAAGAGAGGCAAACCTGTCTCATTCTCAGTCTTGCCTCATCTTTTTACTATTATAAAGTCACTTGCACTTCTAAACCGAAATGGTCACTGACAACAGGGGTTTCTTTCCCGTCAAAAACGACAGCGGAGCGCTCAACGTCCATCCCTTGACTAGTGAAAACATAATCAATCTTCAGAGCATGCTTATTATCATCCCAGCCTGCGATAGTCCCTTCTACTGTTGCCTCTCCGCTAGCTTCTTTTGCAGCGGTATGACTATCCTGCAGCTTCAGCGGACTGGCTAAGATGGCCTGGTAGCCTTGCTGTCCGACCGGATTGTTGAAGTCCCCCATCAGGACCAAGGGACTTTCTGCTTTTAGCAGCTCTGCTTCAAGCTTAGCCCATTCCCCCTGAAAACCTTTATCCCACCAAGACAGATGGCAGGAGGCAATTGTCAGCAATTGACCTTCTACCTCAGTCTCGACTAGCAAGACCTTGCGGGTATGGTAATCCGTAGGATCATTAGCCTCTGATACCAGAACTTCTCTAGGAGCCATAGGATTTCTAGATAGGATTGCCACTCCTTCGTTGTAAATATCAAACCCAATATGATTATAGGCCCAGGACCAATGATAGTCCAGTCCTGCCTCAGCCAATTTTTCTACCAAACAAAGAGCAAAATGGTCTTGATGAATCTCAATTGCACCCTCAACCGCCTGATAGAAAGGAGCCTGAACAACCTGTTCAGACTCCGTTAATTGATTGACTTCCTGCAGGCAAATGACATCATATTTTTCTTGAAGAATGCGTTCTGCAAGCTGATTAAGCTTGGTTTCTTGCTCTTCTTCCATCCAACTATGAGTATTTAATGTCAGGAATTTTGCCATGATTTCTCTTTTCTATATTACAATTCAACCTTAGCAACAACTGTCTTAGCAGATGCTTGACCAAGTTTTTCTACCGTTACAGACTTGATGGCTGCTGCATTGGTGAAGACTACGATTGTTGAAGTTTCACGTCCTGCTTCTTTGATTGCTTCCAAGTCAGCTGTGACTAGAAGATCTCCAGCTGCAACTTTTTGACCTTCAGAAACATGAACTTCAAATGGTTTACCTTCAAGGCTAACAGTTTCCAAACCAATATGTACTAAGACTTCCAAGCCGTTATCTGTCACAAGACCGATAGCATGCTTGCTAGGGAAGACGCTAGTTACTGTACCAGCAACTGGTGAATAAATTTTACCATTTTCTGGCTCAACTGCAAATCCATCACCCATCATTTTTTGTGAGAATACTGGATCTTTAACATCTGCCAAGTCAATGACTTGACCGTCCGCAACAGTTTCAACCTCCTCAGTCACACCTTTGTAAGTAACTTTGGCAGCCGCTGATTCTGCTTTTTGGCTAGGAAGTGTTTCAGGAATCACTTCACCAGAATCCAACAAGTCTTGAATATCAGATTTGAGAACGTCAGCTTTTGGTCCGTAGATAGCTTGAACGCCTTGGCCTTTCATAACCAAGCCCATAGCGCCTTCAGCTTTCCACTGTTCTTCTGTTCCAACTTTTTCAGCATCCTTGACAGTCACACGCAGACGAGTCATACATGCATCTACATCAACGATGTTAGCGCGGCCGCCAAGAAGATTGATAACATTTACTGCTTGAGAAGCTGCAGCAACTTTACCACCAGTTGACTCTGATGAAGAAGCTTCATCTGAACCTTCTGCTGTCTCATAGTTACCGTTACGTCCTGGAGTCGCATAGTTGAACTTCTTGATCATGAAGTTAGAAATGAAGTACATCACAACACCAAAGAGAATCGTTACCCAGATAAAGTTGATGATATCTCCACCAAGACCAGCCTTAACAGTCATAGGGGTACGAGTTAAGAACTCAATTGAGCCAAAAGAGTGAACACGCAAATCAACAATATCAGCCATAGCAAAAGCTGCCCCTTGTACAAAAGCATAAATGATGTATAGCGGTGTCGCTACAAACATGAACATGTACTCGATTGGCTCAGTAACCCCTGTCAAGAAGGTTGCCAGAGCAGTCGCAATCATCATACCTTTGTATTTGTGTTTCTTGTCAGCATCCACATTGTGATAGATAGCTGCTACTACCCCCATAAGAATACCGAAAGATCCAATCATCTGACCAACTTTGAAGCGAGCTGGAGTATATGCGGCAAGAAGGTCTTGATATTTAGATGGATTACTTCCTTTCAGACTAATTAAGTCCTGAACCCAAGCCAACCAAAGTGGATCTTGACCAGCAATTTCTTTACCAATGTCTGTTCCTGTTTGGATTATGTAGGTACCACCTAGCTCAGTATAGTTCATTGGAATAGTCAACATGTGGTGCAAACCAAATGGAAGCAAGAGACGTTCTAGTGTACCATAGATAAATGGTGCCAAAATTGGCGGTGCATTTGTAATCCAAATACCAAAGGCATTAATTCCCGCCTGAATAAACGGCCAAAATACACCAAGAATTAAAGCAATAATAGTTGAGTTTAAGATGACAACAAAAGGAACAAATCTTTTCCCATTAAAGAAAGATAAGGCGTCTGGAAGTTTTCGGAAATTATAATATTTATTGTAAGCAGTTGCTCCGACAAAACCAGCAATAATTCCGACAAAAACTCCCATTTTAAGAGCAGGGGCTCCTAGAATTAATTCAAAATAATCAGACACTTTCAGAGAAAGATCCAATGATTTAATACCGAAACTCATAGTGTGCACCGTAGCATTTGGTTTAGATAACAATTCGCCAGTTACCCCAAATAGAACACCAGTAATTCGATTAATTAAAATGAAGGACAAACCAGCCGCAAAGGCACCGCCAGCTCGTTCTTTAGCCCAGTTTCCACCAATAGCTAGAGCAAATAAAATATGAAGATTACCGATAACACCCCAACCAATTTGTTCCATTACGCCACCAATAGTGACTAAGATTCCCCAATCTTGGTTAATCATTGGAACTGTCTTACCGATACTAATCATCAGTCCTGCTGCCGGCATAACAGCAACGACCACCATCAAAGCTTTACCGAATTTTTGCCAAAATTCAAAGCTAAAAATGTTCTTGAATGAATCTTTCATCATTCAGACCTCCTTATATTTTTTACAAACAAGTCCGTTTTTGTGAAATCGTTTGCATATCGATACATCTATTATAGCACGATTTTTTATTTTGTAAAGGCTTTTATAAAAAAATTTTCTCTTTTTTTGCACCTAAAATACTGCATTTTCTCTTCAAGAGTTATATTTTTGCTATATTTCAACGAAAACGATTGCATAAAATAGTTAGAAAAATCCCATTAGTTCTCCTATCTATACTATAACAAGAGCAAAAAAACTCCGTCTCCTAAGGAGAACAGAGTTTTGAATTTTTTATTCTTGCATGGCATAACCAACACCGCGAACGGTTTTGATATAGCTTGGCTGCCCCTCCACATCAATTTTACTGCGCAGATAACGAATATAAACATCTACAACGTTGGTCTCCGTTGCACTCTCGTACTTCCAGACACGCTCCAGTAGTTGCTCACGTCTCATGACCTTATTGCTGCCCATCAGGGTCACCAGCAGATCGTACTCCCGCCGCGTCAGTGCAATGACTTCCTCACCGCGGTAAACTGTATGATTTTTAATATCCACTCGCAGATTCCTGTAAGAGGTCGGAATTTTTAAGAGGCTGCAGTGCTGGTCGATAAAGTCCCGCCCGCGGAAAATGATGGAGACACGCTCCACTAAGTCACTGATAATGAAAGGCTTGACTACGTAGGAAACAGCAAAATGCTGGATTGCTTCCTGCTGATCTGCAATCTCTTCACGACTAGCCAGAACGATAATGACGGACGCAGGCTTAATCAAGCTCAGCTGCTGAGCAAAATTGCTGGCAGTCATATCTTGAAGATCATAGTTGAGCAAGAGCAAGTCATAATCCACATCTTTAGCCAAAGCCAGTCCCTCTTGACCAGTCTCAGACAAATCTACAAGAAAGCTTTCCTTTTGCAGTTCCAAACTTACAAATCGTGCAAGATTTTTTTCATTTTCTACTAGTAAAATTCGCTTTGCCATAGGCCTATCCTATTTTTCGTCGTACCAAGAATAGTGGTAGGTACCTTCTTTGTCTTTACGGTTATATGTATGAGCACCAAAGTAATCACGCTGCGCCTGAATCAGATTCGCTGGCAGATTTTCCGCACGGTAGCTATCAAAGTAAGCAATGGCGCTGGAGAAGGTTGGCACCGGTACTCCTGCCTGTACAGCCAAGCTGACTACATCACGGACTGCCTGCTGATACTTAGCCGTAATATCCATGAAGTATTCATCTAAGAGCAGGTTTGCAAGATCAGCGTCACGGCCATAAGCATCTGTAATCTTTTGCAAGAAACGAGCACGGATGATACAGCCAGCACGCCAGATAGAAGCAATCTCTCCGAACGGCAGATTCCAATTATTTCCCTTAGAAGCTACACGCAATTGAGCAAATCCTTGAGCATAAGACATGATTTTTGAGAAGTAAAGAGCTTGGCGGATCTTTTCAATCAGCTCTGCCTTGTCTCCCTCAAAGGTGAATGCAGCTGGTTTTGGTAATACCTTGCTAGCAGCCACACGCTCATCTTTATAGGTAGAAATGTAACGCGCAAAGACTGACTCTGTAATCAATGGCAGCGGCACACCTAGATCCAAAGAAGATTGACTGGTCCACTTACCAGTTCCCTTATTACCAGCAGCATCCAGAATGTAGTCAACGATTGGGCCAGCTTGACCTTCATCGTCCTTGCGTGTCAAGATATCCGCTGTAATCTCAATCAGATAGCTGTCCAGCTCGCCTTTGTTCCACTCTGTGAAAATGTCTGCCATTTCACTAGCTGAAAGCCCCAGCAAGTGCTGCATCAAGTCATAACTCTCAGCGATCAGCTGCATATCTCCATATTCAATCCCGTTATGGACCATTTTTACATAGTGACCAGCACCATCAGGACCGATATAGGTCACACATGGTGCACCGTCTTCAGGAGCTTTAGCAGAGATTTCTTCCAATACATCGGCTACCAACTCATAAGCCTCTTTTTGACCACCCGGCATAATAGATGGCCCTTCCAATGCGCCCTTTTCACCACCAGAAACACCTGTACCGATGAAGTTGATACCAGAGTTAGCCAACTCTTCATTACGGCGAATGGTATCTTTGTAGAAAGTATTCCCACCGTCAATCAGGATATCACCCTTATCCAAGTGAGGAAGCAAGGCCTGAATAGTCGCATCTGTACCAGGACCAGCTTGAACCATCAGCATGATCCGACGTGGTTTTTCGATAGAGTTGACAAAAGACTCCACATCATAGCTTGGCACAAAGTTTTTCTCAGGATGAGAGGCAATGACGTCCTCTGTCTTATTTGCTGAGCGGTTATAAATAGCAACTGTATAGCCACGAGATTCGATATTTAGGGCAAGGTTACGGCCCATAACAGCCATACCAACAACACCAAAATTTGCTTTAGTCATTATGTTCTCCTATAGTTTGTTTGTCTTATTTTATCATTTTTAAGGCTTAAAAGAAAGTATTAAGTCGGTGAGAGATGAAAGGGGGGATGGGGAGAAAAACCAAGCTCAGGTGAAACTGAACTTGGTTGTGAGGGTTACAGTAAAAAGTAAAGTAAGATGACCGATTTTTTAAAAGAACTTAGGTTCAATCCTGCCTCGAAACTTATAGACTTCCGAACTCTCTCCTACATGAACATTCAGAATCACAAAATCTTCATCATCAACCTTTGCAATAATCCGATAAGAGCCTACTCGAAAGCGCACATAAACAGAAAGTATACCTGACAAATATTTTCCAGGTGCCTTAGGAAAATCGACATTTAACCTGCTTTCAGTTCCCGTTGCATATAAGCAACAACGTAATTAATAAAAGTGGCAAATAAACCATTATTTCTGATACTGAGAACAATGAACTAAAAAATTTAACAGTATTTTTATATTGTATAATATTCATAGACAAATCTGATTCTTCAGTTACATTAACTATTACATCGTTATATAACTTCCTAAAAAGACGCTCCTGCCATAAATAATAAGAATCCAAGATCCAAAAAAATATTATCGGAACTAGATAAATGATCATATTATTTCTAAAATTATCCTTTTGTAAAAAAACAAATAATCCAACTAATATTGTGATAGTCCAACCTTTGATTGTAAATGAATTTTGCGCCATCCGACTAATCGTTGACTGAACTATATCTATATGTTTTAATTTTGATTCTTTCATAGAATTATCTCCTCACTATTTATTTTGAAATCAAATGAACTTTCATCAATAATAGCTCCATTATTATTTTCAAAATAATCCCTATTTTCCTTAAAAGACTTAATCTCTTTATTAAACATTGAGCAAATAGAGTCAATCAACGCATACAAAACTCTAAAGTGATTTTCTGTCGTAAACACCCTATTGGCTTTTTTATCTAAATAAATACTAGGATAAGTGATAGAGATATTCAAAGGAGGTTCAGGATTAGTTTTTCCAGCTTTAATAATTCCATGCTTAGTCTTAACAACCCAACCGGCTCCTATCTCCTGTAAAACTCCAGGTCTTTTAGAAGAATTGTCAGAGTAAACATACAACACATATATTTCTTTCTTCGAATAACTCTTAATAAAAAACTCTCTAAGATACTCGAAAACATCTAGTCCATATGGTACAACTGACTTGTAGCTAGGATCACTTGTGTAAATAATTTCATCTGGAGAGAAGCCATTCAACAATAATAAGCCGTATAAAATATTGTTTAATTGCTGATCACTCCTCGTATGACTAATTAAAATTTTTCTACTATCTTGATCTGTCGCAATTTTTTTAATTCCCAAATCTGTAAAAATTTTTTCTGCATCTTTTTTATTAAAACTCTGAGTTTGGATAACCTTTTCCATATACTCAATTGACGTCTCTACCTTTTTAGATAACAGTTCCTCTTCTTTTATTTTTTTCTCCTTTTTACTTTTTTCAGAATTTTTATTTTTAGCTTTAATTGCCTTTTCTTTCAATTGTAGAACTTGGGTAAGGAGCTTTTTAGCCTCTGCAAGGAAAATTTGAAATCTGATATCATCAGTTTTATACCCTTGCCTGTTGCTTAATGCCATGTCGGGTAAATTAGTTTCCTCAAATTCATCAACATACAATTGACCTACAACATAAACTTCATTCAATCGATTTTGTCCAATTTCGTTTAATATATTAAATTGACCTAACTTTCCATTTGAATAAATAGCTAAAAAATTATCAGGAAAATCGGAAGATTCTTTTGCTTTTAATCCTCTTGTTGTATGGTATGTTCCAATCCAACCTTCTATCTTCAATTCTCTATTTTCTTGTTCTCCTTGATTATTATTTATATTATAAGAAAGAGTTCGAGGTGGTTCTTTTTTCAGATTATCTTTTGCATACTTTGGTGCAGTATTTTCAAATTTATCTAAAATAGCATACTTATCTTCTCCTAATAACAATAGAGAATCTAACGATGTCGCCAATGAATCCACGAAATTATCTAATTTTTTATTAATACCATCTTTTCCCTTAATATGGAGTACAAATGGATTTTTAGGATTTGAACTTAACTGAGGGAAAAATTTAGCTAGATTATTTTTTACTGTTATTGTCGTAGCAGGTAGCTTAAATTCCGAATTCAGCATCTCAATCCTAGTACCTGATTCAGAAATATTTGAAAATGTGATTTCTGATTCTGGAATTGGATGAAGGTTACGATCTTTTGGGACATTTCTTGTTAAAACAAAACCAGATAATTCACCATTTGACTTAGTTTTTACATTAACTTCAGTTGAAACAGCCAGAGCCGCAAGTTTACCTATTCCCTTTCTTCCCATTTTAGGTCTCTGGAATTTTCTACTCTTTGATTCAGCTTCTGTATTTCTTGTTGATTTTGCAACTTCAAGATATTTATTAACTGTCTCTGCATAAGTCATACCATGTCCATCATCTTCTATAATAATGGAATCTCCAGACAGATCTAACCAAACATTTTCCGCATCAGCATCATAACTATTTGCAATAAGTTCTGCTAATATATAATAAATATTTGTATAAAGACTAGGTCCTAAAAGCTCCAAAATTTCGGGACTAATATGTATAGGGTACTCTTTGTTAGAATTCATCAAGTTCCTCCAAATGTTTTATAATACTTCTACCAATAATCTCACCTAATTTAGGTGGCACTGCATTCCCAATTTGTAACGCTACTTGGCCTATTGGATAATTCCCACCCTGTTTAGGGCTAACAAACTGATAATTTGAGGGGAAGGTTTGGAGTAATGCCCCCTCTCGAAGACTAAGTGCTCTATCTTGTTCTGGGTGGCCAAAGCGACCATTACCTATGCCAGGAAACTGAGTAGTAATGGTATTAGCTGGTTTATCCCACTCTAATCGACCATAAACTGAACCAAACGACTGCCCACTTTCTTTTTTGTACGCTTCCAAAAGTAAATCTTCATCCCAGTCTCTCCACGTACCACCAGGTTTTGATTGTTGGATTCTTTTTAAATTTAAAGTAGACATATTTCTACTTCTATGCAATGGATCTTTAGCATATGTTTCCCCAGCTTTTATTTTCGGTAAGTTTTCAATTGCGTCACGAAGAGTCGGATAACTTTCTGAATTAAATTCTGGTTCAAGTAATGAGATATCACCCAATTTAGAAGCAAGTAAAAGTAGGCGTTTTCTCATTTGAGGCACACCATATTCTGGTGCGTACACGACCTTAAAAGTTACCTTATAACCATTCTTTTCTAATAAAGTTCTAAAACGCTGAAAAACTTCCCTCTTTTCCATTTGAGGAACATTTTCCATTGAAACTATATCCGGTTGTACAAGTTCAATTTGTTTTCCAAAGTAATCTAATAGATCTATTTTTTTTAGAGTATTCTCGTTGTTTTGGTATTTATGGCTATAGGACGAGAATGGTTGACAGGGAGCACAACCAATCAATATTTTTATATCTGTATCTTTTGGATACAAAGCTAATATTTCATCATCCTCAATTTCCTTTATATCTTTTAAAATAAATTTTGCGTCATTATTATATTCGTATGCAAATTTGCTTTTGTCATCAATATCGTAGCCAGCAACCACATTTATCCCAGCTTGTTGAACTCCATACGTTAGACCGCCTACGCCACAAAATAAATCAATTGCATTTATTTTCATATCGGCCTCCTATTATTTTTTTGCTTTTTATCATTCATTATACCATAAATCAACTTAAAAATCAGTTGTGAAATTAAGTCAAATTCACAACTGATTTTAATAACTTACACGAGTTTCTTCATCTCATCAATCCGCGCCACTGTCGCATCGTACTTAGCTTGGTAGTCGGCTTGTTTGTCACGTTCTTTTTGGACGACTTCTGGTTTGGCGTTAGCCACGAATCGCTCGTTAGAGAGTTTCTTGCCGACCATATCCAGTTCTTTTTGCCACTTGGCTAGTTCTTTTTCGAGACGAACCAGTTCTTCCTCGATATTGAGGAGGTCAGCAAGTGGCAGGTAGATTTCTGCGCCTGTGATGATGCTGGACATGACCAGCTCTGGCACTGCAAGGTCTGCTGCGATTTCCAGATGCTCAGGATTGGTGAAGCGCTTGATGTAGTTGACATTATCCTTGAAGAAGGTTTCCAGCGCGCTATCTGTCGTCTTAATCAAGATGGTAATCGGCTTACTTGGCGCCACATTGACCTCAGCTCTGCTATTGCGCACCGAACGAATCAGATCCTTGAGGGCTTCCACGCCAGCTGCTGCCTCGACATTTTCAAATTCTGGACGAACCACTGGATAAGCCGCTGTCACAATGGTTCCTTCTGAGATTTGTCCAAAGATTTCCTCGGTCACGAAAGGCATGATTGGATGGAGCAGGCGCAGGATTTGGTCCAGCGTGTAGAGGAGTACAGAGCGAGTGATGACTTTCTCGTCGTCATTGTCGCTGTATAGCACTTCCTTGGTCAGCTCCACATACCAGTCAGCAAATTCATCCCAAATGAAGTTGTAGAGGATGTGACCAGCCACACCAAACTCAAACTTGTCGAAGTTCTCAGTCACCTTGCCAATGGTTTCATTGAGGTTGTGGAGAATCCAGCGGTCGGTGACATTACCTGCCTGACCAGCCGCCACCTGAGCGACATTCTCACGCGCCGCATCCAGCGTCAAACCTTCATTATTCATGAGGATATAGCGGGAAATGTTCCAGATTTTGTTAATGAAGTTCCAAGAAGCATCCATCTTTTCATAGCTGAAGCGCACGTCTTGGCCAGGGGCAGAACCGTTTGAGAGGAACCAACGCAGGCTATCTGTTCCGTACTTATCAATAACATCCATTGGGTCAATCCCATTGCCCAGTGACTTGGACATCTTACGTCCTTGCTCGTCACGAATGAGACCGTGAATCAAGGCATTTTTGAATGGCGACTTGCCAGTAAATTCCAAACCTTGGAAAATCATCCGAGATACCCAGAATGGAATAATATCATAACCAGTTACCAAGGTTGAGGTTGGGAAGTAACGCTTAAAGTCTTCTGAGTCGACATCAGGCCAGCCCATAGTTGAGAAGGGCCAAAGGGCAGAACTGAACCATGTATCTAAGACGTCTTCATCTTGAGTCCATCCGTCACCTTCTGGTGCTTCTTCGCCCACATAGATTTCACCGTCTGCATTGTACCAAGCAGGGATTTGGTGACCCCACCAGAGCTGACGAGAGATAACCCAGTCGTGGACATTTTCCATCCATTGGAGGAAGGTATCGTTGAAACGAGGTGGGTAGAACTCAACCTTATCCTCTGTGTCTTGGTTGGCAATAGCATTCTTAGCCAATTGGTCCATCTTGACGAACCACTGGGTAGACAGACGCGGCTCAACCATAACGCCAGTCCGCTCTGAGTGACCAACGCTGTGAACACGTTTTTCGATTTTAACAAGGGCACCGAATTCTTCCAACTTAGCCACGACTGCCTTACGAGCTTCAAAACGGTCCATGCCTGCAAATTCGAAGGCCAAGTCATTCATAGTTCCGTCGTCATTCATAACGTTGACTTGTGGCAAGTTGTGACGTTGACCGACCAAGAAGTCGTTTGGATCGTGAGCAGGTGTGATTTTCACGACACCCGTACCAAATTCAGGGTCTGCGTGCTCGTCTCCCACGATTGGAATCAATTTATTAGCGATTGGAAGGATGACATTTTTTCCAATTAAGTCCTTGTAGCGTGAGTCTTCTGGATTGACCGCAACCGCAACGTCCCCAAACATGGTCTCAGGACGAGTTGTCGCAACTTCAAGGGCGCGTGAGCCATCTTCCAGCATGTAGTTCATGTGGTAGAAGGCACCTTCGACATCCTTGTGGATCACCTCGATATCAGACAGTGCTGTGCGAGCTGCTGGGTCCCAGTTGATGATAAACTCACCACGATAGATCCAGCCTTTCTTGTAAAGGTCCACAAAGACCTTGCGAACGGCTTTTGACAAACCTTCGTCAAGAGTGAAACGCTCACGAGAGTAGTCTACAGAGAGCCCCATCTTGCCCCATTGTTCCTTGATGGTAGTGGCATATTCGTCTTTCCATTCCCAGACTTTCTCGAGGAATTTCTCACGACCAAGGTCATAGCGGGAAATGCCTTCACCACGCAAGCGCTCTTCAACTTTAGCTTGAGTGGCAATCCCAGCGTGATCCATACCTGGTAGCCAAAGCGTGTCAAAACCTTGCATGCGCTTCTGACGGATGATAATATCCTGAAGAGTTGTATCCCAAGCGTGACCAAGGTGAAGTTTCCCAGTTACGTTTGGTGGTGGAATAACGATCGAATAAGGCTTAGCCTTTTGATTTCCTGAAGGCTTGAAAACATCAGCCTCAAGCCATTTTTGGTAACGACCAGCCTCAACCTCGGCTGGATTGTATTTAGGTGAAAGTTGTTTAGACATGTGTGTTCTCCTTAACTATTTTTATTTACAATATTTATCAAACCAATTTTTGATAATTCAATATAAATTTCATCAATTTCTGCAAATGCTGCGAGTGCTGACATAGTATAGTTCCCAGGATTATATTTGAGATCGTACTTGCTTATCTTTAAAATATAATACCGAGAATGTTTCAATTTTAATGATTCCAACTTTGATTTAATATCGACTAATGTATTATGATTTAACTTTAAAAACAATTTATTATAATTACCATAGAGTTCTGTGAGAGCATTAAAATATTCTTTCACTAGAGCTATAGCATCAATCTTAGATGTTTCTTGGTTTAGTTTTATCAACTCCATTTTTATTTTTTTCCATTTAAAGTTGGAATTTAAAAGATAATCTAAATCAATATAGAAATCAACTAAAACTGTTTCATCATCTGGGCTAACAACTTTTACTTCATTTACTGGTAAGTCAATATGTTGCGAATAATTTCTCAAAGAATAGCAAAATCGATAGGCAAAGTTCGTATCATACTGATAGCTTGCAAAACTATGTATACAATCAAATTCCTCACTATCCTTGGAATATTTTTGTTTGATTTGGTTTTCATTAAAATCAACAAACAATTTTCCGCTGGATAACAAATGAATCATGAAGCGATTCATATCAGCATCTTCAATTTCTAATTCCTTTGACTCAAGTTTATTCTTAATACTTAAAAAATCCGAGACATCTGAAACAAACAATTCAAACATATTCTTGATTTTTTGGAAATCCTTTTTAATCTCAAAAATTTGGTTCGATACTGACATTATTCCCTTGGTTGGTTCAATATCGGAGATAACTATACGTTTGTGATTACTATTAATTTCTAAATAAGCTAATCGTTCAATAATATCGCTATCACTTAATTCAGAGTATTGCTCATCAATTTGACGTAACTGCTCCTCTGATAATGAGATTAATTGTTTGTCTTCTTCAGACATCAAATTACCTCCCACTCACTCCTAAGCAAGCCATATCTCAAATCATCACAACGCTTGCCTTGGGCATCTTTACGGTCTCGAATGCGAGCTTCAAGGGTGAAGCCAAGCTTCTCAGCAACTCGTTGACTTTGGACATTGTAGCCAAAGCAAGTCAGCTCAATCTTGTGAAGCCCCAGTTCTCTAAAAGCCAGGTCAATCAAGGCACGCGCTGCTTCGGGCGCATAACCACGTCCCCAATAGTCTGGGTGTAAGGTATAGCCAATCTCCAGCACATCGTCTTCGTGCCGATGGTTGAAATCGACAGAGCCGATGACCTTATCAGTTCCTTTAGCGACAATCCCATAACCTGCTGGGAGATTTTCCTTTTGATTGCGCTCAGGAAGGATATGCTCCAGATAATAAATCTCATCCTCCAAGGTCTTGACGGGCGGAAAGCCTGCTGGGTAGGAAACTTCTGGCCTACTGGCATAGTCAAAAATATCCACAACATCAGCCACGGTGCGGACTCGTAACACGAACCGTTCTGTTTCGATTCGTTCTGGCAACTCTGCTCTTGTCATTCCTCCCTCGCTTTCTACAAAAAATCGCCCCTGCCATCTACATGACAGGGACGAATGAGTTTATCCGCGGTACCACCCAATTTCGGGCAAAGCCCGCAACTCTCGTCTTTATAATAAAAAGACAAAATTATTTCATTTTTTATCCATCAGCAACCAGTTTTGACACACTTATGGACTTCTCAGCACCGCCACTTTCTGTAAAATGTGGGATTCAAAACACCTCTGATGAACCTATTCTATCACCTTTCCAGTGAAAAATCAATAATTTCTCTCACCCAAAAGTCCATCTGGCAGGTCGTGAAATCCCTTGCCCGCCTGATAGTTGGCGAATTTCCCTAAAAGGAACTGGTAGGCATCGAGACGACTTTCATAACGAATGGCTGCTTCCTTAGCACGCTCATCCTGGTCCGCCTCGTAGACCGCCTGGCTCTCCTTGAGCGCCATCTCGTTAATCATGACCTGGGTCTTGACCCAAGCTTCAAACTCCTGTAAAAATTCCTGTTCGTAACTCATTTTTCTCACTTTCTAACTGCAAATACCTAGTCCAAATCTCGGTAAAAATCACGGTCAATGTCACGGAAGGGCTGAATGTTCTGCACATACTCCAGCACCCCCTGAAATTCACCAGATTCATCTCGCACCGCTGCATAGGTCACATGGACAAACTTGCCCCGCGATTCCGACTTGAACCACATCTCAAACTTGTCCCGCTCTCCCTCGCGCAGCGCCTTGAAAATCCGCCGTACCTTGTCCAAAAACTTGGGCGGGTGGCAGAGTTCGACATTGCGTCCTATCTGGGACGGCGTCCGCTTGAAAATCATCTCGTCCGCTGGCACACTTTCATTATAATACTGGAAAATATCGTCCTTATTGACAAAGGTAATCTCCATGGGCAGATGATCCAAAATCAGATTGGCCTCCGCCATCGACAGATAGCCATGACCAAAAGACTGCTGAGACTCCCGATTAAAGGCTTGCTCCTTCTTTTCCTTGGGCTTAAAGGAAATGGTGACCTGACCATCTGGCGTATCAATGACCTGCTGAAACCTGCCATCACTAGTCTGTTCTGTGCTGGCTGGCGCTTCGCTTCCTTCATCAGCAGCATCCCCAGCTTCCTCCTCCGAGAATGAGTGCCGCGCAGGAATCCATTTCTCCGTTGGCTTGATGATAGCATAACCATAAGCATCGCTCTCCTCAGCAATCTTGAGCCAGTCGTCCTGATGAAAGGACTCCAAGAGAATCATCAGTAAAATGGACTCTTCCTTGAAAATCATAGCTTCAAACTCAGCTGCAAAAGTCTCAAATTTCTCCTTGACTTCTTGAATCGAAGTGTCTGGCAGCTGCTCTGCAGCAATCTTAGCCTCTTGGAAAAGGTCTCGAATCTGGTCATCTACCCCCCACATGACCTTGGGCGGCGAATCGTGGCCGTAGCTCTCCATGATGGGAAACATGAGCTCTTCCTTGCGTTGATAGTGGATATCAAACTGCTCCACCAAACCCAGCTGGCGCTGGAGTCCCTTGCGGATTTCTGGAAGAAGGCCCTCATCTTCTGTGCTTTCATAGGTAGATAGGAGCCTGCGAACCCGCATGAGGGCAGCCCGCAAGGCTAGATTTTCCTGCTTAAAGATCTGAACCGGATGGCCTGGATGGTCAGTATCCGCCACCTCTACATTCTGAATGGCCCCTTTAAAGAGGTTGGCATGGACATTGCAGAGGGACATGACATCTTCAAAGGTCACTCCCGTATCTGAGTTCATTAGCTCATGCTCCATCAGACTGATCTCAATAGCGGACACACCAGCGAAATGCTCATTGAAAAGCTCCTGGACGGACTCTGCCGAAGCTCCGTTATGTAGATCCAGCAAGATAGACTTGAGGACTTCAATGCGTTCAGTAGCCATGCCTAAATCCCCACCACTTCATAGCCATTTAATTCCAGAGTTTGCTTGATTTTATTAAGGTCAATGCCATTCATACCAGCACCTTTTTTGATAGAAACCACGCGCCCGACTGTATTGCGCATAACGGGATTGGCCAGAGGCGTAAAGCCCAACTCGACCAGAACATCCAAAACTTCTGGCTGCTTCTCAATCACTTCTGCCACCGGGATAGACAAATCAATCACATTATCCATAGCTGCTCCTTCATCGTCATTTTTCTACAATTATACCATAAAAAAGCTATCAGACTCAAAGCAAAAAAAGCAGGAGTGTCTGCTCCTCTTATGCTTATTCAAAAGAAATGGAATAGCGAATTAAGATAGATAAGATGTTAGACTTATGCTTCCATTATTGCCTCAGGCAACGATAAGAAAATATAAAGCACATTGCTTCGTCTTTTTTCCCTTTTGTGATAAGCTAAGATTAGTGAATTGAGAGGGTTTTCGTATGTATCTTGCAGACTTAATGGAAAAGAGTGAAGCGGGGCAGTTTATTGTCCTGTCTTATTTACAGCAGCATTCTACATCCAGTTTGAAGGACGTCATGTCTGAAACAGGCTTCTCGAAAGCAACCTTGACCAAGTACATTAGCTTGATTAACGACAAGGCTATGGACCATCATGCAACCTTATCCATCCAGCTTCAAGACGAAACACTCAGTCTGTCCATCGGACCGGATACCAAGGGACGGGACATTCGCAGACTCTTTTTGGGCAATGCTATCAAACACCAGATTTTAAACTACTTGCTCTATCATCAACAGTTTTTAGCCCATCAATTAGCCCAAGAGCTCATGATCAGTGAAGCAACCCTCAGCCGTCATATATCCGGTCTAAATCAGATTTTATCAGAGTTTGAGCTATCTATCCAAAATGGCCGCCTGAAAGGGCCTGAACACCAGATCCGCTATTTTTATTTCTGCCTCTTTCGCAAGGTTTGGTCTAGTCAAGATTGGGAAAAAGAACTTCAAAAATCAGAAAGAAGGCAGGAAGTTGCCGTCTTAGAAGAACTCTGCGGAGCCCAACTCTCTCAAGGTCAGCGATTGGACTTGGCCCTTTGGGCGCATATTACCCAACAGCGCCTAAGAGTCAATGCCTGTCAATTCCAAAACATTGAGCAGAAAATGCAGGGCTATTTTAAAAATATCTTCTACCAGCGCTTGCATCGCCGAACAAATGATTTCTTTGCCGGACAGCACATCACTCTAAGTCAGGAAGATGGGGAAATGATGATTTTCTTTTCATTTCTACTTTCTCATCGGATTTTACCCCTGCATACCATGGAGTATATACTAGGCTTTGGCGGTGAAATTGCCGGTCTGATTACGCAACTGATTCAAGAGATGAAGGGCCAGGACTTGCTTGGTGACTACATCGAAGATCAAGTGACCTACGAACTCAGTCAGCTCTGCGCCCATGTCTTTCTTTTCAAAGGCTGTCTCTTGCAAGACAAATACAAGCATGATTTAGAATTGCGCCATCCTTACTTATGGAGCGAAGACGATTATCGACAAGTGGCAGACACTATTTTTAGCAAACTGCCTATTTTCCAGCAGGGAACATCTCTGGATAAAAAGGTGTTGTGGGAATGGCTCCAGCTGATGGAGTACATTGCTGAAAACGACGGTCAAGTCATCAAGATAGGCATGGACTTGACAGATAGCTTTATCGTTGTTTCCAGGATGACGGCCATTCTAAGGCGGTACTTAGAGTACAATCGCTTTATTACGATTGAATCCTACGACCTTACCCGAAATTATGACCTCATTATTACCAACAATCCTATTCATCAGGCCCAGCAAGTTCCTATCTATTATTTAAAAAATGACTTGGATTTGGAAGATTTGGCTCAAATCCGTCACATGATATTTCATTAAGAAACTTGGAGAAATCTAGGTTTCTTTGTGATTTTCGCACAATCTCCTCAGATTTTTTTAAAATTTAAAAAAAGTTGATAAAAAAGAAAGCGTTTTATTTTATATACTAGTTACTGTAGAGGAAACAACCTCAAGATTTTTACTAGGAGGACAGTTCATGTCACAAGAAAAATACATCATGGCCATCGACCAAGGAACTACTAGTTCCCGCGCCATCATCTTTAACAAAAAAGGAGAAAAAGTTAGCTCCAGTCAAAAAGAATTTACTCAAATTTTCCCTCAAGCTGGATGGGTTGAGCACAATGCCAATGAAATTTGGAACTCTGTGCAGTCCGTTATCGCCGGCGCCTTCATCGAAAGTGGAGTCAAACCTAATCAAATCGAAGCCATCGGAATTACCAACCAGCGTGAAACAACTGTCGTCTGGGATAAAAATACAGGTCTTCCTATCTATAATGCTATCGTTTGGCAATCTCGCCAGACCGCTCCTCTGGCTGAACAGCTGAAAAGCCAAGGCTATGTGGAAAAATTCCACGAAAAGACTGGTTTGATTATTGACGCTTACTTCTCTGCTACCAAGGTTCGCTGGATTTTGGACCATGTAGAAGGTGCGCAAGAAAGAGCTGAAAAGGGCGAATTGCTCTTTGGTACTATTGATACCTGGCTGGTTTGGAAATTAACTGACGGCGCGGCTCACGTGACCGATTACTCAAATGCAGCTCGTACCATGCTCTATAATATCAAGGATCTTAAATGGGATGATGAAATTTTGGAAATCCTTAACATTCCAAAGGCTATGCTTCCAAAAGTTCGTTCTAACTCAGAAATCTATGGTAAAACCGCTCCATTCCATTTCTACGGTGGAGAAGTTCCAATTTCTGGTATGGCTGGTGACCAGCAGGCAGCTCTCTTTGGACAGCTAGCTTTTGAGCCTGGTATGGTCAAGAATACATACGGAACTGGTTCATTCATTATCATGAATACTGGTGAAGAGATGCAGCTGTCTGAAAACAACCTCTTGACAACTATTGGCTACGGTATCAACGGCAAAGTTTACTATGCCTTAGAAGGTTCTATCTTCATTGCCGGAAGTGCTATTCAATGGCTGCGCGACGGTCTTCGGATGGTTGAAAATTCACCAGAATCTGAAAAATATGCTCTCAATTCTCACAACAATGACGAAGTCTATGTCGTACCTGCCTTCACAGGTCTGGGCGCTCCGTATTGGGATCAAAATGCCCGCGGATCTGTCTTTGGCTTGACACGCGGAACCAGCAAGGAAGACTTTATCAAGGCTACTCTTCAATCCATCGCTTACCAAGTACGCGACATCATTGACACTATGCAGGTGGATGCCAAGACTGCTATTCA
Source organism: Streptococcus sp. 20925_1_22 (assembly GCF_041431685.1). Taxonomy (NCBI): domain Bacteria; kingdom Bacillati; phylum Bacillota; class Bacilli; order Lactobacillales; family Streptococcaceae; genus Streptococcus; species Streptococcus sp. 20925_1_22. Next base: position 7,838 of record NZ_JAPVYE010000010.1, on the reverse strand, counting down.
AGTCCTCAAAGTCGACGGCGGTGCTGCTATGAACAACTTCCTCATGCAGTTTCAGGCTGACATTTTGGGAATCGATATTGCCCGTGCTAAAAACTTAGAAACAACTGCTCTTGGTGCAGCCTTCTTGGCAGGACTGTCAGTAGGCTACTGGAAAGACTTAGACGAACTCCGCACTCTCAATGAAACTGGAGAACTCTTTGAACCATCTATGAATGAATCCCGTAAGGAACAACTCTACAAAGGATGGAAAAAAGCCGTTAAGGCAACTCAAGTCTTTGCAGAAATCGACGACTGATACTGATTCATATTTTTATAATTAAGTCAGTAGAAGCATGAAATGACTAAGTTAGAAAGTGTATAAATATGGAATTTTCAAAGAAAACACGTGAATTATCGATAAAAAAAATGCAGGAACGCACCTTGGACCTCCTGATTATTGGCGGCGGGATTACCGGTGCTGGAGTAGCCTTGCAAGCAGCTGCAAGTGGCCTGGAGACTGGTCTGATTGAAATGCAGGACTTTGCCGAAGGGACTTCTAGCCGTTCTACCAAACTGGTCCATGGTGGCCTTCGTTACCTCAAGCAATTCGACGTAGAGGTGGTATCAGATACGGTTTCTGAGCGTGCTGTGGTACAGCAAATTGCCCCCCATATTCCAAAACCAGATCCTATGCTGCTTCCTGTTTATGAAGAAGAGGGCGCTACCTTCAGCCTCTTCCGTCTCAAAGTGGCTATGGACCTCTATGACCTCTTAGCCGGTGTCAACAACACTCCTGCTGCCAATAAGGTCCTCAGCAAAGAAGAAGTCTTAGAACGGGAACCTGAACTTAAGAAAGAAGGCTTGGTCGGTGGCGGTGTCTATCTTGACTTCCGCAACAACGATGCGCGCCTCGTAATTGAAAATATCAAACGGGCCAACCAAGACGGCGCTCTGATTGCCAACCATGTCAAGGCAGAAGGCTTCCTTTTTGATGAATCTGGAAAGATTACAGGCGTTGTTGCGCGTGACCTCTTGACAGATGAAGTCTTTGAAATCAAGGCTCGCTTGGTCATCAACACAACTGGACCTTGGAGCGATAAGGTGCGCAATCTATCAAATGACGGTGAGCAATACTCACAAATGCGTCCAACCAAGGGAGTTCACTTGGTGGTTGACTCTAGCAAGATCAAGGTTTCTCAGCCAGTCTACTTTGACACAGGCTTGGGAGACGGCCGGATGGTCTTTGTTCTTCCACGTGAAAATAAAACCTACTTTGGTACGACTGATACTGACTACACTGGCGACCTAGAGCATCCAAAAGTAACACAAGAAGATGTGGATTACCTCTTGGGCATTGTCAATAATCGCTTCCCAGAAGCAAACATCACAATTGACGATATCGAAAGCAGCTGGGCAGGTCTTCGTCCTCTCATTGCAGGAAACAGCGCTTCTGACTATAACGGCGGAAATAACGGTACCATTAGCGACGAAAGTTTCAATTCACTGATTGCGACTGTTGAAAGCTATCTGGCCAAAGAAAAATCCCGTGAAGATGTTGAAGCGGCTGTTACTCAACTCGAAAGCAGCACTTCTGAAAAACACTTGGATCCATCTGCTGTGTCTCGCGGTTCCAGCCTGGAACGTGATAACAATGGCCTCTTGACTCTTGCTGGCGGTAAGATTACGGACTATCGTAAGATGGCGGAAGGCGCGATGGAGCGCGTGGTTGAAATCCTCAAAGCAGAGTTCGACCGTAGCTTCAAACTCATCAACTCGAAGACCTACCCTGTTTCAGGCGGAGAGCTCAATCCAGCAAATGTGGATTCCGAAATCGAAGCTTTTGCGCAACTTGGTGTCTCACGCGGCTTAGACAGCAAAGAAGCCTTCTATCTTGCAAACCTTTACGGTTCAAATGCTCCTAAAGTCTTTGCCCTCGCACACAGCATCGAGCAAGCACCAGGTCTCAGCCTAGCGGATACCTTGTCACTGCATTATGCTATGCGTAACGAATTAGCACTCAGCCCTGTTGACTTCCTGCTGCGCCGGACAAACCACATGCTCTTTATGCGGGACAGCTTAGATGCGATTGTAGAACCTGTTCTTGATGAAATGGGACGATTCTACGACTGGACAGAAGAAGAAAAAGCAGCTTATCGAAAAGATGTTCAAGCTGCCCTTGCAAATAACGATTTAGAAGAATTAAAAAAATAGAAAATACGAGAAGAGGCGGTAGGCAAAACAACTGTCTGCCACCCCTTCTTTTAAATGGAGTAATATAGATGATGAAAGAAATATTTGGCGAATTTTTAGGAACACTGCTCTTGCTCCTTCTGGGTAATGGTGTAGTTGCAGGTGTGGTTCTTCCCAAAACTAAGAGTCACAATTCAGGCTGGATTGTAATCACCATGGGATGGGGGATTGCTGTTGCCATCGCTGCTTTTGTATCTGGCAACCTTGGCCCAGCCCATCTGAATCCTGCCCTAACTATCGGAGTAGCTCTGAAAGGTGATTTGCCTTGGGCATCTGTTCTTCCTTACGTCCTTGCTCAGTTTGCAGGTGCTATGGTCGGACAGTTCCTAGTCTTCCTACAGTTCAAACCTCACTATCTCGCTGAAGAAAATCCGGCTAACGTCCTGGGTACATTTAGCACAGGCCCAGCTATCAAAGATACCTTCTCTAACCTGATTAGTGAAATCCTTGGAACTTTTGTTCTTGTACTGACTATCTTCGCTCTTGGACTTTATAAGCTGCAAGCAGGCATTGGTACTTTTGCAGTTGGAACACTAATTGTCGGAATTGGTCTCTCGCTTGGTGGAACAACAGGTTATGCCCTAAACCCAGCTCGTGACTTAGGTCCTCGCATCATGCACAGTCTTCTTCCGATTCCAAATAAAGGAAATGGCGATTGGAGCTATGCTTGGATTCCAGTTGTCGGACCAATTATTGGTGCCGTCCTTGCAGTCCTAGTCTTCGGTTTATTCTAATATAACTGATTGCCATTAGAGAACACTTGACGAGTGTTCTCTTTTTGTGACTAATTGATTAGGCGGAAACTGATCTCCCTATAAAACCATTGCGATTTTGACAAAAGAAAAGGCTTAGCTCTGTATTACAAGAAAACTAAGTCCTTTTTAGAATGATTTTGTCAGCTCTTGCGAGCTGCTTACGATTAACTCGAACGAGAGCTATCTCGCTTGGATAATTTCACCACTGCCTCGGTCCGAGCGGTATGCGGAAACATATCAACCGACTGGATATAGTGAACATCGTAGACCTGAGAGAGCTTGACTAAATCCCGAGCCAGAGTTGAGACATTGCAGGAAACGTAGACCATCTTTTCAGGTGCATAGCGGACAATCGTCCCCAGCAGCTTATCATCCAGACCAGTTCGTGGCGGATCGACAATCAAGGCATCCGCCCTATAACCCTCAGCGTACCAGCGAGGAATAATTTCCTCTGCCGTTCCAGCCTCATAGAGTGTATTGTCAAAGCCCATGCGTTTTGCATTGCGTTTAGCGTCTTCAATGGCCTCAGGGATGATGTCCATGCCACGCAGAGACTTGACTCTTTTAGCAAAGGCAAAGCCGATGGTCCCCACTCCGCAATAGGCATCAATCAAATGCTCTTCTTTCGTCACATCCAGCGCCTTAACCGCCTCCCCGTAGAGCACCTCTGTCTGCTCAGGATTGAGCTGATAAAAAGCTCGAGGCGACAGGGAGAACTCATAGTCCAGCACTCCTTCTTGGATAGCCTCCTCTCCCCAGATAATCTCTGTCTTATCCCCGTAAATCTCACTGGACTTGCTCGTATGATAATTGACCGCTACTGTCTCCAACTCTGGAAATTCAGCCACTAGGTCTCGGACGACTGGAGAAAAGTCTAGCTTGCGACCTGTCACAAAAATCATCTGCACCTGACCTGTCTTTCTGGCCCTGCGAATCATGACTGTTCGTACCCCAGCAGTCTTTCTCTCATCATAGATGGGCAGCCTATACTTGCCTAAAAGCCGAGCCACCTTATTGATGATCTTTTGCGTTACCTTGTCCTGAACCAGACAATTTTTCAGCGAGACCAGATAGTGGGAATTCTGGGCATAGAGCCCAGCCTTGACCTCATCCTTATATTTCCGAGTCTGAAACTGAAGTTTTGCCCGATAATAGAGTGGCTCCTGCATACCAATAGTCGGACGAATCTCATAGTTTTCATAACCAGCTGGCGCAAATTTTTTCAAGGCCTGACGCAGCAAATCTTCCTTAAACTCTAACTGCTTGTCATAGTGGAGGTGCATGATTTGACAGCCCCCGCAGCTATCATAAATCTCACAAGGCGCTTCCACCCGAAATTTCGACCGCTTGTTGATGGTCAAGAGCTTGGCCTCGATAAAATTACGCTGAACCCTGGTCACCTGACAGTAGACTTCTTCACCCTTCAAAGCCCCTGGCACAAAGACCAGCGTTTTCTTATAAAATCCAATCCCTTCCCCATTAATCCCCATTTTCTTAATTTTCAAAGGGATTCTTTGTTTCACTTTCACATTCATGCTTCTATTATACCACGCTGCCTCGCATTAGTTGAGAATATGTTACAATAAAAGTATGAAAGCAGAAAAGACATCCCTTCCAGTAGACCATTTTCCTGAGCAAATACGAACTTATCTAGAGGGAGCCACTTTTTACGACAGTTCCTCACATTCTGTAGCCAGTGTTTTCTATGCCGATACGGGCTATTATTTGAAAATCGATCAAAAAGGCCAGTTAGCACAAGAAGCCACACTTGCCAAATGGTTTGAAGAGCAAGGACTCGGTGTGCCGGTCATTCACTACCTAACAGCAGATAAAGACTACTTACTGACTAAAGAAGCCGAGGGTAAGGACGCCCTAGCCTTTCTCCAACAGCCAGAAGAACTTTGCCAAACGATGGCTGTCACACTCAGAAAACTTCACAGCCTCCAACCCCAGCATTTCCCAATCCAGCATCGCCTCCAACACTATAAAGAACAAGCAGAGGAAAATTACCATAAAGGTTGCTTTTATCAAAAAGCTTTACTGCCTCAGTTTCATATCCAAAGCCGTGAGGAAGCATATCAGCTTATCCAAGAACAGGGACACTTACTGACGGTGGATGCCTTGATTCACGGAGATGCCTGCTTACCCAATTTCATTTTGAAAGACGCAGCAACCTTCTCCTGCTTTATTGACCTTGGACTCGCTGGCCTTAGTGATCGCCACCTTGACCTTTACTGGGCAATCTGGTCTCTTACTTATAATTTATCTGACCCCCAATACGCAGAGCTCTTTCTTGACTACTATGGCCAGAAGGATGTTGATACAGACAAACTGCGCTTGATAGCTGCCTTTGAAGCATTTGGCTAAAAGAAAGGATTCTACCAAAATCTCTTATGAAAATCACAAAAATCGAAAAGAAAAAAAGACTCTACCTCTTGGAGTTGGACGACAGTGAAAAGCTCTATATTACAGAAGACACCATCGTTCGCTTCATGCTGTCCAAAGGAATGGAAATCACAGAGCAGGAGCTATCAAAAATTCAAGACTATGCCCAATTTTCTTACGGAAAAAATCTAGCCCTCTATCATCTCTCCTTCAAGCAAAGAACTGCTAAAGAAGTTAAAGACTACTTAACGCAGCACGACATCCAACCAGAAATCATCAGTCAGGTCTTGGACAATCTAAAAAAGGATAATTGGATTAATGATAGAAAATATGCTCATTCTTTTATCCAATCCAACCTTCTCACTGGTGACAAAGGCGCTTTTGTTCTCAAACAAAAACTCAGTCAAAAAGGGATTTCTAGCACTATTATTGAAGACGAATTGAGCCAGTTTGATTTCACTGAACTAACAGACAAGGTTGCCCAAAAGCTGCTCAGAAAATACCAGGGAAAACTGCCCAGCAAGGCCTTACAAGATAAAATTCTTCAATCCTTGATAAACAAAGGTTTTTCCTATAGTCAAGCCAAAACCGCCTATCAGCATTTGCAAATCGAAGAAGACCAAGAAAACCAGCAAGAACTGCTCTATAAAGAGCTAGACAAGCAATACCGCAAGTACTCAAAAAAATACGACGGCTATGACTTAAAACAGCGTCTGACCCAAGCTCTATCTCGCAAAGGCTATGATTTCTCCGACATCGCCAGCGCTCTGAGAGAATATCTTTAAGATTTTCTATGAAAACTTATGCATTTCTATGAAAATATGTTACAATAAAGAAGATAAACTTATAAATTGTAGAAAGTTGGTAAGTTATGAAACTTCCAAAAGAAGGCGACTTTATTACAATTCAAAGTTATAAGCATGATGGGAATCTTCACCGCACCTGGCGAGATACCATGGTACTAAAGACAACAGAAAACGCCATTATTGGCGTTAATGACCACACACTGGTAACAGAAAGTGATGGCCGACGTTGGGTAACACGTGAACCAGCCATTGTCTATTTTCATAAAAAATACTGGTTTAATATCATTGCCATGATTCGCGACAATGGAACTTCATACTACTGCAACCTAGCCAGTCCTTACTATCTGGATAATGAAGCTCTAAAATACATTGACTATGATTTAGACGTCAAAGTCTTTGCTGATGGTGAAAAACGCCTGTTGGATGTAGAAGAATATGAACGTCACAAAAAACAGATGCACTATTCTGATGATTTGGATTTCATTCTCAAAGAAAATGTCAAAATCCTAGTTGATTGGATTAACAACGGAAGAGGTCCATTTTCAGATGCTTATGTCAATATTTGGTACAAACGTTATGTTGAACTAAAGAATCGATAAAGTTGTCAAAGAGCGCAAGCTCTTTTTCTTTTGTCTAATTCAGACCTGCCAGAGGTCAAATTCTTGCAATCTCAAGCATTTTCGGGTATCATATAAGAAAATCCAGACTGTAAGAAAGGAGTCTCCCATGGCATTTACAAATACTCTCGGCCGATATGCCAGCTTTGGCATCATGACGAGCCTCCCTGAAGAAATTGTCGATTCATTCTGGTACATCATTGATAACAATCTCAAAGGGGTCTTTGAACTTCGCCCAGTCCTCAAATTCGAAATCATCAACCACCAAGGAAGAGTATCTCTACGATTCTCACAAAAGAACTTCAACACTATTATTTCATTTGATTTAAACTATCAATTTGACCCTTTCTTTCCTAGAAAAGTCTACATCGTTGATAACAAGGGCAAAGAAACCATTATGTTATCTGACGAATACTCTTTGATGTAGTAAATCATACTCAACACATATAAAAAACCTCTGAAGGCAACTATTCACCGCTATCAGAGGTTTTTATCTTTAATATTACTCATCTCAAGTGGAAAGTACATTTGAGCAGCTTGATACAAACTAAACTTCTGGAACACTAGACTTTAAAATCAAACTAAACCTAGTTGAATAATCAAATCCCTTGCTTTCAAATAGGATTATATAAAGAGACAAAACCAGTAGTTCTAAAAGATTGTATTACTTATTAAATCCAACAATAAGTAAGAAGTCTTAATAACAACATATGTTAGCTAAGTCATAGATACTGGACACACTTTTTTCTTAAAAAAGAAAAAAGATAGATAAGTATATCTATCTTCAATGTTATCTAGTCGGGAAGACAGGATTCGAACCTGCGACACCTTGGTCCCAAACCAAGTACTCTACCAAGCTGAGCTACTTCCCGGTGTTTAAACAATCTAAAAACGGAGCCATAAGGCTTCGTTGCCAAATGCACCCTAGAGGAGTCGAACCTCTAACCGCCTGATTCGTAGTCAGGTACTCTATCCAGTTGAGCTAAGGGTGCTCACTATTCATATTATATTCATTATAGCAAAACTTAAGAAAAAATCAAACAATT
>NZ_JAPVYE010000009.1:0-75653 GCF_041431685.1 Streptococcus sp. 20925_1_22 | reverse complement strand
GGGTTGCGCTCGTTGCGGGACTTAACCCAACATCTCACGACACGAGCTGACGACAACCATGCACCACCTGTCACCTCTGTCCCGAAGGAAAACTCTATCTCTAGAGCGGTCAGAGGGATGTCAAGACCTGGTAAGGTTCTTCGCGTTGCTTCGAATTAAACCACATGCTCCACCGCTTGTGCGGGCCCCCGTCAATTCCTTTGAGTTTCAACCTTGCGGTCGTACTCCCCAGGCGGAGTGCTTAATGCGTTAGCTGCGGCACTAAGCCCCGGAAAGGGCCTAACACCTAGCACTCATCGTTTACGGCGTGGACTACCAGGGTATCTAATCCTGTTTGCTCCCCACGCTTTCGAGCCTCAGCGTCAGTTACAGACCAGAGAGCCGCTTTCGCCACCGGTGTTCCTCCATATATCTACGCATTTCACCGCTACACATGGAATTCCACTCTCCCCTTCTGCACTCAAGTTAAACAGTTTCCAAAGCATACTATGGTTAAGCCACAGCCTTTAACTTCAGACTTATCTAACCGCCTGCGCTCGCTTTACGCCCAATAAATCCGGACAACGCTCGGGACCTACGTATTACCGCGGCTGCTGGCACGTAGTTAGCCGTCCCTTTCTGGTAAGATACCGTCACAGTGTGAACTTTCCACTCTCACACCCGTTCTTCTCTTACAACAGAGCTTTACGATCCGAAAACCTTCTTCACTCACGCGGCGTTGCTCGGTCAGGGTTCCCCCCATTGCCGAAGATTCCCTACTGCTGCCTCCCGTAGGAGTCTGGGCCGTGTCTCAGTCCCAGTGTGGCCGATCACCCTCTCAGGTCGGCTATGTATCGTCGCCTTGGTGAGCCGTTACCTCACCAACTAGCTAATACAACGCAGGTCCATCTGGTAGTGATGCAATTGCATCTTTCAATTAATTATCATGCGATAAGCAATTTCATGCGGTATTAGCTATCGTTTCCAATAGTTATCCCCCGCTACCAGGCAGGTTACCTACGCGTTACTCACCCGTTCGCAACTCATCCAAGAAGAGCAAGCTCCTCTCTTCAGCGTTCTACTTGCATGTATTAGGCACGCCGCCAGCGTTCGTCCTGAGCCAGGATCAAACTCTCATTAAAAAGTTTGAGTTCGCACTCATTACTGTCCACTGACAGATTTATTTTCGTTTTTTTGACAGGTTACATATCTCTATGTCACCCTGCACTTGGTTCGTCTTGTTCAGTTTTCAAAGGGCTTTGTCTTTCGCGACAACTATATTAGTATATCACCCAACCACACCTCCTGTCAATACCTTTTTCTAATTTTTTTTTGTTTTTTTTGAAGTTTTTTTATTCATTAAAGTCTTTCCATCTATTAGAGTGTAGGAAGATATACTTCCTCCCCTAGTTGTCGGGCTAATAAACCAGCTCTTGCCAGCTGAAGCAAAGTCTTTGTGAATTCATAAATATGCTCTATTTCACTTGCGGTCAACTCTTTTTTGGAAAACTTTCTTCTTAAAGCTTTGTAATCTCGACCTTCCTCTTGAAAGAAGGAAGCGTCTTGTAAATAGGCTTTTACATTCTCCAAATTTTCTAAAATACCAAGATGAAAAGCAGCAGAAGAAAAGGTTCTAGCAAAAGGCTGAGTGCAGACGCTCCGAAACTCTACTGTCCCCCGTGTCGTCAAATCTTGATACTGATAACTTCTATGATTCTTGAAGTCTGCTTCCCTTGGAGTCAAATTTGCTTTTTCACCTGAAAGGCTATAAGCTTCAATAGTTTTCTGGCTCAAGTATTCATTAGCAGCTATCGGATAGAAATAGTAGGATTGACCATTTCGTTCAGCAGTGAAAAGCGCTGATTTACTAAGATATGCAAAAAATTCATCTTCTGTTTGAAAATCTTTCGAATTAACGCCTGCATTTTCCTGTAAAATGCCATGCATCGATTGCTCCCAAAAAATATCCCGAGCTATTTTTGTATCCCAAGAAGAATCTGAAAACTCTGAATTGGCAAAGAGGTATGCTTTAGCAGCTTCAATTTGATTGAAGACATTGATGACGCTTAAATAATTTTCTCTTGAGACATCCAGCTGAACTTGACTCCCACAAATAAAAGCACCATATTCTGGATAATTGTGCAAACCTTCCATGTTCCTTCCCATAGCTAAATACTGCATCAGCATTTCATATCTTGGATATTTAACTGGACTATTATCATTTTCAGCCCAGAAAGGATGAATACCTTCTCCTTGAATTTCATGGTTTTCTTCGCGCAGAATTGGCTGAATAATGTCTAGATAGTTCTTAAAACGCTCTTCAACTTCTTGAATTCTACTAGCCTTGGCAAAAGCGAATTCCAAAGTATTGTAAGAAACCTCAAAAAGAATTCTGTCTTCATTTTTAGTAGATTTTAGTTGGATGGGATTCCCGTCTCTATCAAATCGTTCTGCCTCAAAATCATACTCTTCCAACAGTCGTTTCAAGAGATTTTTAGCAACATTTGTATCAGTCGCCCCGCCCTGGCTATTGACAATAGGAAATTCTAACTCAATGCCAATGTATACAGTTGGATTTTCTTTAATATTCTTTAAATAGCGTTCTTTTAAAATTTGGATTGAATCAATCATTTCCATTTCCTATAAATTTTTGATAGTGTTAGAGTATTATAACAAAATTTCAGGTATTTTCCTAGCTTCATGCAAAAACGCCTGCTTACGAAATTGTTTTTGTCTTAAAAGCAATTTCGTAAACAAGCGTCTACCTATTATCAACTATATGATGAGTGTTCCCGCTAGGACAAAATCCTAGCGGTAGACCAGAGCTAGACTAAGAATAGAGCCTCTATTCCATCATCATAACACTCAATAAAGATTGATGATCTTATACTAATTCGATGATTGCCATTGGCGCAGCATCTCCGCGGCGCGGTTCAGTTTTCAGGATACGAGTATATCCACCGTTGCGCTCTGCATAGCGTGGTGCAATTTCAGAGAACAATTTTTGAAGAGCAGTAGTTGTAGTATACTTCTCTGTTGCTTCATCATAGTTTTCTGATGCGATTTCATTGCGTACAAAAGCTGCTGCTTGACGACGAGCGTGCAAGTCTCCACGTTTGCCCAATGTAATCATTTTTTCAACTGTTTTACGGATTTCTTTAGCACGAGCTTCAGTTGTCACGATTGATTCGTTGATCAGCAAATCAGTAGTCAAATCGCGAAGCATTGCTTTACGTTGTGAGCTAGTGCGTCCTAGTTTACGGTAAGCCATGTATTCCTCCTTTATTTATCGTTTTTTAACCCCAGACCGAGATCAGCAAGTTTAACTTTTACTTCTTCCAGACTCTTGCGTCCCAAGTTACGAACTTTCATCATTTCTGGCTCAGATTTTTCTGTCAAATCAAATACAGTATTGATACCTGCACGTTTCAAACAGTTGTATGAGCGAACTGACAAATCTAATTCTTCGATGGTCCGTTCCAAAATGCGGTCATCAGAAGTCTTTTCTGCTTCCTTCATAACGTCCGCAGCGATAGCTACTTCTGTCAGGTTAGTGAAGAGATTCAAATGTTCCGTAAGGATGCGGGCTGAAAGTCCCAAAGCATCTTCTGGAATAATTGTTCCATTCGTTAAAATTTCAAGGGTTAGTTTGTCAAAACCATCGTTGCTACCAACACGAGCTGGCTCAACCTGGTAATTAACTTTTGTCACTGGCGTATAGATAGAATCCACCGCAAGTGTTCCAACTGGTGCATCATCTTTCTTATTTTCATCTGCAGGCACATAACCACGACCGCTGTTGACAGTCATCGTTGCCTTAAAGCTTGCGCCTTCTCCGATTGTAAAGAGATAATGATCAGGGTTTATAATTTCAACGTCACTGTCTGTCAAAATGTCTCCGGCAGTCACTTCTGCTGGTCCTTCAACATCCAGTTCAATAATCTTTTCGTCTTGGACGTAAGATTTTACAGCAATCCCTTTGACGTTCAGAATAATTTGCATCACGTCTTCACGGACACCGGAAATTGTATCAAACTCGTGCAAAACACCTTCAATATTAATTGAGGTAACAGCAGCACCTGGAAGTGAAGCCAAAAGCACACGGCGAAGAGAATTTCCTAGTGTTGTACCATAACCACGCTCAAGCGGCTCTACTACAAACTTGCCATAATCTTTATTTTCATCAATTTTTGTTATATTTGGTTTTTCAAACTCAATCATTTGCTATACTCCCTCTTAAACGAAAAGCAGTGTAACGGTTGGTGATTATACACGGCGACGTTTTGGAGGACGAGCACCATTGTGTGGTACAGGAGTCACATCACGAATAGCTGTTACTTCAAGACCAGCGGCAGCAAGAGCACGAATAGCAGACTCACGACCAGAACCTGGACCTTTTACAGTAACTTCAACTGATTTCAGACCGTGTTCCTGTGCAGATTTAGCAGCTGCTTCAGATGCCATTTGGGCAGCAAATGGTGTAGATTTACGAGAACCTTTAAATCCAAGAGCTCCAGCAGATGACCAAGCAATCGCGTTACCATGCACATCAGTAATCATAACAATAGTGTTATTAAATGTAGCGTGAATATGAGCAATACCGGATTCGATATTTTTCTTCACACGACGTTTACGTGTTGGTTTAGCCAAGACTTTTTACCTCCTTATATTATTTTTTCTTACCTGCAATCGCAACAGCTTTACCTTTACGAGTACGGGCATTATTTTTAGTGTTTTGTCCACGGACAGGAAGTCCACGACGGTGACGGATTCCACGGTATGAACCGATTTCCATCAAACGCTTGATGTTCAAGTTTACTTCACGACGAAGGTCACCTTCAACTTTAATCGCATCTACTTCACGACGGATAGCGTCTTCTTGTTCGATTGTAAGATCTTTTACACGGATGTCTTCTGAAACTCCAGCAGCTGCCAAGATTTTCTTAGAAGTTGGAAGTCCGATACCGTACACATAAGTCAGTGAAACGACTACACGTTTGTCATTTGGAATGTCAACTCCAGCAATACGAGCCATTTTTTCTCCTTTCTATCTTATCCTTGACGTTGTTTGTGTTTTGGATTTGCTGGGCAAATTACCATAACACGACCATTACGACGAATGACTTTGCAGTATTCGCAAATTGGTTTGACCGATGGTCTTACTTTCATTTTTTCCCTCCAAGTTTTTCGATTATTTAAAGCGGTATGTGATCCGTCCACGTGTCAAATCATAAGGACTCATTTCTACAGTCACACGGTCTCCCGCTAAAATACGAATATAGTTTTTACGAATTTTACCAGAAACTGTTGCTAAAATCTGATGTCCATTTTCAAGTTCAACCGTAAACATTGCATTAGGCATTGTATCAACTACCTTGCCTTCAACCTCAATCACATCGTCTTTTGCCACGCAAAAGTACCTCCATAAATTTCGATTTGATCCCTCTGAGCACAGAGGTAACAATTATAAGTCAGACTAATTCATTGTATCACTACTTGTCAAATATTGCAAGCAGGAAAAACGCTTTTATTTCAAATTTGTCAAGACTTTTTCGATAGCTGAGAAGACATCATTAATATCTTGATTTCCTTGAATATCATGGACCAGACCTTTGCTGCGATAGTGATTAATGATTGGCTGACCTTGTGCAATATTGACATCCAAACGACGTTTAACTGTCTCAGGCTTGTCATCTTCGCGCTGGTAATAATCCTCTTCCTTGTAGTCTGCTGGCGGATTGAAGACCTTGTGGAAGGTTTCGCCTGTTTCACGATGGATAATCCGGCCGCTCAAACGCTCCAATAGGCTGTTAGGATCCACTTCGATATTGATAACTCCGTCCAAAACTAAATCAAGCTCTGCTAGCGTTTGATCCAAGGCATGTGCTTGCTCAATCGTGCGTGGATAGCCATCCAAGAGGAAGCCTGTTTGCTTAATATCGTCCTGACTCAAGCGCTCTTTGACAATGCCGTTTGTCACTTGGTCTGGCACCAACTCGCCCTTGTCAATATAGGACTTGGCTAAGACCCCCATCTCTGTTTGGTTAGCAATCGCTGCACGGAACATATCTCCAGTTGAAATATGCGCAACATTAAAATGCTCAACGATTTTAGCAGCTTGAGTTCCTTTACCAGCACCTGGTAAGCCCATAATCAAAAGATTCATGATTGGTCTCCTTTTTTGTTTTTAAAGCAATCTATTAAACCGATTAATAAACTCGTTTAAAAACAAAATAGAAGGGGGTGAGTCTACTCTGTCCCCTTTTATTTTGTTTATTTTCGGTTCAAGAAAGGTTATCTGAACTAGCTTCTCATTAGACAAGCAATTCAAAAGTTCCCTTACTCTGATGTATCCATAAAGCCGACATACTTTCTCTTCAGCAGATAACCTTCTAGCTGTTTCATTCCCTCAATACCAGTTGAGATGATGATCAAGAGACTGGTTCCTCCAAGAGCAACGGCATCTGTCAATCCAAATACATCTTTAGCTACAATAGGCAGAATGGAAATGACACCTAGGAAGAGAGCGCCAACTGTTGCCAAACGGCGCAGCAGTTTAGACATGTAGTCTTCTGTTCCTTTACCAGGACGAACACCTGGGATGTAAGCTCCGCTCTTTTGCAGATTCTCTGCTGTCTTCTCTGGATTAATCTGTACAAAAGTATAGAAGAATGTAAAGAGGACAATCAGGAAGGCGTACATGAACATACCACTAATGGTCGTTGTTGCCAAAAGTGACTGAGCTGTCTTAATCCAATCTGCATCATAACCCATGGCACTGGCAACTTGGAAAATCGCTGCCGGTGCAGCTGTAATAGAGCTAGCGAAGATTACAGGAATAACTCCAGCTGGATTGACTTTCAGTGGCAGATAGGAGCTAGAAGGTGCACCCTTAGCTACTTTCGTATACTGAATTGGAATTTTATATTCAGCCTGCTGTACAAAGGTTGTAAAGTAAATGATAAGCAGGACTGCCACAATCAGAATCCCTACAAAAATGAAGGATGAAGTCAAACGCTCACTAGGGATATTGACAAAGTAATCTTCATAGATACCTTTAATCATATCAGGGATAGCGGAAACGATACCGGCAAAGATAATCATGGATACACCGTTACCGTAACCCTTATCTGTGATTTGTTCGCCCAGCCAGGTCACAATCATAGAACCCGTTGCTAGAAGAACACAAATCAAAGCGTAGGTCTGCACATTAGGATTGGCAACCAGATTAGCTCTTGAGAGAGTATCGAAACCAGCGGTAATCCCAATCGCCTGCACAAAGGCCAAAACTAGGGCAATATAACGAGTCGCTTGATTCAGCTTCCTACGTCCTACTTCCCCTTGCTTGCCCCACTCTACAAACTTCGGAAGCAAGTCCATTTGCAGCAGCTGAACAACGATCGAAGCTGTGATGTAAGGGCTGACTCCAAGTGCAAAGACAGAGAAGTTGCGCATGGCGTTACCAGAGACCAAACTCAGCATATTCAGGAATGGCAAATCATTCAAATTGCTTAAGGCTTTGGCATTAATCCCTGGAACCGTTATGGTTGTACCGATACGGAAAACTAAGATGATAAAAATCGTGAACAGAATCTTAGAACGTACCTGTTTGATTTTAAATGCGTCTTTTAATAGTTTGAAAAACATAGGTCACCTCGCTTAGATGACTTCCACTGAACCACCTTTAGCAGTGATAGCTTCTTCAGCTGATTTAGAGAATTTAGCTGCCTTAACAGTCAATTTCTTTGTCAATTCTCCGTTACCAAGAATCTTGATACCTGATTTTTCAGCTTTTACAATACCTGCTTCGATGAGAACAACTGGTGTTACTTCAGCGCCATCTTCAAAGGCGTTCAGTTGGTCAAGGTTAACAATTGCATATTCTTTGCGGTTGATGTTCAGGAATCCACGTTTTGGAAGACGACGGAATAATGGAGTTTGTCCACCTTCAAAACCAAGGCGAACGCCGCCACCGCTACGAGCTTTTTGACCTTTTTGACCACGGCCAGATGTTTTACCGTTACCAGATGATGTACCACGACCAACACGGTTGCGGACTTTACGAGAACCTGCAGCAGGATGTAATTCATGAAGTTTCATTATATTATTTCTCCTCTTTTGTAAAATGCTAGCGCTCATATAGGAGAAAAGGTGTCTCCTATATAAACTCGCCTATACATATATTTAGTTTTAGGGGCTGAGAAAATCCCATCCCCTAACGTATTTTAATTTAAAGTTGTTAAACTAGCAAAGCTTATTTAACTTCTTCAACAGTTACCAAGTGTGATACTGCAGTAATCATACCGCGTACTGCTGGATTATCTTCTTTGATAACTGAGCTGTTCAATTTGCCAAGTCCAAGTGCTACAACAGTTTTACGTTGTGACGGGATGCGTCCGATTGGAGACTTAGTCAAAGTAATTTTAATTTGAGCCATGTTATCCCCTTTCTTATGCCAAGTCAGAAACTGAAATACCACGAAGGGCAGCAACTTCTTCAGCGCGTTTTAATTGTTTCAAACCTTCAACAGTTGCGCGAACGATGTTGATTGGAGTGTTAGAGCCAAGAGATTTAGATGTAACATCTGCTACACCTGCCAATTCGATGACGGCACGAACCGCACCACCAGCAGCAACTCCAGAACCCTCAACAGCTGGCTTAAGCAATACTTTAGCTCCGCCAAATTCTGAAAGAACTTCGTGAGGAATTGTTGTGCCAACCATTGGTACTTCAATCAAATTCTTCTTCGCATCTTCAACTGCTTTACGGATTGCTTCTGGTACTTCTTGAGCTTTACCAGTACCGAAGCCAACACGACCATTGCGATCACCAACAACTACAAGAGCTGCAAAGCGAAGACGACGTCCACCTTTAACAACTTTTGTAACACGGTTGATGGCAACTAAACGTTCTTCAAGTTCAACTGCGTTGTCTTTAAATGCCATTTTCTAGTGTCCTCCTCTTAGAATTTCAATCCGTTTTCACGAGCTGCATCAGCCAAAGCTTTTACACGTCCGTGATAGAGATATCCACCGCGGTCGAAGACGACTTCAGAAATACCTTTAGCAACTGCACGTTCAGCAACGAGCTTACCAACAACAACGGCTTGTTCTGTTTTAGTTCCTTTTGAAACTTCTTTGTCAAGAGTTGAAGCGCTTGCGAGCGTTACACCCGCTACGTCATCAATCACTTGAGCGTAGATGCCTGTATTAGAACGGAATACGTTCAAACGTGGGCGATCAGCAGTTCCAGAGAGTTTTCCGCGAACGCGACGGTGGCGTTTTTGGCGGATTTTATTTTTATCTGGTTTCGTAATCACAATTTTCACCTCTTAATTTTAATCTTGTGCTTATGCACAACCTTGGGAAACAGCTTGCTTGGCTGAAAAAATCAGCCAGACAAGATTATTTACCAGTTTTACCTTCTTTACGGCGAACGAATTCACCAACGTAGCGGATACCTTTACCTTTGTATGGCTCTGGAGCACGCAGACTACGTACGTAAGCTGCTGTTTGTCCAACTACTTCTTTTGAAATTCCGCTGATAACGATAGTCGTTGGGTTTGGAAGTTCAAAAGTGATGCCTTCTGGTGCTTCTACTTCGTCTGGATGAGATTTACCAACTGAAAGCACAAGCTTTTTGCCTTGAAGTTGAGCACGGTAACCAACCCCGCGCATTTCAAGTTCTCTCTTGAATCCTTCTGATACACCAACAACCATGTTGTTCAAAAGGGCACGAGTTGTTCCGTGGATTGTTTTCATTTCTTTTGAATCGTTTGGACGGTGAAGAGTTACTTCAGTTCCTTCCACACGGATTTCAATATCTTTTGAGAACTCACGAGTCAGTTCTCCTTTAGGTCCTTTTACAGTTACAACGTTGTCTTTGTTGCTGATTTCAACACCAGCAGGCAACACGATAACTTTATTACCAATACGTGACATGTATATATTCTCCTGTTAGATTGTCAGGCCGCAAGCGACCAGTTTTCACGGGGGGCATTTGGATTAGAGCAAGCCTAGTTTCTTTCGAAAAGCTTTGACAAATTCCTGATATTCTGTCAATACATCAATAGCAGCAGGACTATAACCAATTTCACATAAAAGAGATACAAGGTCATCTTTTGACAATTCAGCCAAAGCGTCTTCTGCAACAATAAGTTTTTCATTCAATTCAGCAGCTGTCATCTTTTTCTCCTTAACTAATTTACTCTCTGTTTAGCCGACCAGTAAATCAGCTAAATTGAACACGAGCTATGGTCTGTGTGAAAAAGACAAATCTTCTTAGAGTGTTAACACTCTTTGTCAGATTTCCTATTTTCACATTGCCCATGACGCTCTTTGTATCTTGATTTTACCAAACGTAAGCGATAACTTCCCCACCAACATTTTTTTGGCGAGCTTCTTTATCAGTCAGCAAGCCTTCAGATGTTGAAAGGATAGCAATTCCAAGTCCGTTCAGAACTTTTGGAAGATCTTCGCGCTTCTTGTAAACACGCAGACCTGGTTTTGAAATACGTTTCAAACCAGTGATAACTTTTTCACCATTTTGTCCGTATTTAAGGAATACACGGATGATGCCTTGTTTGTCATCTTCGATGATTTCAACGTTTTTTACAAAACCTTCACGCTTCAGGATTTCAGCAATCCCTTTTTTGATGTTTGATGCAGGCACTTCAAGCACTTCGTGGTTTGCTTGGTTAGCATTACGGATACGTGTCAGAAAGTCTGCAATTGGGTCAGTCATAACCATTTTATATTTCTCCTCTTACTAGTAGTTTGCAAGCTGCACTTGCTAGTTAATGATTGAGCTGGGCTCAGAATATGTTTCTAGGTTTCAATTCCTAAGTGAGTCTAGGCATCTGCTTGCAGGCATAACTTGAGTTAGGCAAAAGCAGATAACGACGAATCACGACGGGATTGGAAGCTAGAATTACCAAGATGCTTTGGTAACGCCAGGGATTTGTCCTTTGTATGCTAATTCACGGAAGCAAACACGGCAAAGTTTAAACTTGCGGTAAACGGAATGTGGACGGCCACATTTTTCACAACGAGTATAAGCTTGCGTAGAGAACTTAGCTGGGCGTTTGTTCTTAGCAATCATTGATTTTTTAGCCATTTGTTTTACCTCCTATATTATTTTGCAAAAGGCATTCCAAGGCCTGTAAGCAATTCGCGTGACTCTTCGTCAGTGTTAGCAGTTGTTACGATAACGATGTCAAGACCACGAGTCTTATCAACGTCATCAAAGTTGATTTCTGGGAAGATCAATTGTTCTTTCACACCAAGTGTGTAGTTTCCGCGTCCATCAAAAGATTTTGTTGGAACACCGTGGAAGTCACGAACACGTGGAAGAGAAACTGAAACCAATTTATCCAAGAATTCATACATACGTTCGCCACGAAGGGTTACTTTAGCACCGATCGCTACACCTTCACGAAGACGGAAGCCGGCGATTGATTTTTTAGCTTTAGTGATAAGTGGTTTTTGACCTGAGATAAGAGCCAATTCTTCAGCAGCTTTTTCAAGGTTTTTAGCGTTTGATACAGCGTCACCGACACCCATGTTCAAAACGATTTTATCCACTTTTGGCACAGCCATAACAGATGAGTAGTTGAACTTTTCAGTCAAAGCTGGAACTACTTCTTTAAGATATTTTTCTTTTAAACGATTTGCCATTATACTTCTCCTTTCCTTCGTGATTAGTCAAGCACTTCGCCTGATTTTTTATTGTAACGAACTTTTTTGCCGTCTACAAACTTGTAGCCAACACGTCCTGCAACACCATTTTTGTCAAGAACTTGAACGTTTGACACATGGATTGGTGCTTCTTTTTCCACGATAGCACCTTGAGGGTTTTCGTTATTTGGCTTTTGGTGTTTCTTAACGATGTTTACACCTTCAACAACAACTTTGTTTACTTTTGGAAGAGCTGTAACAACAAGTGCTTCAACACCCTTGTCTTTACCAGCAATTACGCGAACTTTGTCGCCTTTTTTTACAAACATTTATTTCTCCTCTTAATTCTTACGCCCATAGGGGCACCCTGACTTTTGCCAGGGGACTGTGTTTGTTAATTTTGATTAAAGTACTTCTGGAGCCAATGATACGATCTTCATGAAGCCGCCGTCACGCAATTCACGAGCAACTGGGCCGAAGATACGAGTTCCGCGAGGAGTTTTGTCTTCACGGATGATGACTGCAGCGTTTTCGTCAAATTTGATGTATGAACCATCTTTACGACGAGCACCTGATTTAGTACGAACGATAACAGCTTTTACAACGTCACCTTTCTTAACCGCACCACCAGGAGTAGCTTGTTTTACAGACGCAACGATTACATCACCGATGTTAGCGAACTTACGTCCTGAGCCACCAAGAACTTTGATTGTCAAGATTTCGCGAGCGCCGCTGTTGTCGGCAACTTTCAAACGAGTTTCTGTTTGAATCATTTAAGTTTTCTCCTTTCTGGTTTGATTAGATGATAACCGCTTCTTCAACGACTTCTACAAGACGGAAGCGTTTTGTAGCTGAAAGCGGACGAGTTTCCATGATACGAACGATATCGCCTTCTTTGGCAACATTGTTTTCGTCATGTGCTTTGTACTTCTTAGAGTAGTTAATACGTTTACCATAGACTGGGTGGTTACGTTTAGTTTCAACTACAACTGTGATTGTTTTGTCCATTTTGTCAGAAACAACGCGTCCGACAAGAACTTTACGATTATTGCGTTCCATTGAAATTCTCCTTCCCTAGTCTATTATTTAACTTCTGACTGAACAGTTTTGATACGAGCGATTTGTTTTTTCACTTCTTTCAAACGAGCTGTCTGCTCCAATTGGCCAGCAGCTGCTTGGAAACGAAGATCAAACAATTCTTTCTTCAATTCATTTTCACGCTTCGCGAGTTCTTCTTGAGAAAGACCACGAAGTTCTTTAACAAATTCTTTTACTTCATTAAGTTTCATGCCTTCTCCTTATTCTGCTTCACGTTTTACGAATTTACATTTAACTGGAAGTTTGTGGCTTGCAAGGCGAAGTGCTTCGCGAGCGATTTCTTCTGAAACACCAGCAACTTCAAACATTACTTTGCCACGCTTAACTGGTGCAACCCATCCTTCTGGAGCACCTTTACCAGATCCCATCCGTACACCGATAGCTTTTGCAGTGTATGATTTGTGTGGGAAGATTTTAATCCAAACTTTACCACCACGTTTCATGTAACGAGTCATAGCGATACGGGCAGCTTCGATTTGGCGGTTAGTGATCCAGTGGCTAGTAGTTGCTTGAAGACCGTATTCTCCAAATGCTACTTCTTTTCCGCCTTTAGCTTCACCGCGCATTTTTCCACGGAATTCGCGACGGTGTTTAACACGTTTAGGTACTAACATTGGTTATTTACCTCCTTTAGTGTTTTTACGAGCTGGAAGGACTTCTCCACGGTAGATCCAGACTTTAACACCCAGTTTACCGTAAG
This sequence comes from Streptococcus sp. 20925_1_22, assembly GCF_041431685.1. Lineage (NCBI taxonomy): Bacteria > Bacillati > Bacillota > Bacilli > Lactobacillales > Streptococcaceae > Streptococcus > Streptococcus sp. 20925_1_22. The sequence goes on along the minus strand of NZ_JAPVYE010000009.1, from coordinate 62,201 downwards.
TAGTATCAGCTTCTTCCCAAGCGTAATCGATATCCGCACGAAGAGTGTGAAGCGGAACAGTTCCCTCAGAGTAACCTTCGCTGCGGGCAATATCTGCACCGTTCAAACGACCTGATACTTGAGTTTTGATTCCTTTAGCTCCTGCACGCATTGTACGTTGGATAGCTTGTTTTTGAGCACGACGGAAAGCAACACGCTGCTCAAGCTGGCGAGCAATTCCTTCACCAACCAGATGCGCATCCAAGTCAGGACGCTTGATTTCGATGATGTTGATGTGGACTTGTTTTCCAGTCAATTTGTTGAGTTTTGCACGGAGTGCATCAACGTTTGCTCCGCCTTTACCGATAACCATACCTGGCTTAGCAGTGTGAAGAGAAACGTTTACTTTGTTTACTGCGCGTTCAATTTCAATAGTTGAAATCGCTGCGTCAGCCAATTCTTTTTGAACGAATTTACGGATTGCAAGATCTTCATGAAGGTAATCCGCGTATTCTTTTTCAGCATACCATTTGGCATCCCAATCACGGATGATGCCGACACGCATACCAATTGGATGTACTTTTTGACCCACGATGTTACCTCCTTATTTTTCTGCAACGACCACAGTGATGTGGCTTGTGCGTTTGTTGATTGGTGAAGCTGAACCTTTAGCGCGCGGACGGAAACGTTTCATAGTTGGTCCTTCGTTTGCGAAAGCTTCAGATACTACCAAGTTTGCTTTTTCCAAACCAAAGTTGTTTTCAGCATTAGCGATTGCAGAGTTCAAAACTTTTTCGATAATGCCAGCAGCTTTGTTTGGCGTGAATTTCAAGATTGCGATTGCGTCAGCGACGTTTTTACCACGAATATTGTCAAGAACCAGACGAGATTTACGAGGTGAAACACGCACTGTACGAGCCATTGCTTTAGCTGAAGTAATTTCTGCCATTTATGTTCTCCTTATTTTCTACGTGTTTTCTTGTCGTCTGCAGCGTGACCCTTGTAAGTACGAGTTGGCGCAAATTCACCAAGCTTGTGACCTACCATGTCTTCCTGGATGTAAACAGGCACGTGTTTACGTCCGTCATAAACTGCGATTGTGTAACCAATGAAACTTGGGAAGATCGTTGAACGACGTGACCAAGTTTTGATGACTTTTTTCTTTTCGTCGTTAGCTTGAGCTTCAACTTTCTTCATCAGATGCTCATCGACGAAAGGTCCTTTTTTAAGACTGCGTCCCATTTTATATTTTCTCCTTTAAATAAGTACCACAGCGGCCTGCGCTGACTAAGCAGCGCTACCGAGCTGGCGGATAGATTGTTTTAAATTATTTCTCGTTGCGACGACGAACGATAAGTTTGTCAGATTTCGCTTTTTTGTTACGAGTTTTAAGTCCAAGAGCAGGTTTGCCCCATGGAGTAGATGGCGCTTTACGACCAACTGGTGCTTTACCTTCACCACCACCGTGTGGGTGATCGTTAGGGTTCATTACAGAACCGCGAACTGTTGGGCGGATACCTTTCCAACGGCTACGTCCTGCTTTACCAAGGTTTACAAGTCCATGTTGTTCGTTTCCGACAACACCAACTGTAGCGCGGCAAGTACCAAGAATCATACGAACTTCGCCTGATTGAAGGCGAACAAGAGTGTACTTACCTTCTTGACCCAATACTTGAGCAGAAGCTCCAGCAGCACGAACCAATTCTCCACCGCGGCCTGGCTTCAACTCAATGTTGTGAACCAAAGTACCAACTGGGATGTTAGCAAGCGGAAGAGCGTTTCCGACTTTGATATCTGCTTCAGGACCTGAAACGATGCGTTGACCAACTTCAAGACCTTTAGGAGCAATGATATAAGCTTTCACACCGTCAGTGTAGTGAACCAAAGCGATGTTTGCTGAACGATTTGGATCATACTCAATTGTTTTTACAACTGCTTCAACAGCGTCTTTGTTACGCTTGAAGTCAATCAAACGGTAGTGACGCTTGTGACCGCCACCTTGGTGACGAACAGTGATGCGACCGTTGTTGTTACGACCAGCCTTGCTCTTCAAAGAAACAAGCAAAGATTTTTCTGGAGTGCTGGTAGTGATTTCAGCGAAATCCAAAGAAGTCATATTACGGCGACCGTTTGTTGTTGGTTTATAAACACGAATTCCCACGATATTTCCTCCTTAGATTATTCTTCTTCTGCACCGAACAACTCGATTGCTTTAGAATCAGCTGTCAGTGTTACGATAGCTTTTTTAGTTTTGTTTGTAAAACCAGTGTAGCGTCCAACGCGTTTTGCTTTTGGTTTTACATTGATAGTGTTAACGTTAGCAACCTTAACTCCTTCAAAAGCAGCTTCAACAGCTTGCTTGATCAAGAGCTTGTGAGCGCGAGTGTCCACTTCAAATACGTATTTGCCTGCTTCGTACTGAGCCATTGAGCCTTCAGTGATAACAGGTTTTTTGATTACGTCGTACAAATTCATTATGCAAGAACCTCCTCAATTTTAGAGATAGCTGCCTGAGTAACCAGAAGTTTATCGCTGTTTACGATGTCCAGAACGCTTGCAGTTGTTGCAGTTGCAACTTTCACATTTGGAAGGTTGCGAGCTGAAAGTGCAGCGAATTCGTTTCCTTCTTCAAGGATAACAAGAACTTTCGTATCGATGCTCAGTGCAGCAAGCACTTTTGCAAACTCAGCAGTTTTTGGAGCTGTAAATGAAAGGCTGTCTACAGCTACGAATTTGTTTTCAGCAACTTTTTCAGAGTAAACTGATTTCAATGCCAATCTACGAACTTTACGTGGAAGTTTGTAAGCATATGAGCGAGGAGTTGGACCGAATACGATACCACCACCACGCCATTGTGGAGAGCGGATAGAACCTTGACGAGCACGTCCAGTTCCTTTTTGACGCCATGGTTTGCGTCCGCCGCCTGATACTGCAGAACGGTTTTTAACAGCGTGAGTTCCTTGACGAAGGCTAGCGCGTTGGCTGATGATAACATCAAAGACAACTGATTCATTTGGTTCAATACCAAAGACCGCATCGTTCAGAACTACTTCACCAGCTTCTTTACCAGTTTGGTCAAATAATTTTACGTTTGCCATTGTGACTGATTTCCCCTTTCTTTATTATTTACCAGCTTTAACTGCTGACTTGATAGTGATAAGAGATTTCTTAGCACCTGGTACGTTACCTTTAATCAGGATAACGTTCTTCTCTGGAACAACCTGTACGATTTCAAGGTTTTGAATCGTTACACGGTTGCCACCCATACGTCCAGCCAAGCGTTTGTTTTTGAAAACGCGGTTTGGCGCAACTGGTCCCATTGAACCAGGACGACGATGGTAACGTGAACCGTGAGCCATTGGACCACGAGATTGGCCGTGGCGCTTGATAACACCTTGGAAACCTTTACCTTTTGAAGTTCCTGTTACATCAACAACATCACCAGCTTCGAATGTATCGACAGTGATTTCTGCTCCTACTTCCAAGCCTTCAATGTTTTTGAATTCACGAATGAAGCGCTTAGGAGCTGTGTTAGCTTTCGCTACATGGCCTTTGGCAGGTTTGTTGCTCAATACGTCACGAAGGTCATCAAAACCAACTTGAACTGCGTTGTAACCATCTGTTTCAACTGTTTTAACTTGAAGAACAACGTTTGGAGCTGCTTCAACAACAGTTACAGGGATTAATTCGCCAGCTTCAGTGAAGATTTGAGTCATTCCCACTTTTTTCCCTAAGATTCCTTTTGTCATGAGAAAATGTTTCCTTTTCTATATTTTTTTCAAAAAGTTTTTAACGAGCGTTTTTCATGCTCTGGTTTAGAACAAACTTTAGATTAAAGTTTAATCTCTACGTTCACACCACTTGGAAGATCCAATTTCATCAAAGCGTCAACTGTTTTTTGAGTTGGGTTGATGATGTCGATCAAGCGTTTGTGAGTACGCATTTCAAATTGTTCGCGAGAGTCTTTGTATTTGTGAGTCGCACGAATGATTGTGTAGAGGCTGCGCTCAGTTGGAAGTGGGATTGGACCCGCAACTTCAGCACCAGTACGAGTAGCAGTTTCTACGATTTTTGCAGCCGCTGTATCAAGTGTACGATGTTCGTAAGCTTTCAAACGGATGCGGATTTTTTTGTTTGCCATCTTTTTCTCCTTTTCGTCTATTTAAGATAATAGGCTAGCTCCACAAGAAAACCGACAGGCAATTGCGTGGCAATGCAACCGAGCGTGTCGCAACCTCTTGCATCAAAGCTACACGCTGTATTTTTACAGCACCATAGTATCTTAACACAAAGAACCAGTCATTGCAAGGGATTTGAGTAATTTTTTAAAGATTTTTAGGATAATTTTTTATGAAAGTGTTTTCTAAACAATTTATAAGTCTTGTAAGTCATTATCTAGATGAAAATTTAGACTTTTCACCTATTTATTCGATTTTGTATTCAGAAAATACAAAATCTCACTGACATGAGCATCAGTGAGATCAAAAATGAAAATTTACCCTTGGCTACTTTGTTTTATAGAAATGGGCTGTCCTTTTCAATGCGAAAGCTGTTGCCCGACTGGCAGATGACAAGGTCTGCAGATGCTAGATAGGGTTGATAAAAGTGCCTATATTGCTCTCGTCGAGCCAGATGCGTCTGCTCTATCCACTCTGGCCTGCGCTCTCGCACAGCCACATCCCGAGCCAAGCGGCGCTCTAACTCGGTCTGATCGTCCGTGTAAAAGCAAATTGACAAATCAAACAAACTTTCAGGCAAAAAGGCAGCCGACATACCTTCTACTATTAAAATCGGCTTTCCGGCTGATAAACGCAACCTAGGCGACCAAACTGTGCCAATAGTCAGAATATCCAGACCAGACTGCAAGGCGCAAATATCTCGCTCCAGACTGCTTAGTTCATGAACGGCTGGGATACAGGCTGTTACTTTTTGATGAGGAAAATCTTTGGAACTGAGCAAATCTCGATACTCCCCAGTAATTACATAAGGATCTGTTTCTAGCAGATTGGCTCGCTCCTCACCCAAAACTAGCTGGAGTTTTCGAGCAAAAGTTGACTTGCCCGAAGCACCATGACCATAAATACGCAGGGTGTGGTGTTGGTCGTCTGACAGATAAGCTGTCAATCTTTTCAGCAATTTCTCTTCATCAGACATAGCTTCCCCTTTCAAATGGAGTTTCTTAGAAATTTCGGCTGGATTTATTGTAGCCGTAGCGCTCAATAAAGTCTTCACGGAATTCCAGCAGATTGTCATCCATGATGGCTTGGCGCACCTTCTTCATAAGGTTTACCAAGAAGTAGAGATTGTGATAGCTGGTCAGGCGGATGCCGAAGGTCTCGTCCGCTTTGAGCAAGTGGCGGATATAGGCCCGCGTGTAGTTGGTACATGTGTAGCAATCGCAATCATGGTCAAGCGGCGTGAAATCTTCCTCAAACTGAGCGTTTTTAACAACCAGACGTCCTTCGCTAGTCATACAGGTACCATTTCGGGCAATCCGAGTCGGCAGGACGCAGTCAAACATATCAACGCCACGTATAACCCCATCAATCAAGCTATCTGGCGCTCCAACTCCCATGAGATAGCGGGGCTTATTTTCAGGCAGCATAGGCGTTGTGAAGTCTAGCACTGCATTCATCTCTTCGTGAGACTCTCCGACAGCCAATCCTCCGATAGAGTAGCCTGGGAAATCCATGCTGACCAAGTCTTGAGCAGACTGGCGGCGCAAATCTTCAAAGCCAGCACCCTGAACAATCCCAAAGAGACCTTGGTCGTGTGGACGGCGATGCGCCTTGAGGCCACGCTCTGCCCAACGGCTGGTCCGCTCAATAGACTTCTTGACATAGTCATAAGGTTGGTAGAACTGCGGACACTCATCAAAGGACATCATAATGTCACTGCCCAGATTGTTCTGGATGGAGATGGCCTTTTCTGGCGACAGGAACATTTTGGAACCATTAAGGTGGTTCTTAAAGGTTACTCCTTCTTCTGTGATATTGCGGCTGTCAGCTAGAGAATAGACCTGAAAACCACCGCTATCCGTCAGAATTGGCTGATCCCAGTTCATGAACTTGTGCAAGCCACCTGCACGAGCAATCAGCTCATCGCCCGGCCGCAGCCAAAGGTGGTAAGTATTGGACAAGATGATACCAGAACCCATTTGCTTGAGCTCTTCTGGTGACTGGGTCTTGACCGTCGCCTGGGTACCAACCGGCATAAACATAGGCGTCGGAAAAGTCCCGTGAGGCGTGATAATTTCCCCCAAACGAGCACCTGTATGCTTTTCTTTTTTAATCAAACGATACTGAATCGGTGATGTTGACATGTTTCCTCCTGCTGGGAAAAACAGTCCCAGCGATTTTTCTTCTATATAATGAGCAGCAAGGGCTCACAAGATACCGTATGATTTTACCAAAAAAACTTCTATCTGTCACGGGGTATGATATAATGTAACAGACAAATCCAAATGGAGGAATTATGAATCTAAGTAACATCAGAGCTCAGGCTCGTACCGTCCGCAGTCAAACGAGGGGGATTTTTCTTTTGTTTGCGGCCCCAACCCTTGTCAGCATCCTCAGCATCTTACTTTCCCTCAATGACAATCTAAGAGATTCCATTCCCAACCTAACTTTTAGCCAGTCCATCTATCTTCTCATTAGCAAAAATCTTTTCCCGACAACAATTCAGTTTATCTTGACCTTGCTACTGCTTTCTGCCAGCTATACCATGATGAAGGTTCTTCGTAAGACAAAGGATGACGTTGGCTTTTCAGATATTGGCCAGCTTTTTACCAGCAAGACTTTCACACCTGTCTTCAAGACGGTTTTACTCAAGCAGCTGCTGATTTTTCTTTGGAATATTCCTATGTTCTGCGGGAGTCTTCTAGCAATCTTTAATGCTTATAAAATCATCTCTATTTCGGAAAAAATCCCAGCCCATACAGTAGTGACGGCTCAAAGTGCTGTAGGACAGCAGATTCTTCAATACACCCCTAGTATGTTACTGGGAAGCCTCTTGATATTGGTTGGTCTAGGCATCACCATTCCTCAGTACTACGCATATTCTCAAGCAGAGCTGATCCTATATGACCAGCTTGAGACTGACACCTACTTGGGGGCTTTCTCTGCTATCCGTCAAAGTCGGAAGCTCATGAAGGGCTACAAGGGAAAGCTATTTATGCTAGATCTGAGCTTCATCGGCTGGAATTTACTGGCCAGAATGACTTACGGTGTACTGAATATTATGGTTCTCCCTTATACAGCGACTGCTTACATTCTCTTCTACGAAGAGTTGAAAAAAGAAAAAGCTATTCTAAACGAAAACAACCCGCAAGCAGGGAACTCCTTGTCCTAAGCTTGTGAGTTGTTTTTTTATTTACTATCAGAGTCTATCTTGTCAAGGGCAGAGCAGATTTTGTCAAAAGCTGCCTCTAGTGAATCATCATCTGTGAAAAAGGCTTCCTCTTCCCAGCCCAAGAAGTCTCTGTCTTTCCACCAGCGCTTCATGTCGGCTGGGGTAAATTCTTCTTGCTTCGCTCTAGTCTGATGGCGACGGACTGTTTCTTCAAAGGATAGGTCATAGTAGTAAGCAAAGACCTGCGGAACGAAGATTTTTTTCAACCGTTCTAGCATCTGTCCATAAATGTCTGTCTCATAAAATCCTTCTACCAGAACCAGCAAATCATGCTCGTAGCCGAAGCGAGCTAGTGTTTCCGTCAGGTCAATAGACAAATTTCCAGGCTCGACTTTTTCCTTGAGCATGTCCCGTCTAACCGTATCTTGCGATATCAGGAGAGTCCCTCGGCCGTAGTGAGTCTGCAGTTTCCCAGCGAGACTAGACTTGCCAGAGCCGGAATTTCCACGAATGATAACTAACTCGGCCATCTTATTCGCCTAGAATCAAGCGTGTATGCTCGCGTTTAATGCAGCGGTCCATGACAATGTCGTCCCGACCAGCTGCCCGCAAAATCTGCTCAGCCTCCTCACTCTCCAAGCCCAACTGAGCCCAGAAAATCTTGGCATCCGACTGCAAAAAATCCAGTGCCACATCCGGCAAAAACTCACTGCGGCGGTATATATCGACAATATCCACCGGAAAAGGAATGTCTTTGAGACTGGCATAAACAGTCTCACCAAAAATCTGACTGCCCGCTGCCCGCGGATTGACTGGAATAATACGATAGCCCCGATCTTGCATCTCTTTGGACACACGGTTACTGGTCGTTTCTTCGCGGTCAGACAGTCCGACAACAGCAATCACTTTGCTGTTTTTCAAATAATGCTTGACGATTGCATCACTGGGATTTTGAAAATGATAAGTCATAGATTTCCTCCTCATTCATAATAAAGCTGGATAATTTTGCAGTGTTTGCGTCTTAACTGAGTCTGAGCTAAAACCTCGGAAAATAGATAATCCGTTCTAGGAGCATCGCTCCTCCGTCCGAATTGCTAATTTTCAGTCGGTTTTGACGCTCTTTGTATCTTGTTTTATTTCGCCTCGTACCATGTTTGGCCGGCATTTTCATCAGCTACTAGCGGAACGGCTAGCTCAATCGCAGCTTCCATGGTTTCTTTGACTAGCTGGCGGACGGCTGTTAGCTCGTCATTTAGCACTTCCAGCACGATTTCATCGTGCACCTGCAAGAGCATGCGAGACTTGAAATTCTTCTCTGTCAGAGCTCGGTCCAGATTAATCATAGCGACTTTGAGAATGTCTGCAGCGGAGCCTTGGATCGGGCTGTTAATGGCTGTGCGCTCCGCAAAATTTCGGATGTTAAAGTTGCGGGAATTGATGTCCGGCAAGGAGCGACGGCGATGGTAAATAGTCTCTACATAACCCTTATCACGTGCTTCACGAACGATGGTTTCCATATAATTCTTGATACCAGGGAAACGCTCAAAATAGGTCTGGATATAGTCCTTAGCAGCCTTGCGGGAAATTCCCAAATTATTGGCCAGTCCGAAGTCGGAAATTCCATAGACCACTCCAAAGTTGACAGCCTTAGCATTGCGGCGATCATTAGGTGTCACATCCTCTGCCTTTTCAATACCAAAGACCCGCATGGCTGTAGCCGTATGAATGTCTTCTCCATGTTGGAAGGCAGCAATCAGATGTTCGTCCTGCGAAATATGAGCCAGCACCCGCAGCTCAATCTGGGAATAATCCGAGCTGAGTAGTGCGCTATCTCCCCACTCTGGTACAAAAGCCTTGCGAATGAGGCGCCCTTGCTCCAAACGAACGGGGATATTCTGCAAGTTCGGGTCAACCGAGGACAGGCGGCCAGTCTGAGTCAAATCCTGAACATAGCGAGTGTGAATCTTGCCGTCAGCCGCTATCGCCTCTTGCAATCCGATAATGTAAGTCGACTGAAGCTTGCTGATTTGACGGTATTCCAGAATCTTAGACACAATCGGTGCAATGGGAGCTAGGCGCTCCAGCACATCAACCGCTGTCGAGTAACCTGTCTTGGTCTTTTTGGTGTACTCCAGTGGCAACCCCATATCCTCAAAGAGAATGGTTCCCAGCTGTTTCGGTGAGTTGATATTGAACTCCTGACCAGCCAGATTATAAATCTCCTGAGTCAGGCTTTCCAGCGTCTTTTCATTTTCTGCCTGCATGCCCTGCAGGGTTTCCCGCTCAACCTTGATCCCCGCAATCTCCATCTTAGCTAGGACAAAGGCCAGCGGCTGCTCCATCTCAAGCAACAAATCCAGCTGATCGTGGGAACGGAGCTGTTCTTGCATTGGCTCTTCTGTTTCCAGCAGTACCTGAACCTTACGAGCCAGATGCTCAAAGAGCTGCGCTTGCTCCGGTAAAGCACGCTTGGCTCCCTTGCCATAAACTTCGTCATCAGTCGGCAGAATCGTTTGACCGTAGAGGCGAGCAATAGTCGCCAGCTCATTGTCCTCGACCGTCGAAAGCAGATACTTGGCCAGGCGTGCATCAAAGGATGCTGCTGGCAGTTCGATACCATAATGACTGAGCAGTACCTTGGCCCGCTTGAGGTCGTAGGTTTTCAGAGCTGTTTTTGTCAAAAACTCCTGAAAGAGAGGTTGCTGCAGTAAATCGCTAGTGCCGACATAAATCTGACGGCTATCGCCCCAGGCAAGACCGACAACCTCTTCCTTATGGTAGTTGTCATCCAAGATTTCAAAATAGAAGAACTGCTCTGGTGCAAGCATATCCTCTGTGACCTCAGTCACTTTGGTAAATTCAATTGGTTTGACTTCTACCGGCTCTTGACCAGTTCCTAGCTGAGCCTTGAGCTGCTTGAAGCCCATCTCGTCGTAGAACTTGCTCAGAGCCTCTACCTGAGGACCCTTATAAACCAAATCATCCAGCCCGATTTCAACCGGAGCCTGAGTATTGATAGTAGCTAGAGTTTTAGATAAGAAAGCCTTGTCCTTGTCATTGATGAGATTTTCCTTCATCTTGGAAGCCTTGAGCTGGTCAATGTTTTCATAGAGATTTTCCAAAGAGCCATACTCCAAGAGGAGCTTGAGGCCAGTCTTCTCACCAATCTTGGTCACGCCAGGGATATTATCCGACTGATCGCCCATCAGCGCCTTAAGGTCAATGAACTGCTCTGGCGTGATGCCCATCTTTTCCATGAGGTAGGCAGGGGTAAATTCCTCAAACTCGGCCACGCCTTTCTTGGAAATTTCCACCACGGTATTGTCATCCGTCAGCTGAATCAAGTCTTTATCGCCGCTGACAATGGTCACATCGTAAGGAACAGCTGTCTTTTCAGCCATCTTGTCCAAGGTCCCGATGATGTCATCTGCCTCATACTGGGCTAAATCGTAGAAGTGAATGCCTAAGTGCTGCAGCATTTCTCGGATAAAGGGCAGCTGCTCACGAAATTCATCCGGTGTCTTGGCCCGACCAGCCTTATAGTCGGCGTACATCTCAGTCCGGAAGGTGGTCTTACCAGCATCAAAAGCTACCAGGACATGGGTCGGCTGCACGCGCTCCAAAAGATGATTGAGCATGAGGTGAAAGCCATAAATAGCATTGGTATGCAGGCCTGATGGACTCTTGAAACGGTCGATTTGATTATAAAGCGCAAAAAAAGCGCGAAAAGCAACGGACGAACCGTCGATTAATAATAACTTATTCTTTTTTTCCATAGGTTTATTATAACACGAAAGGCGAACAAAGACAGAAAAGGTGGCGTGGAAAATTTAAAAGTGATTTTAATAATTCCTGTATGTTATAATAATAAAAACTGGAGGTAAAAGATGTTTCCAATCCGTATTACAACTCTTGTGACTGAGGAAGTGTATCAACGATTTGCATGGTCTGTTTTCTTACGCGGGAAAAGATTCTTGCTGAATATGTTCATTTTGATAGGAATCCTGTCTCTCTATCTAATCTTCCTACCTGACAACCTGAAGCGTTTTTCTTTCTTTACCGTGCTATTTATATCTTTGGTGACATTCTCAGCAATGTATTTTGGCATGGACTTTCAGATAAAGAAAGCCTATCAAAAAACTCCTTTCTGGAAGGATATGGAGCAAACTCTTATATTTGAGAAAGATAAATTTTCTGTGAAAAGCAAACGAGGAGAGTTGCTTTATAGCTATAATGACATCGTCAAAGTTTTTCATACTAAGGAAGATTTTTATATTATGTTGGGACCAAATATCGGCTTCCCTATCGAAAAAGAAAACTGCACTCCCGAGGCTCTTGAATTCTTGCTAGAACTTCACATTGAGCATATGTAAAAGAAAAAGCAGTCTAGACTGATAGTAGATCAGTTCTGGCCTGCTTTTTATCTTGTAAATAATTGCTTGATGTCCACCAACTTCTCTATCTTCTGATTGATTTCTGGTCGGTAGTCACAGAAGTTAATGCTCTGGATGCCACTGTTGACTGCGACATCCACATCCAGTGTCCGATCGCCGATATAGTAGGTTTTCTGCTTATCCAGGCCATATTTCGCGAGCAGATAGTCGACACCCTCTGGGTGGGGCTTACGCTCAAAGCCGTTGGCTGTTGTGATGATTTCTGTAAAATAGTCATGAATTCCCAAGTCTTTTAAGATTTGATGAGCATTGAGTCCCTTGTGGGTATAGACGAACTGGGCAATGCCCTGCTCTTCAGCCCAGGCCAGTATCTCCGCAGCTCCTTCCATCAGATGGATCTGAGCATTCTTTTCCTTTAGGCTTGCTCCACGAAAGGCATTCATCTCGGCAGCATCTAGACCTTTCTCAGACGCTACTTTTTCCAAGAGCTTCTGGACAGAGTGCTTTAGGATATAGCTGTGGATGCCTTCTCTGTCAAAGTCCAGACCATAGTGAGCATAGGTTTCCTCAATCCCTGCCAAAATAGCATCGTAGGAGTCCAGCAAGGTGCCGTCCAAATCCCAAATAAACGCTTTTGTCATGTGATTTCCCTCATTTTTCTGTCAAATAAAACCTTTAAAAACAGCCAGCGGAAGCCATTGTCCAAGAGCATCCCAGTCCAGACCCCCGGCAGACCAAAGCCAAAGGTCACACCCAGCAAGTAACCGACAATGATGCGAATCAGCCACATGCCAACAGTCGTGGCATAAAAAGGCAGTCTGGCATTACCCAGCCCCTGCCAAATCGCTGTGTAAATCACGGTACCCACCGCCATGGGAGTTCCCAGCAAGGAGAAAAGCATGACCGAAAGACTGGCTGTGATCGCTCCGCTATTGTCCGTATAGAGCAAGGTCAGCGGCCGACCAAAAGCAAAAATTCCTAGAGCCACGGGCAGCATGCAAGCAAAAGACAGCCAGAAGGTTCGCTGACGAATCAGACCGACTTCTTTCATATCTCCCTTACCTACCGCATGGCCTACCAGCATGACTGTTGCTGTCGCGACCCCAAAGATTGGCATATAATTAAACTGAGTCAGGACTTCACCGATGGCATTCCCCGCTACTGCGTCTGTCCCAAAGACGACCACAACGGCGATAATAACTACATCACCGGCCCGCATCATGAGCCGCTCTCCAGCAGCCGGCAGAGACAGGCGCAAGAGCTCTCCATCTAACCCCCAGCGCCAGCGGATTATGGACAAATCCAGCTCCCGCCAGAGAATCAGCACACCGACCAAACGAGCCAGCACCGTTCCCAACGCTACACCGATAATACCAAGCCGAAAGACATAAATCCCCAAACCGGAAAAGAGGGCATTGAGGACATTGGTCAGAAGACTGACATACAAGGGAAATCTAGGATTGCGCGTGACCCGCACTAAAGCTCCAAAAGAAGTCATCAAGCCTAGCAGAACAATTGTCCCACCAACCAGAGCCAGATAAAGACCGCCTGCTTCAGCCACCGCCTTTTCTGTCCCCAGAAGATCCAGCATCTGCCTGCCAAAGAGCAGGGAAATCAGCCCCAACAGAAGGCTCAGAAGCAACGTCAGCTTAATAGCCTCAGCTGTATGATAGGCCAGACGCTCCTTGTCCCCCTGAGCCAGAGTCTTGGAGATGAGACTGGAAATAGCAGCCCCCAGAGCGATAAAGATTGCCTGATAAATCGTAATGATGTTGCCGGCCACCGAGACACCGGAAATCGCAATCAGCCCAAGACTGGCCACCAGATAGCTGTCGACCATTCCCATGAGCATCTGCAAAAAATTCTCCGCCATAGCCGGCAAGGCGATATTCATGATTTTTTTATAAGTCGTCATTGTCTGAAAATCTCCTGCATTTGTATATCCTTTCTTACTTGAAATTTCCACTCTCCACCTTAGAGAATAGAAAGCGGTGGGACTATTGTCCTACCGCATATGAATCTCCTATCACAAAATCTCGTTTTAAGCGCAAACTCCCACACTATACCGCTTCGCATTCCCAAACTTAATGGGTATCTTCATTCCTCAACAAAAAGTCCCAAGATATGGACATTGTCTGCAACGGAGACGAAGGCAGCTGGATCTGTATGCTTCATGATTTGTTTGAATTCATTAAACTCAGCTCGGGTAATAACTGTTACCAGAACAGCTTTTTTCTCATGATTGTAAGTTCCCTCGGCGCCATGGATCACTGTCGCCCCGCGATGCAGCTTGTTGTGAATCTTATCAATCACCCTGTCCGGATGGCTGGTGATAATCATAGCCTGCATGCGCTTCTGCTTGGTAAAAACAGCATCCGTCACCCGGCTTGATACAAAAATAGTAATCATAGAGTACAGCGCATATTCCCAGCCAAAGGTTAGACCCGCAATCAGCATAATAATCCCATTGACAATCAAGGAAATATTCCCGACATTCCGGCCTGTTTTTTTCCGAACAGTCAGACTGACAATATCAGTCCCACCGCTGGAAATGCTGGACTTAAGGGCAAAGCCAATCCCCGTGCCCATGACCACACCGCCGAAAAGGGCGTTGATAATAGGATTATCAGTCAAGGTTACTTCCGGCACAAACTGGATAAAGAGCGAGCTCATGGTAACTGTGATAAAGGTAAAAATGGTAAACTTATGCCCAATCTGGTACCAGGCCAGGATCATCAGCGGAATATTAATGGCGTAAAAGGTCACAGAAACCGGAATGGTAAAACCAAAGAAACGAGTACTGAGAGCAGTAATGACCTGAGCCAGACCAGTCGCCCCGCTGGAATAAACATGCCCCGGCTGAAAGAAGAAATTGACTGCGACAGCCGACAAAAAGCCATAGACAAGAGAGGCAGAAATCTTCTCATCGTACTTCTCACGCGAGATACTCTTTAAAGACCGCAATATCTTAAAATTATAAGCAAACCTGCGGACATAATAGCGAAAGAGTTTGTAAAAATTAGTCTTCTTCATGTGCTTCCACTTGTAAACTTAATTCCTCTAGTTGAGCGACCGACACTGGACTAGGCGCCTGTGTCATTGGATCAGAAGCCTTGTTATTTTTCGGAAAGGCGATGACTTCGCGGATATTTTCTTCACCAGCCAAGAGCATCACAAAGCGGTCCAAGCCCAGAGCTAGGCCACCATGTGGTGGAAAGCCATAGTCCATTGCCTCCAAAAGGAAGCCAAATTGCTCGGCAGCTTCTTGAGCTGAGAAGCCAAGCGCCTTGAACATCCGCTCCTGAAAGTCTTTCTGGTTGATCCGAAGACTGCCGCCACCTAACTCATAACCATTGAGGACGATATCATAAGCCACAGCCCTTACCTTGCTCAGGTCACCTTCCAGCTCTTGCTCAGAATCTTTCTGAGGCAGGGTGAAAGGATGGTGGGCACTCATGTAGCGGCCTTCTTCTTCTGACCATTCAAACATGGGCCAGTCCACCACCCAAAGGTAGTTAAAGGTATCTGGGTCAATCAAGTCCAACTCTTTGGCCAAGCGTACACGAAGAGCTCCCAAAGCAGCATTTGCCACTTCCAAAGTATCAGCCACAAAGAGTACTAGGTCATTATTTTCAAGCTGTAAAGCTTCTGTCAACTGACTTGTCAAGTCTGTCAAGAACTTAGCAACTGGCCCAGCCAACTCACCATCAGCCACTTTCACCCAAGCAAGACCCTTGGCACCATACTGTTTCGCTTGCTCTGTCAGCTTATCAATATCCTTGCGAGAGTATTTATCTGCAGCATTTTTCACCACGATTGCCTTGACAGCTGGAGCTTCTGAAAAGACCTTGAAGTCAACTCCCTTGACAAGCTCTGTCAAGTCCTGCAACAACATCTCAAAACGAGTATCAGGCTTATCAACACCATAAAGAGCCATAGCATCATCATACTTCATACGAGGGAAAGGCAGAGAAACATCAATACCTTTGGTCTCTTTCATCACACGAGCAATCAAGCCTTCTGTAATGTCCTGAATCTCCTGATCAGACAAGAAAGAAGTCTCCAAGTCCACCTGAGTAAACTCTGGCTGGCGATCACCTCGCAAGTCCTCGTCACGGAAGCATTTAACAATCTGGTAATAACGGTCGAAACCAGCATTCATCAAGAGCTGTTTGGTAATCTGCGGACTCTGTGGCAGAGCGTAAAAATGCCCCTGATGGACCCGACTAGGCACTAAGTAATCACGCGCTCCTTCTGGTGTTGACTTAGATAAGAAAGGCGTTTCCACATCAAGGAACTCTAGCTCATCTAGATAGTTGCGGATAGAGTGAGTCACCTTGGCACGGAGCTTGAAGTTCTCCAGCATCTCTGGCCGACGCAAGTCCAGATAACGGTAGCGCAAACGCGTATCGTCATTCACCTCGATGCCATCTTTGATTTCAAAAGGAGTCGTCTTGGCTGTATTTAAAACCGTCAGACTCTCCACATGCAACTCCACACTTCCTGTCGCTAGCTTGTCATTGGCCTGCTCACGCGCAGCCACCTTACCGGTCACCTCCAGCACAAACTCACTGCGCAGACTTTCTGCTGTCGCCATGACCTCTGCAGCCACTGTCTCAGGATTGATGACCAGCTGCATAATGCCTTCGCGGTCACGCAAATCAATGAAAATCAAACCGCCCAAATCCCGACGGCGGGCTACCCAGCCCTTCAAAGTGACTTCCTGACCAACATGCTCCTTGCGAACACGCCCAGCATACATAGAACGTTTCATCTTTACTCTCCAAATTTTTAATTCTGTTACTATTTTACCACAAAGAGCCTAAGAAAGCCCTTCTGTCCGTTCTTTTTCTGAAAAATATTAAAGCTCCGCATGACTTATGCTGACATTTATGACAAAAGGCCTGAGGCGAAGACCCCAGACCTACTGTCTACTCTATAGATTATTCCTTTTTCTTGCTATCCTCATAGAGACTGGGCGCAAACGCTTTTGTCACCATGGCCGTCAAGAAGCGAAAACATCCCGCTGCCAGACCAAAAATCGGCGCCAAAGCACGGAAGAAAAAATCACCCCGCATAAAATAACAAAGCAGACCAGTAATCACAAAGATAGCAAACCCCTGCACCAGAGCCACCAATAATATTTTCTTCATCATTCCCTCGACTTTCTAAAGACTATTATAGCATAAGAAAGGAAGGTTAGGACAGAAACTGTAACCTTTTGAAAAATAGCTAGGTAGAGGAATGAGGTGGTCAATGAAATTACGGAAGTTTATAGTCTTCTTTCATTTGTTTTGATACATTATACTGCTTTTTCTGTGTAGGAGTCAGCCTAGCTTGTGGATTAGAATAAGTAAACATCGAAGTCTCAGTAGCAATTCCTGTAGCTAAATCGTTATCCATTTGCAAAAAATAATAAGCCACCTGATTTAAATATACATCCAGAGAATCTACTGTGTTTACTAAATTAGCACTCATTTTGTTAAGGGCATCCTCTGCTCCCTGCATCGATTCTGTTGCAGAGGATTGGATTAACCCTGTAATTTCTCCTTCAAATTTTTTATTCATTTCCTGCATACTAGTTTTGCAGGCTGTTAGCTTTTCAGCATCTATCTCTTTACGACTCATCAGTATACCCTTTCTTGTAAAATCGATTTATTCTGTTTTTGTTTCATTAATTCCTTATCCTTACTCTCATCATAAAACTGGTTGAATTCCTCTTTAGAGTTAAAAGGATGTTCCAATCCATCTTTACTGATACTTGCTGGAATTACACCTTCATATAAGTCTGTATCCGAAGGAACCAATAGACTATAAAACTCTAGATAGTCTTTAACGCTCTTATCAAGTATATAAAGTTGAGAGTTCGTTTTTTCCAATAATGCCGCTGCCTTCGGGTCTGTTTGCGCCATCAAGCTATTTTGAATCCAACTTGTATCCACAGCTTCGCCTAAAGGATATAAAATAGGAAATCTGAAATTCCCCAACTTTTCATCAAATTGTTGCCTATTTAGTTTAAAATTAAAGGTGGGACTTTGGTATTGTGCTTTCTTGTTATCTTCCCATTCAATTTTTCGAGTATCAAGATTGTACCAAAGAGTTTGAAACTTCTCATGTTCCCCAGACTCAGAGGCAAGAATAGACAAATAATTATTCCCATCAATGACAGTTAATGTTTCCAGTATTCCTCTAGGTAAATATTTAGAATTATAGTCTGAAACTAATTTATACAAATCTTCTTTATAGCCCTCTAGCTGTTGATTCTTAATGTGGTAAATGGATAAGGTATAATAGTTATCTTCATTTTTTTTATCAAGATAATTCGGTCTTGATGGAAGTTTTATGTTCTCTCGAACAATATAGTTGGCATTACGCGCACCACGTGTCACTTTCACTGGACCTTCTAAGGCTTTCAGTGAAGTAATATACTTCCGAACTAAAGCATCTTCCTCTGGATTTTCTGATTTCCAATGAACAGCTACTCCTGTACCATTTTCAAGAAAAGAATAGTCATCAATTGTAAAAGTTCCTGTATAATAATTTAAGGATTCATAAGTTTCTTTTTCTTCCTCAGCTTTTCGAACCTGTTCTTGTTTTAAATGACACTGCCAAGCAAATATAGCAAGTCCCAAGACTGCTACAGCAAGAAGACTTAACAATAATTTTCTTCTCATTACTCACTTCTCCTCTATCTATTATTAGGCACCATATTTTGTGCTCATATACGTTTCAAATTCTGTTAGCGCATTTTCGCCTACTACTTCCTCAATGCCACTAACAAGGGCCTGAAGCTGGTCTGGAGTCATTTTCGAAATATCTAAATCACTATTTCCGAGTAGATAATTTTTCATGGTTTCATCTCCCTCAAATCTCTGAGAAATGATTTGCTGAGCAGTATCACCAGGGGCGACACCCTCAATTCCATTTATACTCATTTGGTATTCGATATACCCAAGAATACCTTGATTGTTCAGTTCTTCTGTTCTTTGCGTACTACCATAGTCCATATAAACATTTGGATCTTGGATGACTATATCCTTCCCATCTTTTAATTGCCATACTCCCTGTCCAGTAAGAGCTCCATAAAACTTTCTAGTATTTTCATCTAACTTACCAGCAATTTCTTTCTTCTTTTCTTGTAGTTCAAGAAATCCTCCAATAGAATCAATCACATTTTGAGCGTAAGGAGAACCCCCACTAATTTGTCTATTAATTTTACCAGAGGTTACTTCTTCTAGAAATCCAAGTCCCCCCTCAGTTGAATCTGATAAATTCGCTTTGCCAAGGGCATCAAGTGTATCAAAGGCAGCTACTGCCGCTGGACCACCTACGTACATCAATATTCCTTTAAAACCATTTTTAGAAAGCGTTTCAGCAAATTCCTTATCAGCTTCTTGAAGTTCTTCATCTAGCTTCTTAGCTTCTGCAACGAATTCGCCTTCCAATTGTCCAATATAACCACTCTCTAAGTGAGAGTTATAAATTTTCTCCTTTCCCTTATCTCCAACTGCAATTTGGGAGTAATCTACTGGCGTGTTTTCGGATTTGAATTCTGTAGCTTTTTTTTCAGTGACAACTAAATCCCACTCTCCATTTTTCCCACGCCTAATTTGTAGGCCTCTTTTATCATATGAAAAATCATAACCGTCAGGTTTATAGTGATTGTTTCCACGTGGTCTAACATCATGACTAGAGCCAATTTTTAAGATACGTATTGCAGCTAGAACTCCTGAAGCTTCATTCATATGATTTAACTCATTTTCATACGCCAGCCATGTTTCACTAGTTTTATCGTTGGGATTTTGTTTCTCATACTCCCTCATTTTTCCGCCCTGCAGTTTTTGTAAAACTTTCATAGCTATATTAGTATTCGTGCTGAATTCTTTCACTTTGCCTTTTGTCTTATTTTCCATAGATCCAAGTAAGCGATTCATCTTTTCCTCACCTTTCGGATCTGATGTAAACCAAGCTAATACTTCTCTAGCCATATTTTGATAACCTGATTTGGAAATTTTGCTTGAATCAATATTCATTATTGCTTCAATATCATCTGTAAATATTGCCTTAACCATTTGGACATCTTCTTTAGACATAATTCTATCAAGATAATTTAATCTCTCAATCGTCATATTATTATTTTTTATAATGGCATCATAAATTACTTCTGGGCCGACTCCTATAATAGCTTGAGCATTTTGAATAGTATCAGCTAGATCTTCAAAGGTTGCCTTACCTGTCTCAGCTACTTTCTTTAAAGCATCATCCGCATCTGAAATGCCTTGATGAGTGGTGTTTCGAGCATTAACTTCATCATTAATGAAAGCTTGGGCTCTCTCATCATATCCTGTGAAATCAACGGTCCCAAAACCTAGGGCCTCTTGCGCTTCTTCCATTAAGGGTTTAAGCCCATTTTTCTTGGCAATCATCTCTTCATACTGAGGGCCTTTTAGTGTATTAACAATACCGTCAATAGCTCCTTTATCAGTATAGGCAAAATTACCAAATCCTAGGCCTTGGACGGTATGCCCAAAGTCTGAGACCCCTTCTCCGTAAGTTTTTAAAACTTCAGGAGCTTGTTGAAAGACTTGGTCCTGCAGAATGTTTAATTTACCAAAAAAGGCATTAATCACCTCTCCTCTTTGACCTCCTACACGATCTGTAAAGGATCGCTGTGTTTGGGCAGCTGCCGCTGTTAGTGCAACTGAAAAACTCGTAATGGATTCTCCATAGCTTTGAATACCACCCAAATTATGCGCTTTAACACTATAACTCATCTGTCTACTCCTTCTCTATTCTATTTCGTCTTAAACGTTGGCGTTTTAAGTAAGCTATTATTTCGATATTCTTCCCATTCACTAGCTACAGCTGCCGAAATCTGAGTTTCTAAAGAGGCGATTTCAAGCTTCAATAATTCAACCATCGTATCACGTTTTGTATCCAATAAAGTGGATAAAGTTTTGATATCCGTTTGTTCTTGCCTACGCTCTTCATCGTACTTATCTCCAGCAACGCTACCTAGAGCACCATTAATACTAAAGGTCATACTTCCAATCGCGCCTATTGAACCATTCAATGCATTGGTTACTTGCTTATCATCAATATTGCAGGAATATCCTTCTAACCTACTCTTGATGGCCTCTAACCGTGCTTTTTTGGCTTTCAAACCTGCTGATGCTCCAAAAGGATTACCAGGAAAAGTCATAGGGGTATATAAATAATTAAAACCGTTCATTTTGTTTCCTCTCTATTTTATAATTTAGTTTAAATAAATGTTGTTATTTCATCAAAACTTTAATCTTGTGTACTGTATTATCAAGAATATAATAATGAGTCTGTAAATCTAAGATACCTTCACGAATCGGACGGTTGTTAAGAGAACTAAAGACAGTTTGCTCACTTATACGCATAGCCACCAAAGATTGTTTAAAGCCTCTTGCAATCTTAGATGCAACATCTATACTGCGAATAATATTTGGAGAAGTCATTGCGATAGAAGCGTAGCCAGCTCTTAATCCTTTCTCTAAGACAAAGGCCAATCGTTCTTGAGCCACACTATCAAGTTCTGTCATCAATTCTGTCATTTGATAGATTATCACTGTCGCTTCATGCTGATTCTTACGTTCCTTGGTTCGTATTTTAATACGTTTTTCTATATCTTCAAGGAGCTCTGAAACATTTTGGCCCCCATTCGCTAGGATTACGTTCTTTTGCTCATTCAAATTATGATAAGTAGGAGCGAGTATAATTACACGCTGCATCCCCCTTCGAATTTGATTTACAAAAGCAATCATTTGACTTTCTTGTTCTGTTAAATAAAGAAGATTTCCTTTATTTAGCTGCCAATTGACAGATTCCACTGTCTCCATATCCAGTCCTAATGGTACCAAGCCCTGCTTATAAGCTGCTTGGACACTAGCTCGGCTATAGAAGTCTTCTTCCGTCAGCTCCTCTGGCACCATCGGAATAGCACTTGGTCGCTGTCCGGTCCAAGCTTCTTGGAGAGAAGCGACTTCTTGACGCAGGTTGTTGAGGACTTGTGCATCATTAGCACCCGCTACTGGCAGAGCCAGTTGGATAACATCAACCTCGTCACGCTTCATAAGCGCTCGGCCCTTGATGTCTTCCATGGTTGCCGCAAGTGGAGTAGAGCCCACGATAGAGCGAACTTCTCCCACATCATTCTGCGGCAGACTCAGCTGATGCTTGAAGTTGGCGTAGAACTGGGCCCGAAGGTTGGACTGACGGCCCGCTGTCACCAAGAGGTGAACACCGATGCTGAGACCTTCACGGGAGATCCGCACTAAAAGTTTGAAGAGCTCTGCTTCATAGACTTCTTCCTTCATGGACTCATAGCTATCCAGCAGGATAACGATAGCCGGCTCTTCCTGACCGCTTGCCTGACGGTAGAGCTCCAATGTCCCAACACCGTAGTCCGACAAGAGCTTCTTACGCCGGTTGAGTTCTCGCTCCATGATGCGGACAAACTTGGCAATTTTCTCCGTCTGATCTAAAAGCAGGGTATCGGCCACCTGCGGCAATTGCCCCAGTGGTGCCAGACCATTGGTCCCGAAGTCCATCAGGTAGAGGATGACATCTTTGGGACTGAACTTGCGAGCCAAGTCCATGGCAGCACTCTGCAGGAAGGTTGTCTTCCCTGTACCAGGACTTCCGTAGAGCAGGATATGCCCATCCTTAGACAGGTTAACAGAGACCGGCTCTTGCTTCTGCGCCTGCGGAATATCCGCCATCCCCAGAAGGACGGAGACCGGCTTCTTTTGCTCCCAAGCTTCCTGCGGCTGGATCGGTTCCAGCTCCTGCAGAGTCATCCGCTCTTTGAGCGGCGGCAGCCAAGGCTGTGGTACCGGTGGGATCTGCTGGCTCTCTGTCAATAGTTGGATCTGGCTGACAATGGCCTCCAGCTCTGTCGGTACTTCCTTGATATCCTCGGCTAGGTCAAGACCCGATAGGTCTTGATTGAGCACTTCGTATTGACCTAGGTCGTTAATCAGATAGATGGTATGGTCTTCAATGCCCATCTCGTCCTTATCCGGCTGGTAGTCTGCTCCTGACCAGGCTGACTGGAAGAGTTCATAGACTTCATTATTACCGACCTGCAGGTAGGCCCGGCCAGTCTGGGTGATCTCCGCCGCATCTGGCGTCTTAAGCATTTCCATCGAGTCCGTCCGGTCTGCCACCTTGAGCGCCAGCTTAAAGCGGGAGTTGGACCAGATCTGGTCATCCACCACCCCAGATGGCTTCTGAGTAGCCAGGATCAAGTGGACCCCGAGGGAACGCCCGACCCGAGCGATGGATACCAGCTCCTTGATAAAGTCAGGCTGGTTGACCTTGAGCTCTGCGAACTCATCCGAGATGAGGAAGAGATGGGGCAGGGGTTCAGTTGCTTCCCCGTTTTTAAATTTCTTTTGATATTGGTTGATATGATTGACTTCAAACTCTCTGAAGAGCCGCTCCCGACGGTGAATCTCCGCATTGATGGAAGCCAACGCCCGCATGGATTGGGCCCCGTCCAAGTTGGTAATGGTTCCCAAGAGATGGGGCAGGTTCTTGAAGAGATTGGCCATTCCCCCACCCTTGTAGTCGATGAGGAGAAAAGCCACATCGTGCGGGTGGAAGTTGACAGCCAGACTCAGGATATAGGACTGGATGGTCTCCGACTTCCCAGATCCGGTTGTCCCAGCAATCAGCCCGTGCGGTCCGTGAGCCTTTTCATGCAGGTTGAGGTAGACCAGGTCTTCCTTGCCCCGCAGGCCGATAGGCACTGCCAAGCTCTTATACGGTGCATTCTGTTGCCACTTTTGCAAGACTTGCAGGTCTGAGAAGGTCTCAGCCCCATACATCTCCATAAAGGTGACCGTATCAGGGATTGAGCTCTTGAGATTCTGCAAGTGATTCAGCGGCGCCAAGGTCCGAGCGATTCGCTCCTTGTCATAGCCTTCTGGGAAATGATCCAGTCGGAAGTCAATCTCTCTGAGGATTCCCTCTTCCATGACCAGCTGGCCAGTGTTGCGGTCCTTGATATTGACAACCGTCTTGATGTTCTCAGACAGGGAGCTCATGACATCCTGTACGAAGATGAGTGAGCAGCCCAGGTCAGTCGGATCCTCTGTGAAGAATTCCATGATGATATGGTCGAGAATCAGCTTTTCATCTGTAACCAAGACCACATAGTGAGGGCTGTAGAGGGTTGTTTCCTGCCTAGTCGCTTCTTCCTTCTGAGTCTTGCGCAGTTTCAGGATTTGGTTCAGGCTGTTTAGGACCTGATCGTGCGTCCGTTGATTATAGACAAAGCCACGGACATTCAGCTCTTGTAGAGTCGCATGCGGTAGCCAGCGCAGCCAATCCCATTGGTCGCGCTCCTCCTCTGGCATGATGGTAATCACCTGCACGTCGTGGTAGGAGTGAAAGACCGCTAACTGCATAACCAAGAGCTGGAGCTGTTCCAGGACTAGATTGCGCGGACCGATATAGCCGACCGGCCCATGGCTGAGATTAGCCACGATAGGAAGATCGGGAATTTTCTTATGCCGAGTGTAGAGAGCATAGCCCTCCTCTTCCAGCGCATCTTTCTTTCCGCTCCGCTCCTCTTGACCGTAGGTCAGCTTATAGGAGGTCGGCACTTGGCCAAGCCCCAAGCGGTAGTAGAGAAAGTCAAAGTGGAGCGGTGTCTTCTCGTAGATGCGGTGACTGTAGTCTGTCACCAGACCCGTTAATTCGTTAATGTTTGGGAAATGATAGAGCATGCCATCACGCTGCTCACGTTCTAGCTTGTTCAGCTCAATAGCCTTGTCTTTCAGATAGAGGTGATAAAGATCTATGCGCTCCTTCTTGTCTTCCTTGAACTTCTTGCGGTTTTTGAAGAAACCTCGAACCGAAAAGATAGCACTGGCGATTGACATAGTAACTGTAACGAGGATATAAATGCCCCGCGGCTGAACTAGTGTAATCAACACCGTCACCCCAACCATGAGAAGTGGCGGCACAATCAGTCTCAAGAGCTCATCATTAGGCTTTTGAGGCTCCTTGCTTGGCGGAGCAATCTGAATCTTGTCCTCTGAACTCCGATAGATAATCCGCGGTGAGCGGTGATAGTCTGGATAGTCTGGATAAAAACCATGGCGAGAAGCCCCCCGCAAGGTCAGACTAGAGCTGACCGTAGCCGGACCTGTCACCCAGATTTCTTCTGGATAGACCTTGAGGCAGATGCCTTCCAAGCTCAGCTCGTCGCCGGCTTCCAGCTGGATTTGGTCTCCCGTCCACTCAACGTGATTGAGGTAGACTTGACCTCGCATCTTGGTCAAAATCCAAGAATCATTCGTTCGCTTCAAGAGCAACTCCAAAGGCGCTTCCAGACTGATAGCTGCTCCCTTCTGGTCGCTGATGAGTAACTCTTTTCTGTCCAATAGGTCATAAACAGCCGGTTCTGAATCAGATTGATACAAGGTCAGATTGCCCAAGGTCAGACCGTCAGTTACGACTCCCGTTTCTTCCCCCATTTGATAAAAGACTTGCCCTTCAGCTAACTGAAGCTGGATAGGAGTCTCCTGATGAGGCAGGTAAAGCTGAGCCTTCTCACTCGCTGCTAGGAGAACTTTCTTGTCCTCTGTCAGCTGCAGCTCATAGCGCAGATGGTCTGTATAGATGATGATTGTCTTGCTCATACTTACTCCTTCGCGCTACTGCTAGACGACGCTTCACTGCTGGAGGAAGATCTTGCTCCTGAAGAACCTTCCTCGCCAGAAGCACTTGAGCTAGAATCACCAGTCAAAAGCTCCTTACGGCTATCCCAGTACTTCTTATACTCGCCTTCCAAGGACTCAAGCTTAGTCTCCCGATCCTTACCAGACAAACTATCGTCCTCACGTACCTTTTTCATCTCCTGCGTCAAGGCATAGATGATCAGATCTGAGTCATTAATTCGTTTGGCTGTGTCCAAAGCATCTTCAAAATCATTACGTCCAACTTGAATCCAGTAATTGAGATACAAATCATCTGATTTTAGTGTGACATTGTTCAGGATGACCTTACGTTGATCATCAGAAAATTCCAAGCCCTGGATATAAGAGTAGGCCAGTTCATATTTCTGTGTATTCGGCAGATTCTTAGGAGAGATTCCTTCCAGCTCATCGATGACTTTACTGTAGTCCACTTTGATGAAGGCAGTATCCGCCTGTAACAGCTTTTCCTTGAAAGGATTTTGTATGAAAATTAAATAAATCAAAGGAATGGTCAAAATCACAACAGCTGCTGTCAACCAGATGGTTGCCAGTTTGAAAATCTTATGCTGACGCTTAGAGACCAATGTCTGCTTCTCCGCTTCTTCTACAGCCTTTTCCTGATAGGATTTCTCCAAAACTGCAACCGCATCTTCTAGGCTGTCAGCCTCACGCAGCTCCACTAGGAAATCTGGCAGAGTTTCTAGCTCTAACGAGCCCTTGTAAAGCTCCATAAAGTCCAGATCTGCAAAGAGCGTCACCGCAAAGCACTTGGCCTGACGCAAAAAGTCCTCCCGAGAAATAGCCTGAGGTGTCATAATACCCGGAACTCCGCGGTAGGCAATCTTAGCCTGTGCATCTTTGGTAATAAAGAGATTGCTAGGATGCAGCAAAAAAGTAACCGGCAATTCCAGTGCCGCTTCTAGGGCAAACACATTGAGAGCCAGACGAATCCGCTCAGAAATCGTGCGCTTTTCAATCTCTTCCTTGGACAGCCCCAAAGGCTCAATCTGATAGGTGAAATAGACACTATCATGGTCAGCCTTAGTCTCCTGCTCCAAGAAAAGTGGATGATGCAGGTCCAAAAGCAAGAGCTCCCGCAAATCCTGCGTTGCCACATCCGAACGCTTCAGTGTTAGGCTCCAATTCTTATCATTTTTTTCATAGATAAACTCTTGTTCAGCAAATACAAATTTTTCCTCAGTCACCTTAAATCTCCTCAATCTCTACTAAATCTCCTGTTGTGACTGGATAATCAGCCAAAACCTTGCCCTCATCCAGTATCAGCCCCTTGTTAATAATCCGCAGCTGATACTTATGACGCTTTCCTTCGATATTGAAAATTTGATCAATCTCCCGAATGAAACGACGGACCTCAATCCGCTTAGGAATACGAATATCCACGTCCTTATCCCGCAAACGGAGGGTGATATTGATATGTCCTTCCATGTTATACTTCTCCCTTACTGATACGATAGCTGACAAAGACAGTCATACTGACCAAGAGTACGGCTGCTACAAAGTAGACTACTCCTGGCAGAAAATCATCCCAGCTGCTTTCATCATCACTTTTCAAACTCGTCTGCAACTTGGACAATTTTTCCGTTCCCGGCTGAAAAAGCTCCTTGGAATGGTAAATATCCGTTGGCCCCTGTATAGCAGAAAACAGTTGTCCCGCTTCTGTGGCCAACTGTTTATTTTGATACTGCTTCATTTCCTGAATTTTTTCCTGATTCTCAGCAACGAAAAGAGACTTGGTGCCTTCCGATTGTGCACCAAAGTTCAGTTCTTGCTCTTTTTCAATCCGCGAATTATCTATCTGCAGACGATTATCCTTAAGTTCATCTGCGACGACAGCCGTCACCGCAAACGAACTTAGGAGTAGGAATAAAAACAGAATTCTTTTCATACTCTTTTAAACTTCCTCAGTTTTTAATGTTCTAGTCTTGATAAAGATATTAGCTGCAACCAGCAGAGCCAGTAGGACAATCAGACCAAAGATGGCAAAGAAACCAGCGGTCTTGCCGTCAAAGTAACCTGACAGCATGCCTTCTAGCACTGACAAGGCATTCAAGCTCTTGATAAAGGCTGGGAAGCCAGTCAAACTAGCTGTCGTACCAATAGCATTAGACAGGTAGACAAAGCTAATAATCATGAAGAATGCTAAGCCCATACCCATCACGCGCAGATGCTTAAGGAACAAATACTGCCCCTGAATCAAGACAAAGCTAGCAACCACAATCAACAAGACCCAAGATGGAACATATTCCTTGCCGATGTGAAGCTGCATGCTGGAGACAATCCCAATAACCAGACCAATCGTCAGAGACAGGAAGCCTAGAATGCCCACAGTCGTAATATCTGTATCTTGTAGCTTATTAAGCTTAAAGCGGTCTTTAACCTTGCGCACAATATTTTGCGTTACAAAGAGATAAGCCGTAAAGAGACTGACAATCTCCAACAAGAGAATCCAAGTAAACGGGCGGTAAACATTGACAGTCGCTTTGACAGATGAAGAAGACTGAGCAACTGGATTAGATAGGAAGTCCAACAATACTTCATTAGGAACACCGTTCTCATAGGCATTGTTAAGAACCTTGACAAAGGACTCCACAAAGTTGCCATTATCTTCCAATTCCTTATTGAATTGTCCCATCAAGCTTTCTGCATTCGCAGACAGTTTCTCTGTCGTTCCTTGTGCATTTTCCAGCTCACGATTGAAACTGCTGAAGATCTGGTTGACACTATCAGCTGCTTGCACATTGGTCTGTGAAGAAGACTTAACGCCAGAAGTCGAAGACAGCAAGGATGAGAATTCTGAATTCAGAGATGACAGATCAGCGTCTGTCTTTTGAAATGCTTTTGATGAGGTTTCTCGAGAAGTCGAGATACCTTTCAATTTCTTTTGCACATCGTCATAAAGTTTGAGTTGTTTATCAATCTCTGTTGCAAGTTCAGAATTAGTTCCTTTGATATCTTCAATCTTACTTTTCAGACTGGTAATCGTATTATTCAACTTCCCTTTGACACTATTCTCTGGCTTACCATCTTTACTATCAGACAAACTATTTTCATAAGCACCCAGATTAGATTCAACCGCCTGTACTAAAAGCTTCGATAAAGATTCAGACATATCTTTATTTTTTAACTCAACAAAAGAATTATAAGCCTGAATTAAAGACTCAGCTCGTTGGTAATTAGACGCAATCTCTTGAACCTTTGCTCCATAGTCTGCAGCTGCTTTCTGCGCAGCCTGTACATTCACGGGCACGCTCGTAGCTGTAATGCCATTCAGAGAAATGTCAATGGAACTATCAACTGAGCTAGCTGCCGCAGCATTATCCACACTGAATTGAACAGTAAACTTAGCATTTTCAGCTAAAGTAATTTCCTGACCATTTGTTACAGGTTCACTATTGTAAGTAATAGTTTGAACCGTTACACCTGCTGGCGGTTGAACTGATACTGTAGCCTTGCTACCAGTCTGAGCATTGACCTGACCGCTAGCAGAACTAGCCGCTTGATCTGCAATCGCTGCAAGATTTGCTAAATCAGCAGCTCCATTTCCTTGCGGCGTTCCAAATTGCGAAATAGTTGAATAGTCAATTGAAGGGACTGACAATCCGTATTTGACCTCTGTTATTGGAGAAGCTGGCAAAGTTTTTACTGTTTCAGCTATTTGGGTTTTTAAGGATGCTTCATAGCTTGTTAAAGAATCTCCAAAAACTGCGCTAAGAGTAATAGGCTTACCTTCTTCAACACCATAGTAGGCTCTTAATTTACTATCAACAAAGCCCTGAATCTGCTGTTTATGAACATCTAATTGCCCACGCTCTGCCTTCAAGGCGGCTTCCAACTGCTCTAATTGCTTGCTAACATTATCCGACTGATTTTGATTTGGCTGATTACTGTCATCGTCTGAACCATCATCTGATTGTTTTTTTGCTTCTCCAAGATGCGCAGTCAAATTTTGTTGTGATAAATTCAAACTTTCATAAAGCTTTCCTGTTTCTTCTTCTAAAAGTTGGCGATCCATCTCAATTAGCTGGGTCATGAATTCTTCATAACTTGTTTGATCGCTAATACGCTGTTTGAGAAGACTATCAAAATTCTTGCCATAAGTGGCTTGAGAGTTATCCAAGTCATCAAAAGCCTTAGCATAAGTTTCCAGAGTCGTCTTCAGAGAATTATTGGCTTCGACAGATGAGGCAGACATACTAACCAACGTTGGGAAGATATTCTTAGACCCAATAGCAGACTCCAACAAGTTGGTTCGATAATTGCCAATATTGGTAATTTGCACCTCTGAACTAGCCTGCACATTTTGCTGGGCTGTATAAAGATTGCTCAGGATGCTAGCCATATACATATCAACCAACTGGCTATTCAAATCCGCGATAATATCCTTAGCTAGATTATTAGCTTCATTTTCAATCTGCTGATTTCCAGCAGCATTGACCTTATAAGTGACGATTGTCCGATCTGCACTGATAGCATTAACATCTAGCACCTTCTCTGAAAAGTCACTTGGAATCGTTACGACCAGTTGATATTTGCCATTTTCGAGACCAGTATCCGCAGCTCCACGCGTCACAATATACCAGTTTTGAGAGTCATCTCGTTCCAGATTCTTGACATAGCTAGCACCAAGATTGTACTCTTTCTTGTCAACCTTGACAGCCCGATCCTCATTGACGACCGCGACATTCAGTTTAGTCTTTTGATCTGTTTTGATTTTGCTATCTCTAGCGCTGCTTGTATTCTTCTGCACTGCGACATTCAGCGTCACTACTGCAGCCAACAAGGCGATGACTAAAGCAACGTTTCCTATATACTTAAGTATTTTTTTATTTCCCATGGATGTAAATTTCTTTTTCTTTTTAAATTTTTTAGTTTACTGTTACATAAAAAAGCACACAGAAAGACACAAACAGCTCTAACAGTCTAATTCAGATGTTGATTCAGATTGTCAGAGCTTGCCTTTACATTGCAGTGATTTTCTTATCAAATATGAAAGAAACTGCCTTTTTTTCATTTTTAATCTTTACAAAAATAGGAAGGCTCTTGCCTTCCTAAAGCCGTTATAACAAAATTAGTGAATTTGTGCAGCGATATCTTGGTCAGTTTGCTCAACGATGTCAGCAACTTTAACCAATTGAGCATTAATATCTTGAAGCAAGGTTGCAAATTCTCTGATTTTTGGAGTCAATTCATTGAATTGTGCTTCAAAGCTATCAAATGCAGAACCATCCCAGTTATCTGAGATAATACCTTGTTCACGAGTCAATTCATTAAGAACTTGAGTTACATTTTCAGAACCTTGAGTGTATCTTTGCGCAGATGTGCGTAGATCTTCTGGAGTTAATTTAATTTGTGCCATAGTTGTTTCTCCTTTAGCAAATTTATATAACGGGTACATTATATCAATAATCACTTTATGTTTCAAGCTTTTAAAGATATTTTTTTAGAAAATATATTGACACATTGTCAACAAAATTCATCCAAACGTCTGATACTATAGCGTTTCTGACTGTTAGGTTCAAATCTTTAAAACCCTAATTTCTCAAAAATAAGCTGATAGTTTTCTTGGATTTGGTCTAGGCTAACAATAATCTCCTCACGATTATGATTGTTCTTAACAGTCACCTGACCGCTCTCCAATTCGCTTTCACCCAAGGTGATAAGAGTTTTGGCTCTAAAGATATCCGCTGATTTGAACTGAGCCTTGAGCTTGCGGTCGAGATAATCCCTCTCTGCCGCAAACCCTTGTGCGCGGAGAGCCTGCACTAACTCCAAAGCTCTGCCATTGGCACCTGCTCCTAAAACAGCTACATAAACATCTAGAGCGGTTTCAATCGGCAGCTCTACTCCTTGCTTGTCAAGCACGAGAAGTAGGCGTTCTAAGCCCATACCAAAGCCAACACCTGGCGTCTCTGGACCACCAAAGTAAGCAACCAGCCCATCATAACGGCCGCCAGCACAAATGGTCAGTTGACTGCCAGCCACCTCTGTCGTAAACTCGAAAATTGTGTGATTATAGTAGTCCAAACCACGGACCATGTTGGTATTGATGACATAAGGAATCTGCAAGGTCTCCAGCATGGAGCGAACAGCCGCAAAGTAGGTACTGCTCTCCTCATCGAGATAATCCAGAATGGACGGTGCACCTTCTACTGCCGCCTTATCCTCTGACTCCTTAGAATCCAGCACGCGCAGCGGATTCTCCTCCAAGCGACGTTGGCTATCTGCTGAAAGGCTAGGCTTCAGTGGGGTAAGATAATCAATCAAGGCCTGACGGTAAGCAGCTCTGCTCTCAGGATTCCCCAGCGAGTTAAGCTCCAAGCTGACATTAGTAATACCAATATCCTTGAAAAATTGAGCCGCCATGGCAATCATTTCTACATCTGTAGCAGGATTACTAGAGCCAAAACACTCTGCACCAATCTGGTGAAACTCCCGCAGACGGCCAGCCTGAGGCCGCTCATAGCGGAACATAGATCCCATATAATAGACTTTAACAGGCTTTTGAACTTCCGGAGCAAAAAGCTTATTCTCCACATAAGAACGCACCACTGGCGCTGTCCCCTCTGGACGCAGCGTGATATGACGGTCGCCCTTGTCATAGAAGTCATACATTTCCTTAGTCACGATGTCTGTCGTATCCCCGACCGAGCGGCTGATGACCTCATAGTGCTCAAAAATCGGCGTGCGGATTTCGCCGTAATTGTATTTTTTAAATGTCTTGCGGGCAAAGTCTTCTAAATACTGCCACTTGGCTGATTCCTGAGGAAGAATGTCCTGAGTTCCTTTAGGTTTTTGTAATTTCATCTTCTGACCTCCGCCTTCTTTAGTACTTATATTCTATCATAAGTCCGCCATTTTGAGGAGCCCGAAAGGGATTTTTCGTTTGGAAGAACTAAATCCGTTTTCATGTTCCAAAATAGCTTGAAAAAAAGTCTGAATTGTGAGAAAATAAAAACAATTCAACTCAGATAGAAGGGGATAGCCATGAGAGACGATATCAAAATCAATGACCGAGCAGCTGCAATTCAGGATAAATTGGTGGAAAAGCTCGAGCGTATTTACGATCCGGATGTAGAGCTGGATGTCTATAACTTAGGGTTGATTTATGAAATTAACTTAGACGAAAATGGCCACTGCAAGGTTGTTATGACCTTTACCGATACAGCCTGTGACTGTGCTGAGAGCCTGCCCATCGCCATTATGGACTCTCTTAAGAAAATCGATGAGATTGAAAGTGCCTCTGTCGAGGTTACTTGGTCTCCTGCTTGGAAAATCACTCGTATCAGTCGCTTCGGCCGCATTGCTTTGGGAATCAGTCCTAGATAAGAAGATAATTAACTTATCAGTATTTAAAATAAAAATATCAAACCCGCTAGAAAAACTAGCGGGTTCTTTTGTCATATATAGGCTATTTCTTACCTGTTTCTTCTGGTTTCCAGAAGTCAGTAACAGCACCTTTAGCGGCAGAGGATACCATGTGAGCATATTTACCAAGTACCCCGCGACTATAAAGCGGTGGAATAGTCGTTTCTGCCTTACGTTTCGCCAGCTCTTCATCAGAGACCGCCATGGAAATTTCCTTGGTGTCTTGGTCAACCGTGACCATATCGCCTGTACGAAGATAGGCAATCGGGCCACCATCCTGGGCTTCTGGAGCAATGTGTCCGACAACCAAGCCGTAAGTACCGCCTGAGAAGCGACCATCGGTCAGAAGGGCTACCTTATCTCCTTGGCCTTTCCCTACGATGATAGACGAAAGTGACAGCATTTCTGGCATACCAGGGCCACCCTTTGGTCCAACGTAGCGAACTACAACCACATCGCCATCGACCACTTCATCGGCCAGTACCGCATCAATAGCTGCTTCTTCTGAGTCAAAGACCTTAGCCGGTCCAACGTGACGGCGCACTTTAACACCAGAAACCTTGGCAACAGCACCATCTGGAGCCAGATTACCATGCAAGATAATGAGCGGTCCGTCCGCACGTTTTGGATTTTCAAGCGGCATAATGACCTTTTGACCTGGTGTCAGATCAGCAAATTCTGCCAGATTTTCCGCTACCGTCTTACCTGTACAAGTGATGCGATCACCATGCAGGAAGCCGTTCGCCAAGAGATATTTCATCACAGCTGGCACTCCACCAACCTCATAAAGGTCTTGGAAGACATACTGACCTGACGGTTTCAAGTCAGCCAAATGCGGTACCTTCTCTTGAATGACATTAAAGTCATCAAGCGTCAGCTCAACATTGGCCGCGTGCGCCATGGCCAGCAAGTGCAGGGTAGCATTAGTAGAACCACCCAGAGCCATGGTCACCGTGATTGCATCTTCAAAGGCTTCACGTGTCAAGATGTCAGACGGCTTCAGCCCCATTTTCAGCATTTTCACAACAGCACGACCAGCTGCTTCGATATCCTCTTGCTTGTCCTTAGACTCAGCAGGGTGAGAAGAAGATCCTGGCAGACTCATGCCCAGAACTTCAATAGCTGTCGCCATAGTATTGGCTGTATACATACCGCCACAGCCACCAGGGCCAGGGCAGGCATTACACTCAATGCGTCGTACTTCCTCAGCCGTCAAGTCACCATGGTTCCATTTCCCGATTCCTTCAAAGACAGAAACCAAGTCAATGTCCTTACCGTCCAGCTTCCCTGGCGCAATCGTTCCGCCGTAGGCAAAGACAGCAGGAATATCCATATTGGCAATGGCAATCATGGAGCCTGGCATATTTTTATCACAGCCCCCGATAGCTACGAAAGCATCCACATTATGCCCGCCCATGGCAGCCTCGATGGAGTCTGCGATGATATCGCGTGAGGTCAGAGAGAAGCGCATACCCGGCGTTCCCATGGCAATTCCGTCCGCAACCGTAATAGTCCCGTACTGAACAGGCCAAGCGCCCTCTGCTTTGATACCTTCCTTGGCTAGCTTTCCCAAGTCATGCAAATGGATGTTACAGGGTGTATTTTCCGCCCAAGTGGAAATCACCCCAACAATAGGCGTCTCAAAATCTTTATCAGTCATCCCCGTCGCGCGAAGCATGGCACGGTTAGGAGATTTAACCATACTGTCATAAATCTTACTTCTGTGACGAATATCCTTATCTGTCATATCTTTCCCTTTCATTGCTGTAATCTTTGTGCTTTATTATACCACACTTAGGCTGTATTTTACAGAGGAAAATTTTTAAATTTTCAGAAGATTCAAAAATGAATTTTCCTTAAAAATCCTAAGCAATTAAAACATATCAGCTTAATTACTGAAATAAACCAATTCTTCTCAAAAATAGTCAAGCTCTAAAAAGCACTAAAAGTACGAACTAATTTACCTCCGCGAATATCCAACACAATCACCTCAGAATTCCCGCCTATACCACTACCAGAACGCTCTCTCAAATCATAGCCTACTAGGTAATAACCATCCCAAAAATGACTATAGTCTAACTTTTTAAGCTTCTGGAAAAAAACTCCGGGGTACTTGTCTCTAGCTTTCTCATCATCATACAAATCATCAACTAATAGCTCATAGTTCACTCGAAGCTGCAGAGTATGTTTTTGCAGATAAGACTCGACATCAACATTATAATAACCATTGAGAGGCAGGCCTTTCTGCCTGTTCTTTTGGAAATCTTGAACTAGCTCTGCTTGCCCAGCATCCAGCATTTCTGAGGTTATTTGATTGTCATCCTGACGAAGCACTTCCATTGTTTCACCTGAAACTTCTTTTAAAGTAAGATCCTCATCTTCTAGCTTTTTGAAGACCGACTTCATTTTCTTAAACTGCTTCTGAACATAAGGCTGCTGCCACATGGCTTCCAACTGAATGCTATCATCTAAGCCTGTCTCAGTTTCC
Organism: Streptococcus sp. 20925_1_22; assembly: GCF_041431685.1. NCBI lineage: Bacteria > Bacillati > Bacillota > Bacilli > Lactobacillales > Streptococcaceae > Streptococcus > Streptococcus sp. 20925_1_22. The sequence continues at coordinate 26,868 of NZ_JAPVYE010000009.1, read as the reverse complement.
TCAGGTACGGGACTTAATCTTGAAGCTTCGTATTGCTTGGTTGTCGAATCATAATCCACGCTATCTGAGAAGGTCAAAAGTCTCCCATCAATCTTTTCTTCATAGCTAAAGTCCATGGTCTCCCCATAGCCGGCAGGCCTATCGTAGTTTTTTACCGTCACTTTCCCCTTGTATCCCATGCTTTTGAAATCCGCAGTCAAATGATTTTCTACATCTTTCATAATTTGATAATCACGAAAACTTTTCACTCCCCAAAAGATTAAAACAATACACATGATTCCCAGCCAGAATAGACTAAGTAATTTTAATGCTGCTTTCATAGTCTGCCTCCTTTGTTCTTATTATAGCATACGGAAAAACCGGTTTCTTTTAAAAACCTAAGCAGAAAAGATTTTAAAAAAACTGTCAAGTAACTTTACTTTACAAAAAAGTTTTGTTATACTGTTAAAGTTGATGAAAATCATCAAATTGAATCGAATTCACAATCTAAAAGGAGAAACAAACAATGGCAGTACCTGCACGTCGCACTTCCAAAGCGAAGAAAAACAAACGCCGCACTCACTACAAAGTGACAGCTCCAACTGTAACTTTTGACGAAACTACTGGTGATTACTCACGCTCTCACCGTGTATCTCTTAAAGGATACTACAAGGGCCGTAAGATTGCCAAAGCTGCAACTGCAGAATAATAGAAGGGAGCTACCATGCGCGTAAATATTACACTTGAACACAAAGAATCTGGTGAACGCTTGTACCTTACTTCTAAAAACAAACGCAACACACCAGACCGTCTTCAATTGAAGAAATACTCACCAAAACTTCGCAAGCACGTTGTGTTTACAGAGGTGAAATAGAGATTCACTACACGTCACTAGACGTTAGAAACCTTGATTTAAAGCGATTCTTGAAATTCTAAATTTCACTACATTGCAATAAAAATCAACCGAGTCACTACCTTTTTCACTACCTTTATTTGAAATAAGAATATTGATTCGGACAATCAAAAGTAAGCGGAGCTTCGTCATGTGGCTCCTCTTTTTTATACTTCCATTCCTAAAAATTTTTGGAATCCAAAACGCAGGACCTTGGGATCCTGCGTTTTTTTTATTTTGATGTATTCTCTTTAGCATGGTCAACAATTGCTCTTAAAATTTCACTGGCTTCCATTGCGCTAGTTAAAAACTGATGATTATCTTTAAAGGTAATTTCGTATAATTCTCCATTGTTTTTAGCTTTGAATTCAGCAATATTATTTAATTTAATTATTAAAGAGTCTGCTGCAAAAGCATCTTTGTTCAAAGAATCTTCTCTAGCCCTGAGAGCTTTTAGAGTTATTTCATATAATGTCATATTTAAGTAGTCTTTCTATATTTCTTTACTAGGGTGAAACCTGTAACCAATTAAATTATAACATAAGTCATTGTGTACAGGCAATATATAGTAATATATTTGTAACTATAATCAAAAATTAGATTATATTCCGGCTTACTATCTGATTTTATTCCATATTTTATTTTTGTTTTTATAAGCATTAGACAAAGACTTTATATAGTCCTGACCAGCTTGAATAATTTCATGCTGAAATTGTTGCTCTACTCTAAAAATTTCGTCTCCGATATAATCATTACTATAAGAAGAGTAAACCGCGTCATGAACTAATCCATTGTCAATTAAAAAGTCTAATTTTGATACATCTTTTTTTAAAATAGAGTAAACCCTCTGACCAATAGATTCTTCAACTGGTAATTTATGCTCTTTCACAACTTCCAAGAAAAGATTGACAATATCATCACTCCCGAATTGATTTTTAAATGTAATGCTTTTGTTTATAATTCTATCTTTGCCTTGAACTTTTGTTCTGATGCCTTTACTAGAATCAAGAAAATCTATAAATTTCTCTCTAAAATTCTGTTCAATTTCTTTTAGCAGCTCTTGCTCAGACACAAACCGAGAAATTGGGACAGCTTCTCTGTATAATTCCTCTTTATCAATATCTATATGAGAAGCAGGATACTCATTCAAGATTTCAGTATAAGCTGTTGTTTCAGCAAAATCAATATCATCCATTAATGTCTCATCAAAAATTAATTGCTGCTCTTCAGTTAAATTCTTAGCAAGTAATTCCATTAGTTCAGGAATATATCCTTTAATCTCATTATCATCTCCCCAATAAAGAATTCTTTTATTTTTTTTGCTATCTTCATCTGATAAATCATAGCCATTTAACGTTTCAGAAATTCTTTGAGTAGCGGTATCCGTGAGTAAATACGGATTCTTATTTGTCCTTTTACCTTTTACAATCCATGATATAATACTTGAATGTTCAGGATAAATCTCAAAAAAACTTAGCTGTGCATCTTTAATAAGACCGCCAATTCTTTTTGAAGCCTTTTCACAAAAAAAGTTTTGTAAATTTTCATTCATTCTCTATCACCTCATTTGGGTATTTACGTAATTATATTATATCATATTACGCTATTTTTGCATAACATAATGGGATATACTCTAATCATGCGAGAATACTCGTAAATAAATTTTATAAAGTCCAGCATAGTGCGCACTAATTGGATGGATTGAAACAATTATGAAAACTCAGACAATGTGTAAGGATTAGCATATATCTGTCTATCCGTTTATTTTGTGTACCCTTTTGGTATTCAGTACGGCTCATAGCTGTTTCTTTCCGTCTAAAAATCGGACTTAGAAAGTGACTCTATGCCAAAAATAAATTTTTATGATCGCCTCACTCCAGAAGATGAAAAAGAAATTAAAAACTGGGATAAATTTCTACGCAACGAAAACAAAGCATTTGCTAATGCTAATCGAAGAGATAGATATCATAATCTGCAAAGTTTAGATGAAAATTTGTCCATTGATGGACGGATAACAGATAAATACGAAATAACTAAAGCAGACTCGCTTAACGGCGAAGAAGTCTATCTGATAAATGAATTAATGGATATTACCATCAATTTTATTGAAGAACTAGAATCAGAAGAAGACAAAATTATTATGATTTGTAAACTTACTTATCCACCAATGTCATCAACTGAATTAGCCAAGATTACAGGTTTTAGCGATAAGACAGTAACAGCTCATTTCAAAAAGCATCAAAAAACGTTGCAAGAACTTTTAAAAGACTACGCTTAATCCTTAAAACTGATAATTCGACAGATTATCAGTTTTTTATGAAAATTATTTCGAATCCAGCTCTCTCACTCTCCTAAAAGATAGGTTAGGGAAATGGAATTATTAAAATTTTAAATTTTTCTAAAACAGTCTCCGAATTTACATCTTCTAATCTCCTTTAAGATAAGAAAGAAAATATTTATCAAGTCCAGCTCGCGACTCTAAACCGAGCGTGTCGTCTATATTATAAAATAAAATAGAATACATGAGGTATCTAAAAACCATGAAAATTAAACCACAATACCGCAAGAGCGGATATTCAAACCAAACAGCTCAACATTACATTGATCTTCAATCACCTGTGTACTTGCTGAGTGATGAACTTGAATCACAACAAAAATTTGAAGACGGTAAACCAACAGATGAAATTATCGCTTATAAAACTTGGTTCGGGCAAAAAGGTCTCTCGCCATTCCAAGTAAAATTTACTGAAAAACCTGACCTCCCTGAATATCTATCACTTGTCTCTTTTGAAAATTTGATGGCTTGCGAAGTGAATTATAATGTTTATTTCAAAGCTGACGGACTGAAAGAGGTGAGATGATGACTCAATCTCTCACCAAAAGAGAGTTGGAGCAATATCTGCTACAGAGTCTAAACATGGGTTTAGGCTCTGTGTTGCAGGGTGAGACCTCTTATACAAATTCTTTTGACATTGTGGTTCGTGAGGATGGATTTATCTTTATTCCTCGCCTTCCTGCTGGCTTTATTATTGATGATAACCTTTATCAAAAGATTTTCTTAATTGCGAATGCTTCTCTCTATCCGCAGTACACTTTATTGAAGCAAAATTCTGCTTATTTTGTTGCATTGAAAACAGATGATATTCATGTTCAGCGCGGTTTATTTTTCCCATGGAAAAAAGGAATTTCCGAACGGCTCATTATTTCAGACCTTGGACAGTTTACAGCATCACTAAAAGACAATGATATTCCTGTTATGAAAAATCTAATGATTAACTATGATAAAGTCACTTCAATTGCTATTGCTGGAAACTCAGGAAGTGGTAAAAGCTATACTCTTACTTATCTATTAAGTGTACTAAAAAACATCTCTGACTTAATTATCATTGACCCTAAATTTGACACTCCATCACGTTGGGCAAAACAACATCAAATCGCTATCATCCACCCTCAAAAAAACCGTTCTAAATCTGATTTTGTATCAGAAATTAACGAAAGTTTGAGCCAATGCCTTACAATTATACATAAACGTCAAGTTCTTCTATTTGAAAATCCACGTCATGAATTTAAACATCTGACTATTGTTATTGATGAGGTGCTTGCCTTATCCGAAGGAGTCAATAAAAATATCAAGGATTCTTTCTTTTCTCTGTTATCACAAATTGCTTTATTAGGACGAGCAACAAAGGTTCATTTGCTCCTTGTCAGTCAACGTTTCGATTATCAAACCATTCCGATTTCCGTACGAGAGCAGCTAAATGTCTTAATTCAGATTGGTAATATCAATAAGAAGACAACACAATTTCTCTTCCCTGACCTTGACCCTGAGGGCATTGTCATTCCTGTCGGAAAAGGGACAGGACTAATTCAAATTATAGACAATGAACATCCTTATCAAGTATTACCGTTACTATCCCCTACTTACTACACAAATAAAGGTATCTTATAACTCATGGAAAAAACATTCTATCAAAAAACATTTAATCTCTGTATCTCTTTGTTTATTATAGGCTTTCTTTGCGGTATTTGTTCAATTTTATTAGGTATCAGTCTAGTTAATTTACAAAGCACCCCCTATTTAACTTTCTTTTATCGTTTTGTAAACACGGTTTATATCACTAGCGTGGTTATTTCTATTATAACTATCATTGTTTTTCTGGTACTGGTCGGTCATGAAATTCACATGAGAATAAAACAAGATAACCTTAAAAATTTGTGGAAATCTATCAAGCAAACCCTTATCATTCGTATGTTCTTAAAACAAAGTGAACACTCTGAAACCGTGAGAACATTAGAAGAAGCTAAAGTAAGACGTTATAATCCCATCAATAGGCAATTCAACAAATCAGCAAGACAAGCAATTGTAGATATTAGAACAGATAAAATCATTCTGATGATTCGGATTCCTAGCACTCAACAAGCAACCAAAATTTTGAAAGATATGGAAACACTGATTAGCGAAGAAATTTCAAACCGCAATCCTGACTATTATTTTTCTCATCCTGAGCGTAAAGAAAAATGGCTTTACTTTAGAGGTGCTACAAGAAAATAAATGAAACGGCGCTGTGGCTCACGAAGTGAAAGCCAGACAGCGCCGTTTTTTATCCCTGACAACTTTAGGATTAAGTGGGGTTACTACGACCCCCACTTAATCCAATAATCAATAATCACAAATATTAAAAAATTTTCATAAATATCCGATTTAAGCCTTCTCAATCACCTTAAAGATAGAAATATAAAAATTTTTAGCGAGGTAAGCGCCTTTGGCAAAAGAACAACGTTCAAACAAATGGGCTTTCCTTTTTTACAAGGAGAGCGCACCAGATAATTATTTTGAAGTCCTTGAAGACATTCATGTCCCTTTTATCTTGTCTCCGTGGCACGATAAAGATGTTAATAAAAAAACCGGCGAATTTAAAAAGGCACATAAGCACGGGGCATTGTACTTTGATTCACTTAAAAGTTATTATCAAGTTTCAGAACTTATTAAAGATAGGTTAAACGGCCCTGCACATGTGGAACCCGTTATGTCCCCCAAAGGCATGTATGATTATTTCACTCATGCAGAAAATCCAGAAAAAACTTTATACAAAGTTGAAGATATTGAAAGCGGCTGTGGATTTGAGCTTGATAAATTTTTAGTTCAACAAAATTCAGATGATTTTACAACTGAAGTCATTGATACCATTGAAGAAAATGATTTTACTGAATTTGAAGAACTTGTATGGTATGCACGAGATAATAACACGGCTTTGTTAGGGTTAATCATTGAACGTACTTACTTTTTCGCTCGTTATCTGGATTCACGCAGACACAATCCGAAACGATTAGAAAAAATAACAGAAAGACTTGACGAGGGAATTGATGGACACAATTAAACTAAACCACATTGAAGAATTGTTGAATACACTTCTTGCTGTCATTCAGCAAGAATTACAAAACAATAATTCTTATGGAATTGTCACGCAAAAAGAACTTCTAAAAACTTTACAAATTTCTCCAAACACGCTGAGGTCTTGGGAAAACAAAGGTTTGAAACGGCTTGAACCACCAATCGAAGGAACACGAACTGTCTACTACAAGATGGACGATGTCATTGAATTTTTAACTATTTAACTTCAAAATATGCTAGAATAGAATTATCAAGTAAAGAATGTGAGGGTTCTATTTTAGCCTTTTGATTGTCCAAATTTAAGAGGCTATATGAGTAAAGAAATCATTCAACACAACAATAAGAAGATAACCAAAATTAGCAAAAAAAGCGGTGACACTAGTTATTCAATCAAAGGTGTCTATATTGGAACTGATGTAAAAACAGGGAAACGAATCACCAAAACAATTACTGCTAAAACATTAAAAAGTTTAGATAGAAAAATTGTTGAGGCTAAGATTCAATTTGAAAAAGCAGGCTCGACTATAAAAGAAACTATCCAAATTGATAACTTTGAAAGTTTAGCTGAGGTATGGTTTAGCAATTTCAAGACGTGGGTATCATCTCACAATACTATCAATCGAGTCAGAGGTTACCTTGATACCTATATCATTCCTCACTTTGGGGACTACAAACCTGACCAGATTGAGCCTTCTGATGTTCAACTTTGGGTAAACAAGTTAGCGAGAAGAGCCAAGAAATCTGTTGATTCTGGGGTGAAACGTGCTCCAAAAGGAAGTGCAAAAGATTTTGGGGCTATGGCTCACAAAGTCAGTGATATTTTTGATTTTGGAATTACAAATTGCGGTTTGACTACCAATCCAGCCAAAACAATCAAAATCCCACCCAAGCCCAAAGCGAACAAAGAACGTATCATGGTACTTCATGATGAGGATCTCAAACTCTGGCTGTCCTATCTTGAAACCTTACAAAATACCAGGGCAAATAGACGCTTTAAAGTGATTTGTAACACGCTGTTAGCTTCCGCATTGCGTATCAATGAACTATTAGCTTTAGAGATATCTGACCTTGACTTTGATACCAATGAAATCATTGTTAATAAAACTCTGATGTGGAAAAGAGCTAATAAAAAATTAGGTCTCAAAGGTGAAATGGTCTGTAAAAAAGCCCCTAAGACGGATTCAGGAAATCGTAGGGTTGCCGTTCCACTTTCAATCATGGAAAATCTCAAAGAATTTCATGAAGAAATGACTGCCTATTTTGAAAAACATGTTTTACCAAAACCTACACTCATTTTTCCAACTATCTACGGTAACTATATGTGCGATAGAAACGAACGTGCAACTCTTAAAAAGCGTCTGTCTGCTCTAGAATTACCTGACTATGGTTTCCACCTCTTCCGCCACACTCACGCGTCTTTAATGTTAAATGCAGGGATGAACTGGAAAGAACTGCAACATAGAATGGGGCACAAATCTATCACAACAACTATGGATACTTACGCTGAATTAGCACCTAAAAAGAAACTTGAGGCAGTGGATATTTTCCTAAATAAAATGGAAGAACTAGCAGATTGATTTCATCACTACCTTTATCACTACCTTTTTACTTCAAAAGCCTATAACCCTTGATATTACAAGGTTTATAGCGTAATTATTTAACCCTTACAGAAGTTAAGTAATTTATATAACAAAAATCCTTTGAAATCAAAGTTTCAAAGGATTTTTTCTTTTTGTTTTAGGAAAATAACTGAATTTTAACTGATGAAGATTTATTCACACTAGAATTTGATATAATAATCGTAAGAAAATTTTTGAAGGTAGATAATATGAAGAAGACAAATAGCATTAATTTCTCTGAAAAAATTCCTGAAATTTCTAAACAAATTGAAGAAATTAAAATCACTTGTTTTTATATGCTGAGCACTGACTTATACAAAATAGAAAACAATAAATTAACGGAAATAATAACTAAGAAATTTAAAAATCATCCTGCTACAATTATGGAATTAATAGGTACGGAAGATAACCAACTTTTTTCAAAAAAACACGAACCATGGAAAATCCCCAAAGAGTTACAACATTTAAAAAGCAAGGTAGACGAGAAAACAAATTACTATTTAGATTTATATTTTACAAAACTAGAAAACGCAAAACAAAATTGTCTATATAGTTCTAAATCTAATCCATTTGTTAAATTTGTTTTTGCACCTCTGATAGAATTAAGTTTAGAAGATGAATTACATTTTTTCTTTGTTACGCTCACTATTTTTCAAAACGGATCAATAATAATAGAATTATTTGAGGACTTAAGGTCTTCATTCTATGCTGTAAACTTTTTCAGTTCCTATACAACAATGAAAGCCAAAATGTTTCCTGATTTTAAAAAGAAAAATAAATCTTACTCTCTAAACTCTTCACAACAGTTAGATGATATTTTGAATTATATAAAAAAAGAATTGTCTTCAATAAATGGGGGAATACAGTTAAGTGAACGTTTCTTTTTTTTACATTTTATTACCAATATGAGTGTGATGAATAAAATGGGGTTTTTTAAAAAAGACAAATTATATACTTGGATGATTAATGCCCCATATAGCATACAATCTCTATCTTCTAAAGAGAAATCAAAATACTATTTAACAAACTATTTTGATTTAGATTCTATCAACTACATAAACAAAGGAGCAAATTATATCATTTGGAATGATGACAATTCTAATGATTTTGAATCTAATTTTTTACAACAAGCCGGTCTCTTTTTAGCTTCTGCTACTCCGTTCTTTCAATTAGTGTGTTTAGATGAGACTATTATGGATGGACTCGAAAAATTTAAACTTTCAAATGATAAACAACTGATTAAATTTAATGAGTGGATTCACAACTATAAAAGATCTTCTCTGTTTATCTATCGAGTCAATCATCGAACAGTTTTTGATTTATTCACTCATTTGCAACAAAATTCTTATTTTAAGCACGATGAATATATAGAGAAAATTAAACAAGAAGAATTTGCCTTATTAAAAGATCGAAACCAGTTTAATGATTTACAAAAAAATAAAATGATGGAAATCATATTGTTCCTTGTCGGTTCTGTCTCTGTTCTTGAAGTTGTAGATATTTTTACTGATGATATTAAAATTTTATCAATTAGTGCTATGATTACTATCCTTTTGTCTACTGGAATACTAATTTATAGAAATCACAAATGAAGTTTAAAGCCTTTGAAATATTGATTTCAAAGGCTTTTTTCTTTTGGCTTCAAGCCCTAGCTGAACAACAAACTTAATAGCAAGTCTCGAAAAGAACTATGTCTCCTCTTTCTGTCTGAGTTCAAAGAGGTCTTCTACTTTTAGATTGAAGACTTGAGCAATTTTGAGAGCCATTTCCAGCGAAGGATTGTAGCGGTTATTTTCCAAGTGCAGAATTGTCTCGCGCCGCATGCCGATGTGGTCAGCTAGCTCCTGCTGGGTCATACCCATAGACTCACGAACAGATTTGAGATTAGTGATAATCTTGCTTTCTTTGGCCATGGTTATCCTCTCCGTTCTAAGACAAGGTAGACAACTGCAAAGATGCAAATCAAGGCAGCTATGCTAATAAAGATCTGGCCCATGTAAAGAGTGAAAGAACCCATGTATCCGATGATAACTGCTAGGATCATCAGTGCGCCTAGTATAAAGACAAACATCAAGCTAGCTGCTTTAGCTAGATTCGCATAGAAGCGTTCGTCTGGAGTTTCCTTGACATTTTTCAAAGAGAAAAAACCAAATACAATCACTTCAATAACGAGGCCAACTCCCAAAATCCATTCCTTAATGCTGGATCCTTCGCTTGGGGTCGCAACCCAAATCCCTACTGTATAAAAAATAGTTGCTGCAAACAAAAGCATCGTGTACAGCTTAGCAGACAAGTCAAAAATAGTCTTTCCCTTACCTTTCTGACTCTTATGAGGCCATGGTTTCATGTGTAGCCAGCCCCAAATAGCTACAATCTGACCTAACACTGAAATACCAACAATAATCAACTTGGGCCCCCAACTAAGATTAGAACCAAATAAAACAGTAAAATCAATAAAGAGAGCTGCGGCAATCATCGCAATGAGGCCACCCGTTTTTTGACTTTTTTTCATGATAGACTTCTTTCGTTTTGTTAGAAATATTTAACACTCCTTATGTTATAAATATATCACACAGAGATTTAGAAATCAAGAGTTTATGTGTTAAGGTGTCAATTTTTTTTTTAAAATCTATAATAAAAGCCCTTGCCAGATAAATAACTAGCAAGAGCTTGTGTTTCTATTGACTATTCATAGAGTAGCAAAGTCCCTTATTCCATCTCTCTGAGATAGTTCAAAGCTTCGTTGAAGGTTTTGACAGGGACGATTTTCATTTTACTCTTGATTTTGATAGAGGCACGAAGCGCCTCATGGTAGTTAGAGCGCAGCTTGGGATTGTACTGGGCAATATCAGCGTCAATGGTATCATCAGGAACAAAGAAAATCTCAGCGCCTGCCTTATCTGCAGCCATGACTTTCATCTCTATCCCGCCAATCCGGCCAACATTTCCCTTGTGGTCAATCGTTCCAGTACCAGCAATAGTTTTTCCTTTGGTAATGTCTTCAGACACGAGCTGGTTGTAAAGCTCCAGACTGAACATGAGTCCACCAGAAGGACCTGCTACACCGTTGCTCTTAAACTCCGTCAGAGGATTCATGGCAACACTGGCTTTAGAACCCAATTCAATTCCCAAACCAGGCTTACCAGTTGTCTCATCCACAATCACAGGACCGCTAGCCAAACCGATTACACCATTACGGCTGTACTCAATTGATACCACATCGCCGACTGTCCGCTGTTCCATCTGATCAACGATGTCGTATGGGCTAGTGTAAGTCTGATTGTCAATCTTTAAAATCACATCGCCTTTCTGCAGCTCCTTTGACAGAGGCGTCTCACTGCTGATACCACCTACGTAAATCTCTTTATGTCTAATCTCAACTGTACGACCAGCAGCCTGATAAGCCACCTGCAAGGCATTGAGATGGGAAGATCCCATAGTGCTGTTCTCTCGCTCTTCCCGTCCCTTTTCCTTATCGAAATAGTTTTCAGGAACAGAGACATACTCTGTTTCCAGCCTGTAATTAGGCAGCAGAGTCAAAAAGAGACTGAACACTCGGGCCTTGGAAACACCAACAGCCATGACATAGATTTTACCTTTTCCTTTATCAGTTCCTCCTTGAACTTGGACAAAGTCTTTGGCATTCAAAGCCGGCCTCACGGTCTCTAATTCATAAGGGAGAGGAATAAAGCCAATCCCAGTTAGCACCAAAGCTGTTATTAAGATTCTTGTTACTGATTTCATATCCTTCCTCTTGTTTCTATCAAGTATTGTCTGGTCTTGCTACTTCCTAAATTAATCACCAAAATCTACCACTTCTGCATCATTTTCCATCAGAGTATCAGCAAAAACTGTCCGAACAACCAGAACAAATACACAGTAAAAGCTACTGAAAACTAGGACAGGAATCATCTGAATCAGGCCAAGTAAATCATCCAGTTCCCCCAGCAAGGGACCAATATACTGCCTTATCAGATCCATCAGGAGATGAGTACCCAAGCCAATCAACCCACCAAAAGAAGCTAGAAAAAAGCTGAGCAGAACATAACGACCCCTGCGCTCCTTCATCAGCAGGACTGACTTTCTCAAACAGCCATAAAAAGAAAGCGGCTTGGCTAGATTGTCCCTGGAGCTAGTGTCCTGAATGATATAAGACAGCAAAAAGAAGTGCGAATCAACCAGATAAGTGAAGAGCAGGTAAAAGACCATGAACAAGAAAGGAAAGAGAAACTGGAAAATCACAATGGCCTCTGGACTTACTGCTCTCCGATAAAAGGCAAAGAGACTAGCCACCCCAAGATTGATGCCAATTGCCGACCAACCCATGTACAGAATCAGAACCTGAACTGCACTGACAATGAAGGAATAAAAGAGGCGGGTAAGCAAGCCATCTGAGATACTGTACCAAACTGCATAGCCAAAATAGAGCTTAACCATCTGCGGATTTCGTATCACTGTCAAGGCAAATTTATTGACGTAAGCAAAACCGAAGGCAATTATAAATGCCAAACAGGTCAAGACTAAAATGGACCGGTAAGACCAACTCGAAACCAGCGGAAAAAGAAACCAGCCCAGCACTGCAAGCGGGATTCCGACCAGCAAAAGGCCTTTCAGCCAGACAAAATAATATTCTGTAACAAAAATCCAAGCTTCTCTGAAAACCCTTGTTACTTTTACATCATTCATCGCTCATTATCCTAAATCCTAAAACCCTTTCTAATTTTTTCATAAATATTAATCTCCAAAATTAACTATTTCCCGATCATAAGACATCAGGATATCGGCCATAACCGAACGGGCCGCCAAGGCATAAATCAGCAAAAAGCCATTTATCATACTAACAATCATTCCCACAACATTAGATATGCCATCGCCAAAAAGTAAACTCAAAACTTCTATTAGACCCAATACTACAGGAATAAGCTTTAAGACAAGCTCTACCAGTAAGTAACGCCCCCTCTGACCATTCATACGAGAAAAAGACTTGCCCAAGCTACCAAAGGCAGACAGAGGACGCAAAAGGTTATCAGAGGAGTTGGTATCTTGAATAATATAAGGCAACAAGAAGAAGTGAGAGACGATAAAATAACTGTAAAACAAATGGAATACCAAGTTAAACATTGGTGCTATTAAAAAAAGCAGGAAGAGCATGCTAGCTATCTTCTCTTGATTTTTTGCAACCCAAATAAGCCAAGTTCCCATAATCTCTTGAAAATTTGCATCTGGCATCAAGACATTATAGGAGTATACTAAAAGAAGTAACATAGCCAAGAAAAAGATGAAGACATAAATAGACATAGAAAGCAAACGCCCAAAAAAGCCATCAGAAATACTGTAGCCAACAGCCCTCCAGAAGTTTCGCCGCACCATCTGCGGATTACGAACCATGGTCAAGGAAAACTTATGGATATAAGTAATCACAAAAGAACATAGAAATCCCAGCAGAATTATACTTGGAAGAAATGTAGAAGTCAATGGAGAAAAAAATAGAATTAACAGCCCTAGAATAAAAAATGGCAGTTGAATGATAGCAAGCCCTGCTGTCCATACAAAAAAGTAATCAACAGTCAGTCCCCAGGCTTCCTTTAACACATCGCTTACGTCAAACTTTCTTTTCATAAATCCCCTAATTAAGTCATTTTTCGCCATAAAAGACGATGTAGATGTAGCAGAAGCAATTTTTTTATTTTTTAGTCCCGTGAAGATGATTAAGAATTTTTAGAGCCCCAGAGAGCAGCAAAAACTCCGTCAATCACCTCACCAAAAGAAATTCTTTCTATAATAAAGCAAGCTGAGACATGATTGTCCCAGCCTCCTTAACCTTTTTTCAAAAAATTTCGAATACGAATCATAATCTTGCTTGACCAAGTTTTGTCAGATGCGTATCTTACATTGATAGCAGCCATGCTCTTACCATTGTAGAACTGACCGCCAGGCTTGAGATAGTGCTCGCTGAGATAGCGGGCAACGGTATCTATACCATCATCAAATGTTGCGAAATTTCCTGCACTGGAAAAAGGGCTGGAGTCATAAGCCATGAAACCAAACAAGTTGTGCTTGGCCTGAGCAATTTGACTGCGGCCGTAATCCGATTCGTGAATAGCCAGCCCTACGAGAAAAATTGCATTAACTCCATGATCTTTCTCTGCTTTTTTGAAAGCTTTTCCCAATCCAGCCATCGGCGTGCCAGCCAGACGACTATCGATGAAATCGGCTGACACTGTGCTTGGCACTGTTACATCTTCTGAAAAGACGACTGCTCCTGTTTTCTTGGCCTGAAACTGATCTGACACCTGAACTAAAGACGGATCCAGACTGGCCTTTTCATTTGCCGCTAGGCGGCTGACAGGCAGTACACTGCCTGAAAGGACAGTAGCTGTCGCTAATGCTATGATAACTTTTTTCTTCCTAAACATTTTTTCTATCCATTTCTATTGTCGCTTTTGGTTTCCTAGATTCCTCCCCAGAAATATAGGATGACCGCCATGATACTCATAGCAGGACCAAAAGGGACTTCTTCTTTCAACTTAAATTTGAATTTCTTAAAGATGGTTGCGATTAAGAGAATAGCTCCAGCCACAAAGAAAGAACCATATCCCAAAATCAGCGTATTCAAGGGGCTAAACCAACTGCTCAGGGCAGCTAAGTAAAGGATATCTCCCATCCCGAAAGCCTCTTTCTTATAATAAGCCTTTGCCCCAAAATAAATGAGAGAGTAGAGACCAGCGCCGACTAGCAGTGAAAGGAGCAGTTCCCAATTAAACTCATTGATAAAAAACGTAACAGCCATGCGGCCCAGCCAGAAAACCAGCAGAACCGAGTCCGAGATGTACTGAGTATCAAAATCGATATAACCGATAATGAGACAAAGCGACACCAAAAGACAGGCTGAAACAACCATCCATGGCCCCTGATCTTGAAAGATCAGATAAGAGGCCAACCAGAGCAGACCCGTCAGGAGCTCCACAATGAGATAGCGCGGTGAAATCGGCTCCTTACAGTGCTTGCATTTAAAGCCCTGCATGATAATCGACACAACCGGAATCAGCTCCACCGAAGTCAAGACATGGCCGCAGGACGGACACATAGACCGACCTTTGGCAATGCTTTTTTCAAGTGGAACACGGTAGATGACGACATTGAAAAAGCTCCCAAATACGACACCTAATATAAATACTAAACTTGCAATCATAATTTTTCCCTTTTTATACTCTTTGAAAGTCTCAGATGACGGTGTCAAACTCAGACTTGCCTTGAGTATCACTTAGATGCCAGAATGATGGATACTTGCCCCTCCTCCAAACTTAATGAAAATACCATATCTGTTTCTGTATTGTTTTGAATGGTCAATTCGGTCAAACCTTCAGCAGGCGTTCCGACGTTGAAATACTGTCCTCGATAGGAAATAACATTGGTCCGTGAAAAGGCGAGCTGCTGAATGGCATCTATAATCTGCTCAGCACCCTGACCGTAAACTTCTTTATTATCCTTACCCTTGACTGGCAGATAGCCAGACTCCGCATTCAAAGCTCCCAGCAACTCTGAGATAGACTTGGTCTCACCAGGAGCCAAGTAAACATTCTGCAGCTTGTAAAAGGCTGTCTTCATGTTTTGAGCTTGGGCAGCGTTAGTCGGTAGTGGTACTTCCTTACGCTCTATAAAGTGCGTATATTGACTCAGAAGCTCACTCTGATCTTCTGCTTCGACAGGCGTGCTCTCAACCTTGACATCATCAAATTTACCAGTCTTGGCAATCTCCTCAGATGCTTGGATAAAAGCAGCAGGGTCAATCTTATAGCCATTAGACTTGTCTCCTACCTTTACGTTAGACTCACCATCCATGACCAGATGATTGGTCGTTGGAAGCTGACTGAGAACATCAGGATGGGCAGCTAAGACATCGTTTAAAGGTCTAAGCCAAAAAAGACGGTTAGGATAGATGGAAATCTGTAGATTTTCCTTGGTATCGAAAAACGGTGTAAACTTATCCCAAACTGTCTTGGCCGAGATATTATCCAGCCGCTTAAGCTCTTCTTCTGTGAAATAGCTCAGTCCTAAAAAGCGCATATCTACAGAGAAGTGTTGCCCCGTAGACAGCTGAAATGTAGCCTTATAGGGCAGTTCTCTGTAAACTTCAATCTCAGCTTCGCTCCGAGAGCGAACCTTCATAGAGGGGCGGCCATTGATACTCAGGTCAATCGTTGGATTAAAGACAAAAATGACATAAAATAAACTACCCAGCAGAAAGGCAGCAAGTGTCGCTGCTGGAAGTAGTTTTTGATATTTTGATGAAACCTTTCTTTTTCTTCTTGACATGAATCTCATCCCAACCTTATACTACGCATTCAGCTAAGCGGATAAGGAATTTACGGTCGATACGGCGAAGAAAATCAATGATGTCATCTGAAACAGTATCTCCGGCATTCAGGATAACTCCTCCATCTGCATTAACAAGATCTTTTTGCAGTGTTTTGCCTACCAGAAGACGTTTTTGCTGATCGATAAAGTCGTTAACAGCTTTCTTTGCTGCAGAGTCTTCCTCAGCAACTGGCGCTGTGCTGACTGTTGATTCTACTTCCTCAACAGGAGCTGCCAATACTTCTTCCAAAGCAGCATCTAAGCTCAGCGCTGCATCTGTTTCTTCAACTTCTTCTTCAGTTGGAGCTGTTGTTTCTTGTACCAAGTCTTGAACTTCTGGCTCTTCTGCTGTCTCCACGACAGCTTCAGAAAACTCCAACTCAGAAGCAGCAGCTCCCAGACCTACAGCAGCCAAGGCCTCTGTCAAATCTGTCGCAGCTTCTTCTTTTACATCTACTTTTTCATCTACAACTGGCTCGAATACAGGTGCTTCAGCAACTACTTCCTCAATTTTTTCGGCAGGTTTTGCAGCTTCAGTCTCATGGAGCAAATCTGCTGCAGCCAGACGGCCCATCTCTACATCTGCTTCAAGATGAGGAGCTGTCTTTTTTTCATCATTGAGGATGATATACTCTTTACCAATCATCAAGATGCGTGACTTAGGAATCTGAATTTCCTCGCTGGCATCTTCAGAATTAACCACCAAGTAGCCAATTTCATTCTTTTCGTCAATATGATAGTCAACAACGGTTCCCACCTTGTTTCCATCAATTGTAATGACGATTTCATCAAAGATACTGCCCTGCTTGTCGTTCAAGACCTTCAGATCAGCCTCTTCCAACTCTTGAAAAACTGAGCTATTTTCTACCATGACCGCAAAGTCACCGATGCCTTGGATGTTCTTGCTAGACAGCAAGGCAAAAGGCTGTTCAGACTGCTTTGACTTAATGACAAAAGTCAGATTGACCCCCTCGTCAACAAAGACTTCATGGACTTCACCCAGTCCCATCCCTTTTTCAATCTCAATGACAACGGTCCCTGTGATTGTTTTACAACTTTTCATAATTTCCCCTAAAACCCTTCTAATTGATTACTATCAATTGTATGTTTATATAGTATTAATTTTTCCCGATTTTGTCCAGCATGTTGAACGCTTCTTGACGAAGATTCTGATCTGAGCTGCCTTGGACAATCTCTTTCAGGTAGCTCTCAGCTTCTTGAACTGCATTAGAAGCCAATAATTCCTGACTTTCCAGTAGAAGGAATTGGAAATAGACTTCTTTATCTCCCGCAGTTGCTGCAGCTGGTCTTGCTTCTGCTGCTTCCTCAGCCTTGAGGATGTCAGTGATTTTCTGAAGTAAATCTTCTTCTGTTTCATCTGCAGCCTGAACGACCGGAGCTGCTTTGACTTGTGCTTCCTCAGCTTTGAGGATGTCTGTAATTCCCTTGAGCAGGTCTTCTTCTGTCTCATCTGCAACTGCTCCTTGAACAGGCCCAGCCTGTGTCCAAAGAGTGTCTTCAGAAACTGATTGAACAACTGCTGGTTCAGCAGCTTCTTCAAGCTCAAACGTTTCAGCTGCAGGTTCGAAGTTGCTTTCTTCCTTCCAAGTCTCTGCCACTTCAGCAGTCAAATCTTCCTCTTCAGCCCCAAGCAAATCATGCTGAATCTGGCTGAGAATATCTTGATAGCCCTGAATATCAGCGCGATCGCGACTAACCATAGACTCTTCAGTAGCAGAAAATTCTGGCTCTGCAGCTGCTTGACTGAAGGCGGAATCCATTTTAGCTTGTGGCTCAGTGTCTGAGTCAGCAAAGAAGAGAGATTCTAAGCTGTTTGCTGCTCTTGACTCTTTCGCTCTAACTGGCTTGATATCTCCCGTAGCAGCAAAAACATCTTCTAGGCTGTTGCCTACTTCTTCTGCCACTGGCTGCTGAGCTTGTTCTTGCTCAGTGAAGAAGTCTTCCTCATCTTGAGAAACAACACCTGTCACCTCAACTGCTTGCGGTCTGAAGTTGCCATAGCTAGACTCCGTATAGGACATCGGTCTAATCTTAGACAGAACAGCTGTCTCAAAGGCTGGATCATCTATATCTGTATAGCCTTGATTGCCGGCTGCATTTGCTTCCGTAGGCTGAATCAGAGAGTTTGCCACCTTAATCTTAGTAGAACCCTTGCGGTGATGAAGCAGAGACTGCAAAAATTCATCATTGGCCTTTTGTGAGCTGTGGTCCATACCCACCATGCCGACCTCAGCTGCCGCTAGCTGACTGTTTGGCTCATATTCTCCAAAGGCAGGAGCTGTAGCCAAGTTATCAACAGGGTAGAGAGGTTTTACTTTCTCAAATCTTGTCATATCCTTTTTGATAGAACGGTCTGCTAGGGTGCGACCAGAAGCAGATACCCTCTGCCTTGCCGGACTTTCCTCAGCCTGAACCCTTTCTTTACTTTCCTTTCTCATCCTACCGGTTGAAGCATTGGATAAGTTCAAATCCCTAACAGATGACAAGCCTGCGCTCGTCACTTCCGCTTTCTTGCGTGTGCTCTTGGTATGCTTCTGGCTTCTGCTTCGCGCTGAAGCAGTTGCTCTCTTCTTGACTGGAGCTAGCTCCTGTGAAAAGAGCAGCACCATATAGACTGCCAAGGCCAAAGCACAGAGTCCAACAAAGGCTATGCCGGGAACTTGTTGAAAGAGGAATGGAGCACCAATCGCAAATAGCATGACCCATACTACGAGAAAAAGGCGCTTTATTAATGAAATCCTAGAAACAAATAAAATGCTAATCGTATGCAGCGCTATAAGCCCTGCTCCAAAAGGTAAAAAATATGCCATTTGAATATTTTCGACACCCCCACTTTCTAAATGATATTAAACTTTTTCAATGCAAAACCAGTCTTGATTTTGTTTTTCCATAAACTCCATTAAAACCCAAAATAGACTCGGGCGTCTATTTTGAGTTTGCTTGTATTATAACTTCAAATATCTCTATGTTTTAGTTTACTATAAATGCACTGTGAATACTAGTCTAATAACTTGGTTTTTAGCATTTTTTTAAGAAAAATTTACTCATGCTCTTGAAATTTTAAACCATAGACTTATTTGGTATTTTTCAAAGTATTTTAGCTAACTACCAAGTTGTTCACAGATAGGTTATCCAGTTTCATAGTCGTTTCAGGGCTTTCTCCGCTTGGAGTTTCGAAGTAGTAACCCACAATAGTCATTGGATAGCTGAATCCTGGAATGTTTTCAGGATCGAAGCTAACCTCGCGCCAGCCAGTCCAGCTGTTAGGACGAATGACGTGAAGATAAATCTTCTGACCGCTGGCATTCTTAACAATCAAGCCAATCTTACCCTGCCATTGATTAGACAGAGATAGAGAGAAGCTGATAGCATCCGGCTTATTGTTCAAGGATACATACGGTGCTGCAAATTCCATTTCATACATGGTAGAAGACTTGGTTGCTGGAATCTTAACCACATTGGAACCTGAACCCTCTAAGAAGTCCGTATTGTCAACTGTCACATCGTACTGATTGCTTCCGCCTGACTGAGTCAGCTTCAGTGGTGATTCGAAGCGGTAGATAGTTGATGAATTGTAATAAGCTGACAGACCATCATTCCGACTAGACTGAGTGCTAAGCTGCTCCAGATAAGACGGAGCTAGATTGGTACTGCTGTTAGCATTCGCGCTGCTAGTTGTATTGGTTGTTGCGGCCCCCAAACTGCCCTTATTGCCAGTTGCATCTGTGCCGCCACCAGCTGTCGTTACAGATATAGAGCCTGCCTGCCAAGTCGGAATCGCAAATGGAGACTGCCAGTTTGCAAACTGAATCGGTGTCTTATCGACATTGCTCTCCAGAGTCACATAGCGCTCAACGTCTTTAACCTGATAGAAACGCAGCTTGATTTTACCGCTGGTTAGATCAGGGTTTTTGTTTTCCTCCGTGCTAGACAGGCTTTTCTTTCCGCCCAATTCCAGCTCACTGGAAACGATTTTTTGTTGATTGCCATCAATCAATTCCAACAATTTCAGAACCTGTGTATAAGTTCCTTCGAACTCAATGTCCGCTGTCATCTGCGTGATGTTAGTATTATTGGTCGTTCCGTTCCCTGGTGTCGCTGTGTTTGCTGCAGTTGTTGTTGCAGTATTGGCGTCTGATGAAGAGCTGCTGCTTGTTGACGATGAGGACGATGTACCTGACGAGCTAGAGGTCGTACTGGATGAAGAAGACGTCTCACTCGAACTTGAACTGCTAGTCGTACCAGAAGAGTTGGAGTTTTGCCCCTTGGACGAAGTCGCAGCCAATCCCTCCTGCTGGAGTTCCAACTCTGTGCTCTCAGTGTAGTTGACAGACTTGAATTTAATACCGCTTTCGTTGACCAACTTGTCAATCAAGAAGATGAACTCCCCTTGATTGGTCGTACCATAGTATTTCTTAGCCTGATCCAGAGTCTTAGCATTCAAAGTTTGAAGCTGTTTGGTAAGAGACTTTCTCTGACTAATCTTGGCATTCTTGCCTTCCAACTCTGTCGAGATAGTCGCATGCTCTTCAGCTAACTGCGCCATCCGTGTATAAGAATTTGTTACCAGATACCCTCCACCAGCAAGGACCGCTACTCCTCCGACACAGGCTAACAATTTCTTGTCACGCTCATTTAAATTACTCAGGATTTTTTTCTTTTCTTTCTCATTTTTGCTCTTCATTGAAATCTACATCCTTCGTCAAAATTTTAATGTTAAACTTGTACACTGTATTGTTATCCTTTTCCTCGCGAGTAATGTTATCCACAAAAATATGGTTAAACTTCTCAGACTTACGAAGCTCTTCCTCAAACTTAGCGATAGAAAGATGCTCTTGAGACGAACCATTGATTTCTACATTGTCGTTATTAATCTTGATATCGTCAAAGACCAGGTTCCGTGTCACGTTTTTATTAAGGAAGTCCATAAAGGCTTTGTTTACTCGGTGCAGGCGGCGGAAGTCGCCTTCCAGGCTGGTAAAGAGAAGCTCGTCATTCTTGACCGTTACAATCTTATCTTCAGTCTCAGAGACTGCCTTCAGCTCTTGAGCCATCTCTGGACTCTTAAGTGTCTGCTCCGCTCGGTCAATCTCACCTTGGAGGTGCATAGCGCTAAACTGGAAGAAGCCAATCAGCACAATCATAATCGCTGCAATCCCAGCAAAAGCAGAAATAGCAGCAAGTTTTAGTGGACTGGTCTTAGCCGGTGCCACATGATATTTTGAAAAGTAGTTTAAATCTCTCCGCATTAGTTTGCTCTCCTAATCAACATGGCTGTAGCTGGAATGAACTCCGCATTAAACTCGGCAGAACCTTCCCACAGTACATTCTCATAATCTACATTATCAATTGAGATGAATTCTCGATTCATGTTCTGCTTCAAAATAGCTGCCAACTGCCAGCAAATGTCCTGATCACCAAAGACGTAGAAACTGTCAATGTTGAGACCGGTTGATCCGCTGAAGAAGTTTTCAGTATTGAGAATGTGGTTCTTAGCATCAGCCACCCACTCATCCAAGGCCCTCTTCAAGAGACCTGTATCCAGATCATCTGAAGCCACTGCTGGAAGCTTCTGCAGCAGACTAGCATCGTCTGCATAGCTCAGAATGTCCTTGTAGCCACGGTTGAGATAGTTGCTGGTCACAAACTTGCCTTCTGAGTAGAGATAAACACCAATGAAGCTCTTGCTCAGATGTACCATGCCGACATTTTCTTTGGTCAGCTTCTTGGCGCGATTGTTAACCGCCTGAACGCGTTCCAGCCATTTTTCAAAGGTATTAGACTGAAGGTCAAAGACATAGGGTGTCAGCTTCAAATTCTCAGCCAAGCCCAGATATTGCTCTACCACTCCTTTTGGCACAGCATAGACCATGAGTGAGCGAGTATCCTCATCAAGCGGAAAAGCTGAATTAGACTCCTGCTCTTGGAACTGGATAACATAAGAAGTCGGATCGATATCCAGATATTGCTGGAGCTCGTAAGATACCAAGCCCTCAATATCCTCATCATTCTGCACACTAGCTGCTACATCAACTGAACGGGCGATAATATTGGTATTGCCCAGAGCAAAGAAAGCGTACTTAGCAGTGATAGCATGCTGCTCCATCAGGTCGCTGATAATATTTTTGAGAGTAATCGGGTCGATAATCTCACTGTTCAGCACAACACCTTCTGGCAGATTGGCAGATGCCATCTTGATAATCTCCAGTTCATTGCGCTTCTGTCTAGCAACAACCAGATAGACTGATTCGTCAGTGAAGTCAATGGCCATCAGATTGCCCTTGATTGGCTTGCCAAACATAGTGTAAGGTGCATGCATTCTAGTAACCGGTTGGCTCGCTGCACCACTGCCTTTCTTAGCAAAGAGTGAACGATTTCCAGACTTAGCAGGCATGTCATCACTGCCACTATTCTTAGAAAAGAGCGGCTTGTTGAGCTTGGTTAAGAAGCTCCCTTTTGCTGTTGACTTTTCCTCATCGTCAAAGTCTTCTTGACGATCTGACTTGATCTGAACTCCTTGAATAGATAAGTGTTCTTTATGTTTCCCTTTTGATGAGAAGAGCGGTTTATTTAATTTTCCTAAAAATGAGCCTTTTTTCTCATTATCTTCTTCGTCCAGAGCTCTTCTGCGCCCCTTGGACGAAAACATATTTTTTGCCATAATCTCCTAATCTCCCTTATTTTTCCTAAAAACTATTTCCCTAATTATTTCGCTCTGTATTTGTCGCTGAAATACTCAGCAAGAATATTAATCTCGCTGTCTGTCAACTTCTTGTTATAGACAGCAAACTCATTTATAAAAGTTTCTCCGCCAAATATAATCTGACTTTTCCTAATATCATGAGTCACACCATTACGCTCCATGAAGAGTTCATGTGTGTGAACTAAAGCACCATTGACGAAGACTTCAAGTGTTAAAATCTTATTTGTCACAGAAGCGCGAACCTGAATGGAATTATCCTTTGTATAATCTAGTACGACATTCGCATATTGTCGACCACCATTATTAGCATTAGTGTTATCAACTGTCTCAATAGCAATTTTACCATTAGCTTCCAAGCTAACTGTCCAGTTCAAGGAATTATCTAACTTATAAGTTAACAGCGGACCTGTCTGCTGACGATTGCCAATTAACATTGAGGTCGTATAACCTTTATTAAAATCATGATTGCTAAACTGCATATTGGAACCGTTAAGAGCTATTAGCTGCCTAGTCTGATTGATAGCCGGTTCTTTATAGTTGATGACAGGAATAACAACTTTAGCTCCATAAACTCCATTCTTTTTAGTCTCTGCATAGTTTGCCACAACAGTATTAGTGTGCGCTACCCCATCAGCTGGTATCGCTGAAATGGTGTTATCAGAGTTCCGCATCAGAGCTAAATCAGCATCTGTATGAAGTACTAGATTAGGTCTCATTCCTCGATTGGGAAGCCCCATAACCCAAATTCTCTGTGGACCTTCTTGGTATTTTCCTACACGTCCAAATGAGTTAATTCCTCTCGCTGCAAAGGTTAGATAACGTCCGCGCATTTCATCTGTGATAGCAATCGGTTTCTCATTACTACTTATTTGTTGAAAATCATCTGGTAGCTTAGGTAATACTATACCAAAAGCAGTATTTTCTATATTAGGCCCCAACGTTCCTACTGGAACAATCTTACTATTATTATAATTAATACTGGTCTCACTCAGAAACCAAGCAGAACTGGTATGAATCTTGGCCTTTGTAGACTGTTTATTGTCTTTGAATCCTGCTTGACCTTCCGGACCAGTCTCACCAGCATAATAATAGTAACGCCTTGTGTCTTTTAATGAAACGACCAAATCCTCAGGAATATCCAAGGGTATTTCCTTTTTATTTGCGGCAAAGAGATGGATATTCTTGACTTTATTATCCTTATAAGACAGGGTCGTTCCCTTGACGCTAACGCTGTTACTCCGGCCGTTTTTACCTATACGATAGGTGAAAGTTTCAACATCGTTGCCACTTCCACCATCTTTTTTAATTTTTGCTAACCGGGTTTCAAAATCTTCCTGAATGTCAAAGTTCAAAGCATTTTGATTCCGCTGGCCCAGAATATTCTGGTAACCAGTAGAAAAGAAAGTCAATAATCCTGCTGCAATGACCCCTATCAAAACGAGGGCTATCAAAACCTCAACTAGAGTAAAACCTCTGGTTCTTCGCATTTTTTTCATCGCTCTTCCTTTCTACGGACCAGACACAAACCAAAGATCTTGTTGAATTTGCTTTTTTATGTCTGCAAATGTCTGTTCTAAAGCAGCTTCATTAGTCGCAATGACAAAGGTAGAGTCTACCTTTCCGACTGTTTTGATTTGATCAGCTATTTTTTGTCCGTCTTTTATTTCTTTTACATTCCCTGAAAAGCCGATGACACTAATACGCTTAACACCAGAGCCGAAGGTCTTTGCCACTTGTCCCACATATTCCGTAGTCAATGAAACAGGTTGATCAGCTTTAATTTGCTTACCATTTGTTGGGAAATTTGCTGTCAGATCATACTTCCCAATCCCGTCAGGAGAGGCTGTATAGGCATTTGGAATACCGTCAGTCAGCAAGACAACATATTTTAGCTGGGCTGGATTTCTCTGAAGACTTACCAAGCCATAGCGAAGCCCATCTCCAGGGTTAGTAATCCAACTTGTAGGGAGGGCTTTAATCTTAGTTTTAATTGTATCTGTGTCCTTATCTAGCTCTACAAAATCTTCTTGAATATAACTTGCATCACCAGAAAACCGAACCAAATTAACACTAACGTTCCCTATTTCCTTGAGGTCATCAACCAAAAGATTTGCTTTGGTCTTCAAAATATTCATCCGGGTTCTACTATCTGTTGGTTCCAATTTCTGATTCCACAGGCCATAACCCATAGAACCTGAAGTATCAAAAACGAAAGAAACAGCTGTATTTACCTGACCCTCAATAGGATCGTTCCGATAAGCAAGGGCAACCCCTTTCTTACCTTTGGCTACTTTAGATATAACCTGCTTGGTATTAAGAGCTGAGATTGCTGTATCGATGGAGAGTTTATTCTTAGAGTTTTTATATTGACCTGTCAGATTGTAGTTAATCAAGCGATTATCCTGATAAGATTCGTCAGCCTTAAATTCTAGGTCCAGTTGCATATCATAGAGGGAATTAGTTCCTAACACTGACTCGTCCCAGCGCTTGGTTGTCTTATTCCAAATATAATTTATAACTTTCTTCCCATCAGGGGATAATCCGATATAATTCCAGCCCTCTGTTTTTCTGACATCCTTGCCATATTTGCTCTCGTCAAGAACGAAAACAGAGGTCGCCTTACCAATGGTGCGATCCACATATTGCATAGAAGTTCGCATTTCTGATTGGATACTAGCTTCCCGCTCGATTATATTGCGGCCTGAAAACATTGTGTTAAATACAAGACCTATCAGAAGTCCCACCATACTTGTAAGGATGATGGCGATAATGATTTCAGTCAGCGTAAAACCTTTTTGTGTTTTTTTCATCATTCTTTCCTATTTAAATTTTTTTATCCATCTATTTAGCCGAGATTAAGTGACCCTCTTCGGAACGGATACCTTGCGTTTCCCAGTTAAAGATTACAACATGCTCATAATAATCTTTACTATTAGCCAAGGTTGACTTTGATTTAATGGTTATAACATAATTTCTAGGGCTACGATCATCACCCTCAAAGGATCCATTCATCTCAATCTCAGCTTTACCTCCATCTTTGAAGGTATGGGTCGAGATAATAGGATCTTTAGGGATTCTTCCTTCCTTATCTTGTGCCCGCCTGCTAAACTCTGCATAGAGAGGAGAAGACGCTCCCTCACCTAAAGCCCCCCAAGCAAGCTGAGAGCCAGATGTTGCTATATATTTGGCTTTAAGGTAGCTATACATACGCTGGGTTTGCATCTGCCCCGTATCTACAATAGACGCCATAATCCCCAGAATGGCCACCAGCAGCACAATAGCCACAATGACCATAGGCAGGGTTGAGCCTTGTCTTTTTTTTCCTTTCATGGATAATATCTCCTAATTTTCTCTTTTGATATTGCCAAAATAGTTGTCATCACCTGACAACTACTTTGGTAATATCCGACTGCCTTGGCAGTCGGAATAGAGATTTTCTCTAATTTTCTATTATTAGCTAGCGCTATTAGATCTCCAGTCAAATTCCCAAGTAATAGGCTTCCCACCACTAGCAGGCGTATAAGTCGAAATCAGCTTATGACTCGTCTTATTAACCTCATGAGCAATCTTGCCATTATCCGCTGCGAGAGTCTTAGAAAGCTCTCCTGAACCCTGAGATTCCTTGGCTATATAAGGCTTGAGTGCATCAAGGTCTGGCACATCAGCCGTTTCTGGTTCGACTTGCGAGCCAATATAGGACTGCACAGCCTGGATTAGCTGACGATGTTCCGACTGAATACGTGCCTTGCGAGCAGTGTCCTGGAAAGAAACAAGAGAAGGAATAGCGACTGCTGCGAGAACTGCGATAATAATAATTACCACAATCAACTCAACCAAGGTAAAACCTTTACCTTTTTTCTTCAAGTCCTGACGCAACTTTTTCAGCCTATTCAGCATTCGTTGA
>NZ_JAPVYE010000008.1:0-84734 GCF_041431685.1 Streptococcus sp. 20925_1_22 | reverse complement strand
ACCTGTCAATACCTTTTTTAATCTTTTTTGATTTTTATTTAATAAAAAAACTTGATGCTCTAACCTGTTCTAGAAAAACAGAAATAAAGTCATCAAGTTTGTTCATTACAAAATCGTATTATCTTGAAAATCTTTTAAGTGATTTTTTAAATCTTTAAGCATGGCTCTTCTTCCTTTAAAGCGCTCGTTGCTCATCAACCTCTGATAATTATCCAATCCAACATCATCAAGAGTTCTTTTATAATTGTCAATCGCTTCTCTGAAGGCAACTAACTCATCTAGAAACAACTCTTTTGATTTCAAACGATGACCAATCTCACTCACTTCTTCATAAGGCTGGCGGTCCAATTTGCGCTTTTGGCTTTCTTGTTTACGAATTTTATCATGTATATGATTCCTGAATTTTGTTTTGAAATAACGATAGAGTTTTTCCTCATCATTTTCAATTCCTTTTTCTTTAAGCAGAAGTTCGTATAAAACTAACATCCCTTCTTGCTCCCAATCACTATGTTCCCACAAATGAATATAATAGTCTTTCTTACACTTCCAAACTATCCATTTCACCTTCTCATAAGTAGTTCTAAAATCCATAGTTCCTCCTTAAATTTTACTTGGCTTAATTCTACTGTAAATAGAAAGCAAGATGGGCTCTTTCTTCTAAAAAGCATATTTTAGGAGCTCTTCTGACTCGAATAACTATTTTTAAGTCATTTCAGGCACATATTTAGTCATTTGGGAGGATTTATAGGAAGTCTGAAAGCAAGAAAAAAATCAAATGCTAACACATTTGATTTTTTAAACCTAGCTCCGCCAGTAGGACTCGAACCTACGACATCATGATTAACAGTCATGCGCTACTACCAACTGAGCTATGGCGGATTATATAGTCCGTACGGGATTCGAACCCGTGTTACCGCCGTGAAAAGGCGGTGTCTTAACCCCTTGACCAACGGACCATTTCTTGTCCTTCTGCAGAACATATTCCATTATATCAGCTTTTATTCCTTTGTCAATAACTATTTCAGAAAAAGAGAAAAAAGTTGGAATTTCTCCAACTTCTTCTACTCGGAACTTTTTTCTTCCATTTTCGTTTTAATTTCATCATAAGAAAGCGCATGAGCTTCTTTGTCTAATTCAAGTTCAGACTCTTCTGGCATTTTGCCAGTTTCATACAATGATTTAATCTGATTGCTA
This sequence comes from Streptococcus sp. 20925_1_22, assembly GCF_041431685.1. Taxonomy (NCBI): domain Bacteria; kingdom Bacillati; phylum Bacillota; class Bacilli; order Lactobacillales; family Streptococcaceae; genus Streptococcus; species Streptococcus sp. 20925_1_22. Next base: position 83,540 of record NZ_JAPVYE010000008.1, on the reverse strand, counting down.
TCCAAAGTTTCATATTTAAGAAGCGCTTTAGCAATCAATTTATGAGTTTCGCGATGGGACTGGATAATCTCTGCAGCTTTGTTACGAGCTTCATTAAGAAGTTCTCTTACCTCTTCGTCAATCTCATATGCAGTCTGTTCTGAAATTGATTTTTGAGGACTGGCTGCACCAAACATAGCATGATTGCCTTCGTATTGAACCGGACCAAGTTTTTCGCTCATTCCATATTCTGTTACCATACTGCGGGCCATCTGAGTTGCCTGTTCAAAGTCATTAGAAGCACCTGTTGTCTGCACATTAAAGATAATCTCTTCAGCCACACGGCCACCCATAAGACCAGCTAATTGTTCTTTCATATCTTCTTTAGATAGAAGCATTTGGTCTTCCTTAGGCAGGGCAATCATATAGCCACCAGCACGTCCACGAGGTACGATGGTTACCTTATGTACGACACGCGCATTTGACAATACCAAACCAACAATAGTATGTCCAGCTTCATGATAAGCAACCATTTGACGATCACGTTCAGACACCATCTTATCTTTCTTAGAAGGTCCTGCGATTACCCGATCTTCTGCTTCATCAATATCATCTGCATCAATGACTTTCTTGTTACGACGAGCAGCAACCAAAGCAGCTTCATTCAAGACATTTTCCAAATCAGCACCAACAAAACCTGGTGTCTGCTGAGCAACTAGTTTCAAATCAACATTTTTAGCCAGCGGCTTATTCTTAGCATGAACACGAAGAATAGCTTCCCGACCTTTAACATCAGGACGGCCGACCAAGACTTTTCTGTCAAAACGGCCAGCACGCAGCAAGGCTGGATCCAATACATCTGAACGGTTAGTAGCCGCAATGATAATGATTCCTTCATTGCCTTCGAAACCATCCATTTCAATCAAGAGCTGATTGAGGGTTTGCTCCCGCTCATCGTTACCACCGCCAAGACCAACACCACGCTGACGACCGACTGCATCGATTTCATCAATGAAGATAATGGCAGGGGCTGCTTTTTTCGCATCTTCAAACAAAGAACGGACACGGCTTGCTCCAACCCCAACAAACATTTCTACAAAGTCAGAACCTGAGATACTGAAGAAAGGAACTCCAGCTTCCCCAGCAACTGCTTTAGCAAGCAGGGTTTTACCAGTTCCTGGAGGGCCTTCTAGAAGGACACCGGCAGGAATACGAGCACCTAACTTGGTGTAGCGTTTCCGATCTTTCAAAAACTCAACGACTTCTACAAGTTCTTGTTTCTCTTCCTCGGCACCAGCTACATCTGAGAAACGAACCTTGATGTCTTCTTTGTTAGCAGCACGCGCTTTATTGCGACCAAAATTCATGGCACCGCGGGCACCACCGCCTCCACCTTGATTCATCATGGACATAAAGAAGAAGATGACAATTACAAAAGGAACGATGGAAGTGAGGATTGTAATCCACATTCCGCTTGAACTTTCACGCTTTATGCTGATTTCAGTGTTATGCTCAGAGGCTAATTTTTGTAAATCAGAAATTGTAATATCTGACGGTAAAATAATACTTGTGAATTTTTCTACTTTAGAAATGTTTGGAGTGAAAAATAAAATCCCTGTATCTTCTTTCGATTCCTGAGGTGTTTTGTAAGTACCTGAAATCTCAACGACGCTGCCATTTGGCTGGTAGCTCATCTCTGTGACATTATTTTCCTTAATTTCCTTCACTAATTCTGTGTAATTTATTTGCTGGCTGCGACCGCCAGTATCTCCTGAGAAGAAATACTGAAACCCTGTCACTAGGACAACAATAATCAGAATATAGAGAAATGGATTTTTTATAAAACCATTGTTTTGCTTATTTTTCATCTATTAATAGTAAACCTTTATTTTGTATAAACTTCTTCTTTCAAAATACCAATATATGGAATATTACGATAGTTCTCATTGTAATCTAATCCATATCCAACAACAAATTCATTTGGAATTGTGAAACATGTATAATCTGCATCAATTTCAACAACACGGCCTTCTGGTTTATCCAAAAGTGTAGCAATTTTTACTGATGCAGCATTTCTTTCCTTAAACAAATTGCATAGATTTTTTAAAGTCTGACCAGTATCAATAATATCCTCAACAAATAAAATATCACGTCCTGTGATATCTTGATCAATGTCTTTAATAACATTAATCACACCTGAGCTGGCAGTACCACCATGGTAGCTGGAGACCAACATAAAATCAAGCTCAATATGTGTGTCAATATGCTTGATTAGCTCAGCCATAAAAGGCACGGAACCTTTTAAAATTCCAACAAAAATTGGATTTTTACCTTGGTAGTCTTTGGTTAATTGCTGACCAAGCTTTTTTGCAGCATCCACGATTTCATCATGGGAAATCAATATTTTTTTGATATCTTGTTCTAGCATAATTTTACCCATCTATTTTCTGAATATAAAGTACAGTACTCATTATATCACTTTTTAATGCCTTACTCAAATCACTGATAGCAATATTTAAGATCGCTAAAATTTGATGATTTTGTTCCACTATTACAGATGAATTCCGTTCTTCAAAGGAAACTTTCTTATCAATAAAAAGACGACGAAGCTTCTTGTGATGACCATTCAGCAAAATACTGTCTCCCTCTTTTCGGAAACGGAGTGTCAGCGAAGTTTCACGCGAAACAAAAATTTTCTGGATATTTTCACCATTCAAAGGAATCCCAAATGAAAATCGATAATGCCCAAACTCAATCAGATTCTCAAATTCTAACAAAATTGAATCCATTTTTAAATCGGGCTTACGACTGATTTTTTTAATTTCAAAACGCTGGTAATCTTTAACAAGCTCATAGTCTTTTTTCAAAGTGTGCTGATAATTGGCCTTAGTCCGCAGGATGTTCAAAACCTCCTCAAACTGCTGCTTGCTCAGATTCATCCCAGGAAAATTTTCGAGATAGTTCTGCAATAGAAAACGTTGAACCTGGGGGATTTGCTGATGAAAGACTTGTACATTTTCTATATCTAAATCTCTGGTCAAGTGAGACAAAGCGGTCTGCCAATCTTCGATTTCCTTTCCCAGATACCGCAAAGAATCCTTAAATTGCGGATTTTCTTTTTCTAGATCCGGCAGATAAAGATTGCGAATTCGATTTCTGAGATAGTCATTTTGAAAATTACTGCTATCTTCAAAATGCTGAATATCTGGAAAGTCTGACTTATGAAAAGTAAACAAAGGACGAATCAGCTCCCCGCAAGCAAAAGACTGGACAGCTTTCATACCAGACAGATGGCGAAGTCTAGCTCCACGCAATAGCCGCATAAAAACAGTCTCAGCTTGGTCATCTGCGTGGTGGGCAGTTACCAAAGCTGTATAGTGTTCCTCTTGCATCACTTTCTCGAAAAAATCATAACGAAATTGCCGAGCAGCATTTTCTGAAAAATTACCAGAAAAACTTGATGTAAAAATCTTTACACCAAGCTGTTCCGCAATCTTTACTAATGCCTTTTCTTCTTGATCTGACTCTGGCCGCTGTTTGTGATTGACATGAGCAATCGCAAGCTCGATAGCTAGTTCTTTTTGAGAATCAATCAACAGCTGTAGCAACGTCATAGAATCCAGTCCACCTGATACAGCAACCAAAACTTTTTGATGGTCTTGGAAATACTTTTTCTCCTGCATTTTTTTAAGAAATTCTTGCTTAATCATTTCAGGACTCCATAGACATCGTCTGCTATCTGAGAAATGTTATCGTAGTTTGAATTATTAGTGAAAATGACAATGATAAAAGGAGAATCTGCATAGACAATCGCAGCATCATGCTTAAAATCATAGGCGTCGCCAATTTTATGAGCCACTTTAGCATCAATATTTTTAGAAATCCGCTGATTATCATAATTTGTCTGAGACAAGGCATCAATAATCATGCCATTTTGCTCATAGATAGCTTCCAAAACATTTCCAGCCATACGTGAAGATGCTTGTCTTTCTTCCACATCCCATTTCTTTCCAGCTATTTTGTTGATCGTCTGCTGAAAATTTTTATCAGATTGATTGGTCGCATAATAGCCTAAGATATTGTGGGCGACATTATCTGATTCTTTGGCCACTCGATTTATCAAATCCTGAACCGAATATTCCTTATCATCAGCTGACTTAGCAATGCTGCCACTTCCTTCTGGTTCGTAAGCACCAGAAAAATCATTAACTGCTCCAATATACTTGAACTTCTGATCTAACGAAAGTTTTTTCTGATTCAGCTGTTCCTGCACATAGTAAAGATAAGGCAGTTTTGTCACACTGGCCGAATACATCTCTTGATCTTGATTGATACCTGCTTCTTTGCCTGTGTCCAGCTGTTTGACATAGATAGAGTAGTCCGCCTTGTTGTACTTACTGCTCAGAATTTCTTGAACCTTGTCCATTCGATTATCAGTTTCATCCAGAAATTCCATAGAAACCCAGCCCTGTCCTTCAATCTGGGCATAAGTTCCTTTGACTGTCTGGACAATTTGGACAATGTTTACTTTTGTATATGGGGCTACCGTTGTATTGATTTTTTTAGCTCCGTTGATATTGGCTTTATCATAAAGAGTAAAGCCAGGTTTCAACCACATTTCTTGATGGATATCTTCGATTGACTGGACAGTATCTTCGTAAATTGTATTTTTATCCGCTGTCACAAACTGCCCATTTTTCAGCTTGAAAATCGGAACTCCTTCTTCATTTACATAAAATCCTGTTATCTGGATTGGCTGGTCTGGAACTAGCTTTCCAGCAGTCTTACTCAGAGTAGAATCTGTAAATGTAGGAGTTTCTTCATAAACATTAGGATTTGTCGGGATGCTATCATAATAGCGTCCATACGCAGTGCTTGTAAAATGATATTTTTCTTCCTCGTCTAACACGAAATCTTTTTCGGTACTAATAACTGTGATACTGCTAAATAAAGCTGGCAGCAAAAATATCAGTAACAAAAGCTTACGCATGTTTTCCCCTTTCCTTTTGATTTTCTTGAAGTTTCAAAGCTTGATTTTTTTCAGACAGTTCTTCCAATTTCTCATCTGAAAATTCCAAGAACTGCTCAATTGTTTTTAGTAAATCTTCCATAACTACTGTGGTAATAAATCTGGGATAGTATAAATGTACTCACCCTCTTTTGAAAAAGAGTATTTAGCGCGTGCATACTTAGCAGCATAGCTATCATCTTTTAACTTTGTTGCTATATCAGATTGATAGACCTTTTCTTCGCTGAGCGTCTGATATTTCTCCTTCAGTTTAGAATACTGTTCACGACGCTGCAGCAAGGTTTGATAACTCTGGTACAAATTATAGGTAGGTAGAATAAATAAGAGGATCACCAAAATCAGAACCCAGCCCATAAAACGGTTGCGTTTCCGCCGTTCCTGATCCACATATCTGCGGCGTTGATTTTCATCTTGTATAAAACGATTATTGAGTTGGACGATATTTTTAGGCATCTTCTTCTATCCTTGTTTCACTAACAATTTCGTACATTTTAGCTGCATCTTCTTTTTTAGTACTGTCTTTCATCTCCAGAACCTTTACAGTCAAGAGTTTATTACCAAAGCGTACTTCAACCAAGTCATCTACTTTCAAATCTGTTGAGCTCTTGGCCAAGATACCATTCACCTTTATCCGGCCCTTGTCAGCTACTTCTTTAGCCACTGGACGTCGCTTAATAATCCGTGACACTTTCAAATATTTATCTAATCTCATCCTATTACCTCATTTTCTCTTAATTTATTATTCTACCATTTTTTGAGAAAAATAGAGCTTAAAAAGCCAAACTTCACTGAATTGTAACCTTTATTCTGCCTTGCGTTGTTTAATTTCCAGCATCTTTTCTCCAAAATTAACCAGACCTTCTAAAATCTCATAATCTTTTTTGTTCCTCACATCAAAAATTACTTCAATCAAGCCATTTTTTTCACCAATTCGAGCCTTTAAATTCGTCATCGAAAGTGCTTCAAAATAGTCCTGCGTCAGATAAAGCTGCTGCGAAATTTTCTCAAAATGAATCATTACTGTATTCTGCTGGCGTTCCACTGACTTTACAAAAGCCTGATCTAAATAAGACTTAGCAAGTCCAATCTCCAACAGATAGGCTACAACATCAGGATACTCCCCAAAGCGATCAATCAATTCATCCTGTAGATTTTCATAGTTTACACGACTGTCAATCTCACGAATTCTCTTGTAAATTTCAATTTTCTGTCTTTCATCAGAAATATAGTCACTAGGCAGATAGGCATCAATCTGCAGATTAAGTTCTGCATTGCTTTTTTGACGCTTATTCTCTCTACCCTGCTTTTTAGCAATAGCTTCTTCTAGAAGCTGTGAGTACATCTCAAAACCAACAGAATCAATAAAGCCAGATTGCATACTTCCTAGGATATTGCCAGCCCCTCGAATAGACAAATCACGCATAGCAATCTTAAATCCAGAACCTAACTCTGTAAATCCTTTAATAGCCTCTAGACGCTTTTCAGAAACTTCTGTTAGAATCTTATCTGGTCTGTACATCAGATAAGCGTAAGCAATCCGATTACTGCGGCCAACTCGGCCACGAAGTTGATACAAGGTTGACAGCCCCATGTGGTCAGCATTTTCTACAAACAAAGTATTGGCATTGGGGATATCAACCCCAGTTTCAATAATGGTTGTAGTCACCAAAATATCGTATTCTCTATTGATGAAGTCCAGTAAAGTGTTTTCTAAACGAATCTCACTCATTTGACCATGAACATAGCCTATAGAAGCTTCTGGGATTAACTCTCTTAACTCTGAAACTTTCTGTTCAATTGTGTCAACCTTGTTGTAAAGATAGTAAACCTGTCCACCTCGGTCTATTTCACGTAAGACAGCTTCTCGAATTACTGTAGGATTGCTTTCTAAAACATAGGTCTGAACAGGATAGCGATTGGTAGGCGGGGTCTCAATGACTGACAAATCGCGAATCCCCAGCATAGACATATGAAGAGTTCGAGGAATAGGAGTTGCTGTCAAAGTTAAGACATCAACTTTCTTTTTCAATTCTTTTAATGTTTCCTTATGTTTAACTCCAAAACGCTGCTCCTCATCAATGATGATTAAACCTAAATCCGCAAATTCTACATCTTTTGATAAGAGTCGGTGGGTTCCGATGATAATATCAACTTGTCCCTTCTGCAGCTTCTCCAGAGTCTGTTTTTGTTCTGCTTTACTCCTGAAACGGCTGAGTACCTCGACATTAACCGCAAAATCATTAAAGCGTTCTTTAAAGTTAGTATAGTGCTGCTGGGCTAAAACCGTTGTTGGTACTAATACAGCCACCTGTTTATGATCGTTGACAGCCTTAAAAGCAGCCCGCATAGCTACTTCTGTTTTTCCAAAGCCTACATCACCAACTAAGAGCCGGTCCATCGGACGGCTGCTTTCCATATCCTTCTTCACTTCCTGAATACTTCTTAGCTGGTCCTCTGTTTCAACATAGGGAAAATCATTATCAAATTCCTCTTGGTTGGAATCATCCGCTGAGAAAGCAAAACCTTTTAGCTGGCTGCGTTCAGCATATAGTTTAATCAAATCATCCGCAATATCCTGAACCTGATGCTGAACTCTTTGCTTACTCTTCTGGAAACGACCGTCATTTAGCTTATTTACCTTAGGTGTTTTTCCATCGCTGGCAACATACTTTGATAGGAGATCAATCTGGTCAACTGGAATCGAAATACGATCAGAATTTTGATATTGAATCGTCAGATAATCACGGTGAACATCAGAAATTTCAATCGTTTCAATTCCCAGATAACGTCCTATCCCATGAATATTATGGACAACATAATCCCCTTTTTCTAACTCATTATAATCTTTCAGTCGTTCAGCATTGGAGATATTCTGACGCCGGATTTTTCGTTTTATTTTCTTGTGAATAATTTCGTACTCTGTAATAAGAACAATTTTCTCATCTACGAAATTAAAGCCTTGGACAAGATTTCCTTCTATAAGCTGAACTGCATTTTTGTGAATCTCAGCCTCTTTTATATAATCTAAATGAATATCATATTCCTGTAAATTTTTATGTAAACTTTGTAAACCTGCCGAAGAATTTGCTTGTAAGATTATTGTATAGCCAGATTTTTTATAACGATTAATTTCTTCTTTGAGTAAAGGGAACTGACTGAAAAATTCTTGCATTGGATGCTGATTAAATTGATACAAAGCATCAAATTTCAAATTTCCCAAACCTTTTTGAAAGCTTGAAAAGAAAGTTGCTGGTTTATATTGACGATAATCTTGGTACTTATCTGCAAAATATTTTTGACTTGACAAAGCTTTACAATTTTGTAAATCATCTATCAACAAACTAGCTGTTTCCAGTTCAAATTGAGCATGTCGATCCACAATTTTTTGAAAATCATCAAAAAACACAGGGCTATGAACAGGTAAATAGTCTAAAATAGTCCACTCTTTCTGATAAAAATAGGAAAGGAATTTACGAATATCTGCATGATGAAACTCCTCTTTGGCACTGATTAGTAACTCTTCTAAGTAAGATTTCAAAGCAGGATCAACAGTTTTTTCTAAAATAGCTTCCAGATTTTCTCGTCCTCGAGCATAATCTTTCTCAGAAAGCAGGATATCAGAAGCAGGTTTAATCAAAATACTTTCTATATTCTCAATTGAAGTTTGATTTTCTGGATTGAAAATCCGAATACCATCAATTTCATCGCCAAAAAACTCCAGTCGATAGGGAGAGTCTGCTGAGAGCTCAAAAATGTCTAAGATATCTCCTCTTAAACTATATTCTCCCTGACTTAAAACTTGAGATACCTTCTTGTATCCTGATTTTGACAACATCTTTACAAGATTATTTAGGTCATATTCTTGTCCAACTGTCAAATTTATGTTGATTGTTTTAAAATCAATGGGATCAGGCAAGAGTAATTTGCTAGCTGCGACATTAGTAACTAGAATTCCAGATTTTTGATGATCTATTAAAAAGTTCAGAGCGTCTAATCTGGAGAATATTTTTTCCTGTGACGCAAAAACAAATTCTGCTATAGGAGTATCATCTGCTAAGAAAGTATAGACCTTGTCTTCTCCCAACAAAGAAATCAAATCACTAGCCAAACGATCTGCTTCATTTTGACTAGAAGTCAGCACAAGGATTTTATCGGCTTCTTCTAATCCTGCTGCTATAGTAATCGCTTTTGTTGATGCAGACAATCCCATTATCAACTGTCTGCTACTTTTATGGAGATTTTTCTTCCAATCTGAAATTTGCTGGTTTTGACAAAATAAATCAATCAAGTTCATTTTATTATCCATTATACTTCTGCATTGCTTGTTCAAAATTGCCTGACTGTAAATAATAATTTACAGCATTGTCAACCTTATCAAGAGTATTCAGAATCATTATATAATCATCTTTATCAAATTTTCCTAGAACGTGGTGGACCACTGTCATGCCTTCTTTAGGACGGCCAATACCTATCTTTATCCGTTTAAACTCTTGGCTTCCAATGTGTTTGATAATAGATTTAATGCCGTTATGGCCGCCAGCTGAACCCTTGCTGCGCAAACGAATTTTACCAACTTCCATATCCAAATCATCATAAATGACCAATAAATCCTCTATATCTAAACCATAGTATGCCAGTAAAGCTTGAACAGCCTTTCCGCTCTCATTCATAAATGTAGTTGGTTTGACAAAATAAACTTTTTCACCATTCAGAAAAGTAGAGGCAATATCTGCTTGAAAGATTTTATCAGTTGTAAATTTTAAATCAAGATCTTTACAGATCTTGTCAACTAGCATAAAACCAACATTATGTTTGGTTTCATTATATTTTTCTCCTGGATTTCCCAGACCGACTATTAACTTTACCATTTTTCTCCTTTATAAAAGCCAAAAGGGCTGGAAAAAAATTTCCAACCTAGAATTTTTAGACTTTACAAATACTTTACACATTAAATCTAAATTCCATAATATCGCCATCTTGAACGATATATTCTTTTCCTTCTTCGCGCAAACGTCCAGCTTCTTTAACTGCTTTTTCGCTGCCATAGTGCACTAAGTCATCATAAGACATAGTGACTGCTCGAATAAAGCCTTTTTCAAAGTCTGAGTGAATAATGCCAGCTGCTTGCGGAGCTTTCATTCCACGCTTAAAGGTCCAAGCACGCACTTCCTTTTCACCAGCTGTAAAGTAGGTTCCAAGTCCCAACAGATGATAAGCTGCTCTGGTCAGTTTATCCACACCTGATTCTGTCAAGCCGATAGCTTCCAGAAATTCTGACTTATCTTCATCGTCCAATTCAGAAATCTCTTCCTCTGCACGCGCTGAGATGACAACAACTTCAGCATTTTCTGTAGCTGCAAATTCACGAATCTGCTTCACATAGTCAATATTATCTGGATCGGCCACCTCATCTTCACTGACATTGGCCACATAAAGCACAGGTTTAGTCGTTAAGAGAAAGAGTCCTTTGACAATTTTTTGCTCTTCTTCTGTGAATTCAATTGTGCGAACTGACAGACCATCTTCTAGGACAGGCTTAATTTTCTGTAAAACATTAAATTCTGCCACTGAATCCTTATCTTTTTGGGTCCGAGCCATCTTCTCTACACGCGCATAGCGTTTGTTAATACTTTCTAAGTCTGCTAAAATCAATTCTAAATTAATGGTCTCAATATCAGCCATCGGATCTACAAATTCAGACTCACGGCCCTGTTCCCGCATGACATTTTCATCATCAAAGGCACGTACTACGTGGACGATAGCATCTACTTCACGGATATTGGCCAAGAATTTATTCCCTAGTCCTTCTCCTTTTGAAGCACCTTTCACAATTCCAGCAATATCAGTAAATTCGAAGGTTGTTGGGACTTTCTTCTGTGGTTTGATGAGTTCTGTTAATTTATCCAGACGAGCATCCGGAACTTCTACCCGCCCGACATTTGGATCAATTGTCGCAAAAGGGTAATTAGCTGCTTCTGCACCTGCTTTTGTAATTGCATTAAATAAAGTTGACTTACCAACATTGGGTAAACCAACGATTCCTGCTGTCAAAGCCATTTTTATCTTCTCCATTCATCTTTTCAATCCAAACCATTATACCATAAATCCTTATCCTAAACAGCGGATTTAAGTTATTTTTTCTAGCTTTCTTTACAAAAATGTAAAATAAATTGAAGAAAAAAATGGTATAATATAGCTAATATTCTTATTAAAGGAGTCCCTAATGAAAAAGAATACTTTCAAAACACTTTTTCTTTCCTTCCTTGCGGTTTCCGCTTTGTTTGTTTTAGCTGCCTGCAGCAGTCCTAAAAAAGCTTATTTCCAGCTGATTGACCAAAATACTAAGCAAGATAGCCGCATCACTGTTGAATACAAAGGTGATGAGCTTCTTATAAACGAAACAAACAACACCTTCTACTATAAACCAGTTGGCTTGACAAAAGACACTGCTAAAGAGCAGACAGAAGCCTATGCTAAATCTATTGAGGGTATCAAAGGATTAACTCATAAAATCGAGTACAAAGATGATTATTTAACTGAAAAACTGACAATTGATTTCAGTAAAGCTGATATTGAAGAACTACAAAGTAAACAGCTTCTTCAAACATCTGGTAATCAAAAAGCAGATTATATCAGCTATAAAGAAACTGCTAAATTACTTGAAAAAGCAGGCTATAAAGAAGTTAAAGACGGTAAATTTGAAGATCTTAAATAAAAGCAAAATGGATAGGACTTAAAAAGTCCTATCCATTTTTGATTGAAAAATAAGAAAATCAAATCTAAATCTAATCTTCAGCAATGCAAATTAGTTTTCCACAATAGCATTTACGATGAGTTTTCGTCTAATCAATTATTTTCTTCATTTTTCTTTCAAAATCGTGACGACTCATCATTACAAGATGTTCACAATTGGTGCAACGAATTTTGATATCTGCACCAACCCTTGTGATTTCCCAGCGATTCGCCTTTTTTCCAGTCTCTTTCATGGTGCAGGCATGGGGCTTTTTCATTTCTACAAAATGACCAATTTCATACATTTTTTTCTCCTTTCAAGGAACTATCATAGTCCAGGAAGAAAACTTAAGCATCTATCATACTTTGTAAATGAAAAGAGCTTAGGACCAAGAATTAAAAATCTGTAACTTGGCCCACTGCTTTTCATCTTAATTAGTTCTGACAGGTGTAATCAGCTGAATAAAGTTTTCTTTGTCTTCACTCGGTACCAAGGTGAAAGGACGAACGGATGAGATAAAACTAATCGTTACTTTTTCACTGTCAATAGCCTTCAAAGCATCAATCAAATAAGTTGGATTAAAGCTAATAGTCAAATCTTCGCCAGTTACACTTTCTGTATCAATTTCTTCGTTAACACGGCCAACCTCTGGTGAATTTACATGGGCACTGACAATACCGCCTGCAATCTCCAGTTTAACTGTTCCATTCTGTGTAGCATTAGACAAGAGACGAGCGCGTTCCATAGCTGCACGTAAATCAGAAGTATTGAAAGTAAGGACACTCGTAAATTCAGTCGGAATCAAACGATCTGTATCTGGATAATTTCCTTCTAATAGGCGGGTATAGAAGCTAATATTTTCGCTTCTGAAAAGAATTTGATTGTTAGCAAAGAAAACCTCTACCGTTTTAATTTCATCGGTAAAAACAGCTGTAAATTCCCGTAAAGAGCGACTTGGAATAACTACGTCGAAATTATCTCCGTTTTTCTCCAGAGTAATTTTCTTTTGACTCATTCTGTGGGAGTCTGTCGCAACTGTTTTCAAAGAACGGTTATCTGTCAAAACAAAGTGAACACCAGTTAAAATTGGACGGCTTTCCTGAACACTGGCTGCAAAGGCTGTTTCGTTAATGACATCTTTGAGAATTTTTGTTTCAAGAACCAAGGGATTGCTGGCAGAAATTTCCTGGATTCGTGGATACTGGTCAGCGTCTTTTCCTTTCAGGGTAATCTCTGATTTGCCGCTAGTCAAGACGATTTGTTTTTGTTCAATTTCTTTAAAATCCAAAATAATATCTGGCAAGCTGGAAACAACATTAATAAAGAAAGTCGCTTCTAATAAAATTGAACCTGTTGAGTTGACAAGCAAGCCTGCATTTTCATTTTGAGTAGAAATAAAGTTTTCAATTGACACTTGGCCATTTGAGCCGATTAAGGTGATTCCTTCTTTGGTAACATCGATTTTTACAGTAGAAAGAATAGGAATTGCATTTTTATGGCTGATAGCCCTTTTAGTAGTATTTAACGCTTGTAAGAAGAGATTTTTATTAATAGAAAAATGAATCATGGGATCTCCTTTTTATTTATTTATGATTATAAGATTAATAGTAATAGTAGTTTGTGTGAATTATGTGGAAAAATAGCTTTATCCTTATTCTAACAAGTTTTGAGACTTGTTCACAAAGTGTGGATAAGTTTTGAAAAAAATCTGTAGTTTTCCACACGCTATTTAATTTTATTCTTGATGCTTTCAATTTCTAAACGCAAATTGTCGTCTGATTCAATCATAGTTTTGATTTTTCCATGTGCATGTATAACGGTCGTATGGTCTTTCCCGCCAAACTCACGGCCAATTTTAGGCAGACTGTTGTCAGTCAGCTCACGAGTCAGATACATAGCTACCTGTCTAGCTAAAACGATATTTTGCACTCGACGGCTGCCTTTCATCTCTTTGACACTAACACCATAGAATTTCCCAACTTCAGACTGAATCTTATCAATCGGAATAACTGTTACCTGGCTTGAATCCTGCTTGCGTGCTCGAATAGCCTCTGCAGCGATATCAATAGTGATTTCCTTCAGATGACGAACTCTAGCGATGAGACTGATGTCATTCAAAGCACCTTCCAAGTCGCGGACATTGGAGTCGAATTGTCCTGCAAGATATTCCAAGGTATCATTCGGGAAAATATAATCCAAATCTTCTATTTTGTTTCGCAGAATTGCAATTCGTGTTTCAAAATCTGGCGGTGTAATATTTTGAGTTAATCCCCATTTGAAACGTGTCACCAAGCGTTCTTCCAAATTGTCCAGATGATCAGGACTGCGGTCGCTGGTTAAAACAATCTGTTTATTTTCACCATGAAGAGCATTGAAAGTGTTGAAAAATTCTTCCTGAGTTGAAACTTTTTTTCCCCCCAAAGATTGAATGTCATCAATCAGCAGAAGATCCAGACTACGATAGATTTTTTTAAAGCTATCCATCTCTCCTAATCTTAAATGTTCGAGGAAATCGTTAATAAAGGTTTCAGCAGGTATGTACTTAACACGCGCATCTGGAATATTTTCTAAAATCTGATTGCCAATAGCATTTAATAAATGAGTTTTACCCAGGCCAGGGCCTCCGTAGATAAAAAGAGGATTATAGGTTGTGGCTAGATTCTCAGATACCGCCAAGGCAGCAGCTTTAGCCCATATATTTCCGTCTCCTTGAACAAAATTGTCAAAGGTATATTTTGACTTTAAGCCAGTATCAATAGGTGGCAAGCTTGGCTGAACAGTGCTGATTTGAGGACTGGTTACTGCAGATTTCGGAGTTTCAGTGTTAGTTTCTTCTTCAAAAATATATTTTCCCGCAATCTGATCATTAAAAATCTCAAATCCTGCAGTAAGAATAACTCCTACTAAGTTTTGCTCCCAAAATAGTTGTTTTACTGGACTATCTAGGAAAATAACAGCTTGTTTTTCTTCAACTTTGACAAGCTTGGCTTCAGCAACAAAGAAATCATAAGTTGTCTGCTTTAGCTGAGCATGAGCCAATTCTAAAATACGATTCCAAAAGTCCTGTTCTTTGGTCATAACTTCCCTCCTTTTCTATAATTTTCTGATTCATACGCATCTTATTTTATCATAAAGGCTTAAAGTTTTCCACAAGAACTGGAAAAGAATTCACATTGTTAGCTGAAGTTATCCACAGAATGTGAATAAAGCTAAAATTTCTTATTTTAATGGGCTTCCTAATTGATTTAACAGTGGATAATCTTGTTATTTTTAAAAAAGAAAATAACAGTTTTATTTAAAACTGTTTATAATTCTTTGATATTCTTCTTCGCTTTCAAAAGGAATAATCAGCTTTCCTTTACTCTGGCTTTTTAACTGAATAGAAACTTTCAGACCGAGAATTTTTTTAATTTTTTCCTCTTCAGATTTAGCAAAAAGTTCCTTATTAGGTTTCTTTTTGAGACTCTTTTTTTGCTGGAGAAGCTTTTCAACTGCTCGAACCGATAAATCTTCTTGACAGATCTTTTCCAGCCATAGTAACTGTTCTTCTTCTTTTAAGGGGACCAGTAGGCGAGCATGTCCTTGAGAAATCTCTTCTTCCTTGATAGCTTGACGAACTTCTTTAGCCAGCTGTAAAAGTCTGACAATATTGCTGATATAGGGTCTAGATTTTCCCATGATTTTAGCAATTTCATCATGTGTCAAGCCTTTGTCAATCAAATTTTGATAAGACTCAGCCTCTTCTATAGGATTCAAGTCTTCTCTTTGAAGATTTTCGATAATGGCCTGTTTCAGCATGTCATCATCAGATAATTCTTTGACGACAGCTGGGATCGTTTCTAGGCCAAGAAAAGAGGCAGCTCTAAATCTCCGTTCACCTGCTAAAATTTCATAGCCAAAAAGTGAAGATTTCCGAAGAATGATTGGCTGAATGAGACCATTTTCTTTGATTGATGCCGCTAATTCTTCAATCTTTTTTTGTGAAAATTGTTTACGAGGCTGATAAGGATTGGTTCGAATGTCTTTAAGTGCAATATATTGAAAGTTTTCCATTTGTATATAGAATAACACACCTTTACGATTGTGTAAAGGTGTGTTGACAATCTTGTAAATAGGTTAATTTGAGCTTAACTCTTTTGTTGATTTAGTGAGTTTGATTTTGACTGTTTGAGATTTACCATCTCGATAATAAGTAATTTCTACTTCATCTCCAATACTATGCTTGTAGAGAGCAGACTGAAGGTCACTAGTGGATTCCACATCTGTATTATCTACTTTTGTAATGACGTCATTTTTTTGAAGTTTGCCATCAGCAGGCATCCCTTGCTGAACAGAGCGAACAAGAATACCTGATTTCACTGAAGCAGGAAGATTTAATTTAGAAAAATCAGAAGTTGTCAGATTAGATAAATCCATCATTTGAATTCCTAAAGCAGGACGTGTGACTGTTCCATTTTTCTCAAGTTGATTGATAATATTTACGACATCATTAGATGGAATCGCAAATCCCATCCCTTCAACAGAGGTTTGACCATTTGTTGAAATTTTACTTGAAGTAATCCCAATAACTTGTCCTTGGATGTTAATCAATGGGCCGCCAGAGTTACCAGGATTAATTGCAGCATCTGTTTGCAGTGCAGTTGTTGAAATATTTTCACCATTTTCAGATTGTAACGTAACGTTTCTACCTAAACTAGAAATAATTCCTTGTGTGACAGAGTTAGCGTATTCTGTTCCAAGAGGACTTCCGATAGCGATAGCTGTCTCACCAACTGTCAGAGAACCAGAATCTCCAAATTCAGCTACATCAGTTACTTTTTCAGAGCTAATTTTAACTACAGAAATATCTGAATAAACATCTGAACCAACTACTTCACCTGGAACCTTGTTTCCATCAGCTAGCAAGATATCTACATTGGTTGATCCGTTCAGAACGTGGGTGTTGGTTACCAGATAGGCTGATTTTCCGTCTTTTTTATAAATTACACCAGAACCTTCACTGGAGATTTGTGATTCATCGTTGGCAGATTCATCATTAATAACGCTACTAGAAGATTCAGCATAAGTAATTACTGAAACAACCGCATTTTGAACCTTTTTCACAGCTTCTGAAATGTCTGTAGAGTTTTTATATGAAGTAGCTACACTAGTTGTTGAATTTCCATTCATTTTTACATGTGAAGTTACTAATGTAGTAACATAATTTCCTAAACTTCCGCCAATAAAACCTACAATTAATACTGCAAAAAGCAATAAAGCCCTTTTGATGGCATTTGAAGAATTTTTCATGTTTTCCTCCTTGAATTACAATTGATGAAATTATATTTATACAAACTTAATTATAACTTAAATCCTTTAAGTTTTCCACACCTTGTGGAAAACTTAGAAAAACTGTTGATAGGCATTAGAAAATACACAGATTAGCCGATTCCCAGATAAATTTTACTTGTTAATAAAGTGTGAAGTATATATGAATATGATAGAATAAACTTATGAAAATAAAACTTGTAACAGTTGGAAAACTGAAAGAAAAATATTTAAAGGATGGAATTGCTGAATACATGAAGCGTCTCAATCGATTCTGCAAGGTGGAAATTGTTGAGCTAGCGGATGAAAAAACACCTGATAAAGCTAGTGATTTAGAAAATCAGCAGATTCTTGAAAAAGAAGGAAATAAAATTCTGGCTAAAATTAATGAGCGTGAATTTGTTATTGCTTTGGCAATTGAAGGAAAGCAATTTCCGTCAGAAAATTTTAGTCAGCTCATGATGGATACTACAGTGCGTGGCTTTTCTGATATCACTTTTGTTATCGGAGGAAGTTTAGGTTTATCTCCTGCAGTGAAAAAGCGGGCAAATCTTCTGATGAGTTTTGGCAAATTAACCTTACCTCATCAACTGATGCGCCTTGTTGTAATAGAGCAAATTTATCGAGCTTTTATGATTCAGCAGGGGAGTCCTTATCATAAGTAATCTTGACGGCAACTCTATTTTCTGATAGAATGAGATGGTATTGGTCTCATAGCTCAGCTGGATAGAGCATTCGCCTTCTAAGCGAACGGTCGCAGGTTCGAATCCTGCTGAGATCAGAAAGGTAAAAAATGCGAAGTATTTTAGAATATTTCGTTTTTTTTCTTCTATTTTTTTGGTATAATGTCATTTCGGGGATAAAAAATGACATTTCAGGGAAAATTGTCACTAACTCTTTCTATTTTTCTATAATGATAAATGTAAGGTGACTTACAAGATAAAAAGATAGGAGATAGTTATGAAAATCTATTCTTTTCAAATTGCTTTAAATAGCAATTCACTTGTTCAAACCTTTTGGGATTTAAGAGGTGTTCCAAATCCATGGGGTTGGATTTTTGGAAGATAAGAATTTTAAAGTTTAGGGGAGAAATTTATGTCACTTGAAATAATTGGATTAATTATTCATCCTTTTATTAATGTAGCTGCATTTTTAGTGATTTTATCAAAAATCACTAAAATTAAGCATACTCGCTTTTTTGTAGCTGTTTGCTTTGGTCTTGAGATTATAGTTCCGTTTATAATTGCTTTTTTAGGACACATATTTTCATTTTCTAGCACAATTCCATCATATACACTGTCATTTTTTCTCCCTCTATTTTTAGTTTGGTATTTTTGTAAAGTTGAAAAAATTAAAAAATATCAATCTTTCTTACTTTCCTTCTTTTTATGTCTGTCAATTGATAGTTCTACTACTTTCTTTTCAGTTATTATTTCATCTGTTTTAGGAGATGATTTTGTAGCTCAGTACATGGGCTTGTTTCTGACATGTATCAACTTAATATCCTTGTTCTTTATGGTAAAGGTTATTGATATTTTTGATTTCAGAATAGATTATCTCAAAAGAAGTTTCTTTAAATCTCAGATTCTGATGATTAGTAGTTTATATGCAATGAATTGGCTGATTTTAAATCTCTCTCATTGGATTAGCAATATAAAGCATCTCAACAGTTTTAGCAGTATGATTGCTACTATTTGTTTCTTGGCCTTTCTTTCTACCTTGGTGACATTCAAGGACAGCCGTGAGAAATACGAGAAAGAAGAGCGTTTGCGGCAAAAAGAATCCGAACAGCTTCGACTTCAGGAGTATACTGATGAAATTGTGAGATTGTACTATGAAATCAAAGGGTTTCGTCATGATTATGCTAGCATGCTGACAAGTATGCAAGTGGCTATTCAAACTGGAGATATCAAGGAAATTGAGCACATTTATCAAGAAGTCTTGGCTGATGCAAATTTGAACCTGCGTTCAGATAAATATACAGTTTTTGATTTGAATAATGTAGGAGATTCAGCTTTAAGGAGTGTCATGACTGAGACAATCTTTCAAGCGCGTGAACATCAGATTCAGCTGACTTTTGAAGTTAAGGATAAAGTGGAACGCCTTCCAATCAAGTTGTTAGATCTGGTCAGAATTGCTAGTATTTTATTAAATAATGCTATTGAGAGTGCAATTGACAGCCTGGAAAAAATTGTCCATGTTTCTCTGGTTCAACTGGATGATAGAACCATTTTTGTTGTTCAAAATTCTCGTAAAGAAGGAAAATTGGATTTGGAAGAACTCTATCAGCCGGAATTTTCAACTAAAGGAGAAAATAGAGGCTATGGATTGAATAACATCAAGGAAATTTTAGATAGGTATGAATTTATCACTCTTGATACACAAATTGAGCCAAGAAGTTTTACACAGATTTTAACAATTAGGAGATAGAATTTATGAAAGTGTTAGTTTTAGAGGATACCGTATCTCATCAAGTCAGGATGGAAACGACATTAGCAGAAATTGCTGAGGAACTTAGAATTGACATCCAGGTTCAGGTTACAGGAAAAATCAAAGAATTCAAAAAATATATTGAAAATGGAGACGTTAACCAGCTTTATTTTTTGGATATTGACATTAAGGGGGAGGAAACAAAAGGGCTGGAAGTAGCTCAATTTATCCGTCATCATAATCCTTATGCCATTATAGTTTTTGTAACCTCAAAATCTGAATTTGCTACTATGACTTTTAAATATAAAGTATCAGCACTTGATTTTATTGATAAAGATATCAACAATGATGCTTTTAAAAATAGAATCAAAGACAGTATCCTTTACACTAAGAGTACACTAATTGAAAATACCAATATGGTAGATTATTTTGAATATAGTTATCGTGGCAATGATGTTCGAATGCCTTATAACGATATTTTGTATATCGAAACGACAGGGAGCTCTCATAAACTTCGGATTGTCGGTAAAAATTTTCTCAAGGAGTTTTATGGAACGATAACAGATATTCAAGAAAAAGATCAGCAATCTAAACGATTTTTTTCACCACATAAATCTTATCTGGTGAATATTGGCAACATTGTTGATTATGACAAGAAAAATCGAGAAATTATTTTTTACGAAAATCATCGCTGTCCGGTCACTCGTTTAAGAGTGAAATATCTGAAAGATATTTTCGAAAATAAAGGGAAAAGAGTTGACAAAGCTTAAAAACCTGATATAATGGAATATGTTCTGAAAGAGAGCATACCATATGGTCCGTTGGTCAAGGGGTTAAGACACCGCCTTTTCACGGCGGTAACACGGGTTCGAATCCCGTACGGACTATATTATCCGGCATAGCTCAGTTGGTAGTAGCGCATGACTGTTAATCATGATGTCGTAGGTTCGAGTCCTACTGCCGGAGCTAGAGACACTCCTAGTGAGTGTTTTTTTTATTGTTCAAAAAAAGGCCTTCACTAGCATTTTAATGAAGAGCCTTATTTTTTATATTGGTAAGTAGCTGTTTTTTTGATATATTTACATTCTCTGTTGCTTCCTACGTAGAAAATTATAGCAAACAAATAAGATTATGCCAGATATGAAGGCAATGCCACCTTCTTTTAGTCCATTAGGAATGAAAGTGAGAACAACATTTCCTTCTCCTTTTTTCACATCTAATTTCATAAAGCCGTTTTGAGCTCGTTTTAGTGTGACAGGCTTCCCGTTAAGAGTGGCTGACCATCCCTTATCATAAGGAATGGTAAAGAATAATGAAGTATCCTTTTCCGCTCTATAGTTTGTTTTTACTGTGTTTAAATCAGTAGTTGTGGAAACAGGCTGCTCTTTTAATTTTTGAATGACATTTTGATATTGCTCAGTATTAACGGCAAAAAATTCTGGCGTATCAAATGAAACTGTCGAATTGTCTGGGAATGTAAAGCGAATAGATACTGTTTGACTTTGACTGAAATGGCCAGCATTAAAGAAAGGAAAAACATTATTAGTTGTATAACGTTCTGTAAAGTTATTGACAGTAATGTCAATATCTGTCTGATCATCATTACTAAAATCAATCCCAGCAACATTAACATATAGTTGACTGTTAGCAGGTACATTGACAGTATAGATTACACTAGCAAAGCTTGTATTATGCTCTCTGTCAACATAAACAGTTACTCTGTTACCAATTTGCTTGACATTTTCATTAGTAGTTATAGCATCTACTTTATCATAATATTTAAAATCAAAACCAGTCAACCGATTTAAAAATTCTGTTTGATTATCTAGGGTCAAATTTGTAAACTTGACATCCTGGTAAACATCATTGGTCAGAAAAGCTAAACCAAGTGCAGCATCATTTTGGTAGAGAGACATTTCTTTTTCAGTTTTCTCAGGAAGAAAACCAAATTTTTGAGGATCTGTTTCAGATAGATTGTAGCGAACACCAAAAATACTGTCCATCAAAATACTGTTGTTTTGATAACGTAGATTCAGATTTGTTCCTGCTGATTTAAAACCAAGTTTATCTAAAGTAGAACTTGCCTGAGTATTTCGAACAGATGAGAACTGGGAAATTCCATTGTAGTTGAATTTCATACTGTCATTTCCCGTTTGTGGATTCAATCTTTCTGTTCTAAAAAATTCAATATTTTCCTTTTTGGAATAATTGACAAGCTTGTCAATCTCGTCAAGGTGACTGGCATATGAAGAACGAGTGGCAAATACCCATTCTTTAGCAATTCCTCCAACTTGATAATAGGAATTAAGCGACAATTCAAAAGTAACAAAGAAAAGCAAGACAGGGAGAATGATTTTTGGTTGAATCGAAGATTTTGCTAAGACAAAGCTAATCAAGAGATAAGCCAGCAGAAATTCTAATGTTAGAATATAATTCTCAGGACCCAAAAAGTCATAATGTTTTCTCTGAATAAAAGTAATAATAAATCCGAGACTGAGCAAAGTGAAACTAATGGCAACATTCATCAATTTCACGTCTTTCCAACGATTTAAAGTCTCAGCAGCCAGATAGATAACTACCAGAGAAAATAGCCAAGAATAACGGTGAAGAAACATGTTCGGAGCATGCATTCCTTGCCAAAGTAAGTCTAAATATTGAAGATAAAAACTAGCTATGAAAATTGCAATAAGTAAAAAGTAGCAAAGTTTCACGTGAAACTTAACAGATTTTAAGGTGAAAAATAAGATAGCCAGAATCAAGGGGAAGGTGCCGACATAAATCATAGGGATAGAACCATACTTGGTTGTATCAAAACTGCCAATAAAATTTTTAGCAAATACATCTAAAAGCCAACTTTTTTCTGTCAACAAAGAAGAAACTTTTGTTAAGGTTTCACCATGAGTACTTATGTCTAGGTAAGTTGGTAGAATCATGATTAGGCTAGTCAGACCTGCTAAAGCAGATACGACTGTAAAGTCAAGTAAACTTTTAATTCTATTTTTGAAATCCCAAGATAATTGAAGAAGGTACCAAAAGACTAAAAAGATTGCCATCATATATCCAAAATAATAATTTTGGATGAAGAGAATTGACAGTGTTGTAAAGTATAGTACTCTGCCTTTTCCAGCTATCAATCTATGTAAACCTAGCACAATCAAAGGTGCAAGGATAAACACATCCAACCAGGTTTTAATTTCCAATTGACTGACTGAAAAACTCATTAAAGAAAATGAAGTTGAAAGAGTGATGATGAGTAAGGCTGGAATCTTTTTAAATATTCCTTTGATGCTGATAAAGGTAGAGAGTCCAATTAATCCAAACTTGATTAAGGTAAATAGATAGACGGCATCTGGCATTGATTTCAAATCAAAGAAATAAACCAAGGGAGATAAGAAGCTACCTAAATAATAACTAGATAAAGCATAGAAATTCTGCCCAAGTCCACTGGAGAAAGTATAGAAAATACTATCTGTGCCATGAAGGATATTTCTTAGGTTGGTGTCAAAAATGACATACTGATGAAAACCATCACCAAGCAAGGGAGACGTTTCGCTATTCCAGTAAATTCCGTACATCAAGTAGACAAAGAACTTAATGAAAAATGGAAGAAAGAAGGCACAAAAATAAGGCCAATTTTTTTTAAAATATTCTTTAATGTGATTCATATTTCTTATATAGAAAGAGGCAGAAACGTTGTTTCATGCCTCTGTAAAGCTTTGTAAACGTAAATTGACAAGAGATTAATCTTTCCAAAGTTCCTTGACTTTTGCCTGAACTTCTTGATTTTCTAAGAATTCATCATAGGTTTCGTCAATGCGGTCAATGACACCGTTTTTAGATAAGACAATGATATGGTTTGCCAAGGTTTGAATAAATTCATGGTCGTGACTGGCAAAAATAATGGATCCTTTGAAGTTGTTCAATCCATCATTTAAGCTGGAGATTGATTCCAAATCTAAGTGATTGGTTGGATCGTCCAAGACTAAAACGTTGGATTTAAGCAACATCAACTTAGATAGCATAACCCGAACTTTTTCTCCTCCTGACAAGACATTGACAGACTTGTTAACCTCATCTCCAGAGAAAAGCATGCGTCCAAGGAATCCTCGAAGGAAGGTGTTGTCATCCTCTTCTTTGCTAGCAAATTGACGCAGCCAGTCAAGGATTGATTCGCCACTAGCAAAGTCACGAGAATTATCTTTTGGTAGGTAAGATTGACTGGTTGTGACACCCCACTTGACAGTTCCTTCATACTCAATATCACCCATCAAAGCACGAATCAAAGCTGTTGTTTGGATGTCGTTTTGGCCAATCAAAGCTGTTTTATCGCCAGGACGTAAAATAAAGTTAATATTATCAAGAATAGTTTCTCCGTCTATCTTGACAGAAAGGTTTTCCACTGTCAAGAGATCATTACCGATTTCACGTTCTGCTTTAAAGCTGATAAATGGGTATTTACGGCTAGATGGAACAATTTCTTCTAACTCAATCTTGTCAAGCATCTTTTTACGAGAAGTTGCTTGTTTTGATTTTGAAGCATTGGCAGAAAAGCGAGCAACAAATTCTTGAAGTTGCTTGATTTTTTCTTCTGCTTTGGCATTTCGGTCAGCTAGAAGCTTAGCCGCTAGTTCGCTTGATTCTTTCCAGAAATCATAGTTTCCAACATAGAGTTTGATTTTTCCAAAGTCAAGGTCGGCCATATGAGTGCAGACTTTATTCAAAAAGTGACGGTCGTGGGATACAACAATAACTGTATTGTCAAAATCAATAAGAAAGTCTTCCAGCCAAGTAATAGACTGAATATCCAAACCGTTAGTTGGCTCGTCCAGAAGTAAGACATCAGGTTTACCAAAAAGGGCTTTGGCTAAGAGTACTTTGACCTTGTCTCCGTTAGAGAGCTCGCTCATATTTTGGTAGTGAAGATCTTCTGGAATATTGAGATTTTGCAATAATTGAGAGGCTTCACTTTCAGCTTCCCAGCCACCTAGTTCAGCAAACTCTCCCTCAAGCTCGGCTGCACGTACACCATCTTCATCAGAAAAATCAGGCTTCATATAAATAGCATCTTTTTCTTTCATAATGTTGTAGAGATGTTCATTTCCCATGATTACAACATCAATAGCCCGTTCTTCTTCATAGTCAAAGTGGTTCTGGCGAAGGACTGAAAGACGTTCATTTGGTCCTAGAGAAATGTGGCCTGTTGTTGGCTCGATATCACCAGCTAAAATTTTTAAAAAGGTTGATTTTCCAGCGCCGTTAGCTCCAATCAATCCATAAGTATTTCCTTCTGTAAATTTGATGTTGACTTCATCAAACAATTTTCGGTCACTGAAACGCAGTGATACATCTGATACTGTAAGCAATGTCTTTCTCCTATATATATAATCTTCTTCATTTTACTAGAAAACAGAACTTTTTTCAAATAATTCTGAGATAAAAAGTAAAAAACGAAGCCAAAAGAAAAAAGGAGAATAGAATGAACTAAGACTTTTAGGTTTTCCAGCCAGAATAGTTTGTAAATTAAGTTTACAAATATTGTAAAGGCGTGTCAATAAAGTTGTAAAAACTGGAATTTTCGCTTTTTTCTAGAAACTTCTTTCTCATTTTCATTGAAAATGATATAATGAACTCATTATAAATTGAGGAGTAATAAATGACTAAACCAATTATTTTAACAGGAGATCGTCCGACAGGAAAATTGCATATTGGTCATTATGTAGGAAGTTTACGGAATCGCGTGCTTTTGCAGGATCAGGGTAAATATGAGATGTTCGTATTTTTGGCTGATCAGCAAGCTTTGACAGATCATGCAAAGGACCCTCAGACAATTGTTGAGTCCATTGGGAATGTCGCTTTAGATTATCTAGCGGCTGGATTGGATCCTGAAAAGGTGACTATTTTTATTCAAAGTCAGATTCCTGAGTTGGCAGAGTTGTCAATGTATTACATGAATTTGGTGTCATTGGCTCGGCTTGAGCGTAATCCTACTGTCAAGACTGAGATTGCGCAAAAAGGATTTGGTGAAAGTTTGCCGACTGGGTTTTTAGTTTATCCTATTTCTCAGGCAGCAGATATTACTGCTTTCAAGGCTAATTTTGTACCAGTAGGACATGATCAAAAGCCTATGATTGAGCAGACTCGGGAAATTGTTCGTTCCTTTAACCACGCTTATCAGACAGATGTTTTGGTAGAACCGGAAGGGATTTATCCTGAAAATGAAGCGGCTGGACGTTTACCTGGTTTGGATGGCAATGCTAAGATGTCTAAGTCTCTCAATAACGGCATTTATTTGGCAGATGACATGGATATTCTGCAAAAGAAAGTCATGAGCATGTATACGGATCCTAATCATATCAGAGTGGAAGATCCTGGAAAAATTGAGGGAAATATGGTCTTTCATTATCTGGATGTTTTTGGCCGCCCAGAAGATGCTGCTGATATTGCTGCAATGAAAGAGCATTATCAAAGAGGTGGTCTGGGAGATGTCAAAACCAAACGCTATCTGTTAGAAATTTTAGAGCGAGAGTTAGGTCCGATTCGTGAGCGTCGTGTGGAGTTTGCTAAAGACATGGGTCAGGTCTATCAGATGCTGCAAGAAGGATGCGATAAGGCCCGTCAGACTGCCGCTCAGACTCTTTCAGAAGTGAAGTCTGCGATGGGGATTAATTATTTTAAATAACGAACATTATTGATTATAAATCATAAAAACTATCGTTTTTAGTTTCAAAAATGATGGTTTTTATTTTTTGTGTAATAATGATTGACAATTTCCTATAGAATGGTATGATATTAACAACAAAAAAACCAGCTCTTATTCAAAGAAAACTGAACTTCAATTTTCTTTGGCTATTAGTTTAATAAAAAGGAAAAGAGGAAACTGTGGATGTCTAACTGGGACACTAAATTTTTGAAAAAAGGTTTTACCTTTGATGATGTGCTGCTGATTCCAGCTGAAAGCCATGTGCTGCCCAACGATGCTGATTTGAGTACCAAGCTTGCTGAGAATCTGACTTTAAATATCCCAATCATTACTGCCGCTATGGACACTGTTACAGAGAGTCAGATGGCTATCGCTATTGCCCGTGCTGGCGGTCTTGGAGTTATCCACAAAAACATGTCTATTGAGCAACAGGCTGATGAAGTTCGAAAGGTTAAACGTTCTGAGAATGGCGTTATTATTGATCCTTTTTTCCTAACGCCAGAGCATACGATTGCTGAAGCAGATGAGTTGATGGGACGTTACCGTATCAGTGGTGTTCCTGTTGTAGAAACTCTTGAAAATCGTAAGTTAGTAGGGATTTTGACCAATCGTGATTTGCGTTTTATTTCTGACTTCAATCAACCTATTTCCCGTCATATGACTAGTGAGAATCTTGTCACAGCTCCTGTTGGAACAGATTTGGGAACTGCAGAGCGCATTTTGCAGGAGCACCGGATCGAAAAGTTGCCTTTGGTTGATGATAAGGGCTGTCTTTCAGGTTTGATTACCATTAAAGATATTGAAAAGGTTATTGAGTTTCCAAATGCTGCCAAAGATGAGTTTGGCCGTCTCTTGGTAGCTGGTGCTGTGGGTGTTACTTCAGATACTTTCGAACGTGCAGAAGCTCTCTTTGAAGCGGGTGCAGATGCGATTGTTATTGATACTGCGCATGGGCACTCAGCTGGAGTTTTGCGTAAGATTGCAGAGATTCGTGCTCATTTCCCTGATCGCACCTTGATTGCAGGAAATATTGCAACTGCTGAAGGTGCACGCGCTCTTTATGAAGCAGGTGTGGATGTTGTTAAGGTCGGAATTGGACCAGGTTCTATCTGTACAACCCGTGTCATTGCTGGTGTTGGCGTTCCCCAAGTAACTGCTATTTATGATGCAGCTGCTGTGGCGCGTGAATATGGAAAAACCATCATTGCTGATGGTGGAATCAAGTACTCCGGAGATATTGTTAAGGCCTTGGCTGCTGGTGGAAATGCTGTTATGCTGGGTTCAATGTTTGCTGGTACAGACGAAGCGCCAGGCGAGACAGAAATCTTCCAAGGTCGGAAATTTAAGACTTATCGTGGTATGGGCTCTATTGCCGCTATGAAGAAGGGCTCTAGTGACCGTTACTTCCAAGGTTCTGTCAATGAAGCGAATAAGCTAGTTCCAGAAGGAATTGAAGGCCGTGTGGCATACAAGGGAGCTGCTGCAGATATTGTCTTCCAGATGCTTGGTGGTATTCGCTCTGGAATGGGCTATGTTGGTGCTGCAAATCTGCAAGAACTTCACGATAATGCTCAGTTTATTGAGATGAGTGGCGCTGGATTGAAAGAAAGCCACCCTCATGATGTGCAGATTACAAATGAAGCCCCTAACTATTCAGTTCAATAAAAAATAAAACGAGGTCGGGAATTTTTCCTAACCTCGTTTTAAATTTACGATTTAAATTGACATGCTTTACAATTCAAAAAGCTATAAAAGCTGTTCTAATAACAATTCGATATAATTCGTTTACACTATAAGCGATATTTTGTAAATGAAATTTACAAAAACGTAAATCTCATGTAATTCTAGGATTGAGACATGATTTGTCCTTGCTGAATGGTGAAAATTTTAATATCTTGTGGAAGATTTTTTAAATGTTCTAAAGTTGTTGTAGTGATGAAAGTTTGAATATCCTGAGAGATAGTTTCTAATAATTTTAGTTGACGGTTATTGTCAAGTTCGCTCATTACATCGTCAAGCAACAAAATAGGCGTTTCCTTTGTAATGCTTTCTATTAACTTGATTTCGGCTAGTTTCAGAGATAAAACAAGACTGCGATGCTGACCTTGACTACCAAAGTTGGCATCCATCTGGTTGATAAAAAAAGCAATATCATCACGATGGGGACCAACGCCTGTATTTTTTTTGAATAGATCGCGTTTACGGCTGCTTAATAAAGAAGAGTGGTAAGTTTCTTCTAAACTGTCAATTTGGTGTAAAGGAATAGATGACAGATACTTGACAGTCAATTCTTCCAAATTTTGAGAGATGTCCCAGTGCTTGTCTTGAGCAAAGCTTTCTAATTTTTGCAAAAAATCCAACCGATGCCTTATGACACGACAGCCATAGTCAACTAGCTGATCATCAAGGACAGTCAAGAAGGTTTCATCAACTTTGTCATTAGCTTTCAGATAGGCATTGCGTTGTTTGAGGACATGGTTGTAATTGGATAAATCTGATAGATAGACAGGTTTGATTTGTCCGAGTTCAATATCTATAAATTTACGACGTAGACTGGGGGAGCCTTTAATCAACTGTAAATCTTCAGGAGCAAAAAGGACAACATTCATAGTTCCAATGTAGTCTGATAATTTACTTTGCTTCAAGTGGTTGACTTTTGTGATGCGACCTTTTGGTGTCAAGTTAATGTCAAGGGGAACTTTACCAGTCTTTTTTTCCAAGATACCAGAGACAAGGAGTTCATTTTCTGTAAAATGAATCAGATCCTTATCTGAGCGTGTGCGGTGGCTTCTTGTCAAGGCTAGGAAATAAACAGCTTCTAAAATATTGGTTTTACCTTGTGCGTTCTGACCTAGAAAGACATTTAATCCAGGATGGAAGTCAATATCAGCTTCCTGATAATTTCGGAAATGCTTGATTTTTAATGATTGCAGCCACATGATTAGATACCAGGGAAGCGAACAGGGCTTTTAGTAGTTTTCTGCTTTTTAGGTACCCCTGTATTCTTACGCTTTTCTTTTTTAGAAGTCTGGTTTTTTTTAAAATCCTTATTCATGGCTTTGACAAGTTCAGCAACTCGTTTTTTTTCTGCGATTTCTTTCTGGTGTTGCAGAATTTCTTCTTGACTAGGAGCTGTCAGATTAATTTCAATTCCTTGCTCAGGAAGGGAAATCCTATCATTGACACGGAGTTTTTTTCCCCGGCGGTTTTCTGGCTCACCGTTAAAAAGAACTGGATATTCACTTAGAAATGTTTTAATTGCTCCGCCGCTTTGGATAATTCCTGTTTCTTTTAAAAGTGCTTGCAGCGTGATGTAGTCATCAAATAATTTAAATAATTTATATTCCATATTTCACCTCAACCCTGTCATTATACCATATTTGTTAGTAAAAAGTGCTGAGGTACTTTGGATAAAATCGGAAATTTTCTCCTGTTATCAGAAAACGTTTTAATCAGCAAAAAGCTTGGTGGAACAAACAAATCAGAGGCATTTCATGATATAATAGTAGTCTATATTATTCAGTATGAGGGGCGTCATGGAAATCACTAAAGGAGTTCGTCTCCATTTTATTCAATCAGAGAAATTTAAAACAAACAAAATTAGGGTTCGTTTTTCAGCGCCTATGTCCAAAGAAACAGTAGCTGGTCGGGTTTTAACAGCCAGCATGCTAGAGACTGTCAATGCTGTTTATCCTACTTCGCAGGCTTTTAGAGAGCGTCTGGCCAACTTGTATGGTGCTGATTATTCTACGAGTCTTTCAAGGAGAGGATTTATCCATTATTTAGATATCAATCTTTCTTTTGTGCGGGATAAATTTTTGAGTCGTAAGAATGTCCTGACAGATGCCATGCTTGATTTTTTGAAAGCCAGTCTGTTTTCTTCATTGGTAAGTCAGAACGCTTTTGATGAATCTGCTTTTGAAATTGAGAAGAAAAATATCTTGAATGATTTGGAAGCTGAAATTGAGAATCATTTTTATCATGCTCACCGAGAATTAGATAAACTCTTTTATGAAGAAGAGGAAATGCAGATGCCTCGTGTTGGGACGATTGAATTAATTCAGAAAGAGACAGCTGCAAGCAGTTTTGCTGCTTTTCAGCAGATGCTTCAGGAAAATCAGATTGACTTTTTCTTTATTGGGGACTTTAATGAAGTGGCTGTTCGGGAGAAAATTCAATCTTTCAATTTTGCACCTCGCCAGCAAGAACTTCAGTTAGTTTATCAGCAAGAATATTCCAATGTTTTGCGAGAAGGACTGGAGCAGAAGGACGTGCATCAGTCAATTATTGAGTTGGGCTATCACTTCCCTATTCAGTACGGAGAGAGTGAGCACCTGCCTTTGGTCGTTTTAAATGCTTTGCTAGGTGGCTTTGCTCATTCGAAATTATTTGTCAATCTTCGTGAAAAGGAAGGGCTGGCTTATACAATTTCTAGCAATTTTGATATTTTTTCAGGAATGATGCGGATTTACGCTGGTATTGACCGCAGCAATCGGACCAGAACAGTTGCTTTAATCAACCGACAGATTGGTGATTTGAAGCGTGGAAATTTTAGTCTGGAAGAACTGAATCAAACCAAGAAAATGCTGAGAAATTCGGTATTGTTAGCTCAGGATCGACAGAATACAATCTTAGAGAGAGCTTATATGGCTTCTGTTTTAGGGAAAAAATTCTTATCTCTTGAAGCTTGGTTGGAAGCTTTGGAACAGGTTCATAAAGATGATATTATCAAGGCAGCTGGTCTCTTGAAATTACAAGCTATTTACTTTATGGAAGGAAAATAATGCAGGGAGAAGTGTTAGAAAAAATTAATTATTCAGCAGTGGGAGAAACGGTCTATCAGACAGTCTTGGCAAATGGTTTGCGTGTTTTTCTTCTGCCTAAAAATGATTTTAATGAGACTTATGGGATTATCTCAACTAATTTTGGTTCAGTGGATACAGGGATTGTTTCACGTGAAACCAAGCAGGTCACTCAATATCCGGCTGGAATAGCTCATTTTTTGGAACATAAGCTTTTTGAAGGCCCGCAGGGAAAGGATCTGCTGCTGGAATTTACTAAGCTAGGAGCTGAGAGTAATGCCTTTACGAGCTTTACTCGGACCAGTTATCTGTTTTCTGCAACGGATAACATTTCAGAAAACCTACAGCTTTTGCAAGAACTTGTGCATCGGGTTGATTTCACAAAAGAATCCATTTTGCGGGAACAGGATATTATCGGCCAAGAAATTGAAATGTATCAGGATAATCCAGATTATCGTCTCTTTTTTGGAGCCTTGGCCAATCTCTATCCTCAAACACCTCTGGCAGAAGACATTGCAGGAACGAAAGAGTCCATCTCTGAAATTACCGTCGAAAATTTGAAGGAAAATTTCAAAAACTTTTATCATCCTTCTAATATGACTTTGTTTGTGATTGGAAATTTTGATTTGGAACAGATAGCTTCTGAGATTGCAGAACAGCAGGAAAAACTAGTTTTTGCTGGGAGTTCGGAATCTATTGAAAAAATTCCTGTTAGCCTTCACCCAGTGGTATCAACGGATACTCACCGAATGGAGGTGGCGAGTCCAAAACTGGCAGTTGGGATTCGAGGGACAGACTTTGTTGATGAATCGGAGCTGTATCACTATAAAATCACTTTGAAACTCCTATTTGCCATGATGTTTGGCTGGACTTCCAAGCGTTTCCAGTCCCTCTATGAAAGTGGGAAAATGGATAATTCTTTAACGCTGGAAGTGGAAGTAGAAAAAGATTTTCACTTTGTCATGTTGACGATGGACACTCAGGAGCCGGTGGGACTTTCTCATCAATTTCGCTCAGCCATCAAGAATTTTGACAAGGATCCGGATGTGACAGAAGAACATTTGGATACGATTAAAAGTGAGATGTTTGGTGATTTTCTGCATGGTTTAAACTCACTTGAGTATATTGCAACCCAATATGAACCTCAGTTGATGGGTGAGAATCTGTTTGATTTGCCGAAAATTTTACAGGACATCAGTCTGAATGATGTGATAAAACTAGGTCATCGATTTATCGATCAGTGTGATATGACAGATTTTACTATTTTTCCAAAATAATTCCAGAATCGTTTTTAAAATTTTGTTAAAATAGTGAAGAATAGAAAAAAGGGAAAAGTACGTATGAGAAAAAAAACGATAGGAGAAGTGTTAAAGCTTGCCCGGACCAATCAAGGGCTGAGCTTAGAGGAATTGTCAAAAAAGACAGATATTCAGCAGGATTTGCTGGAAGCGCTGGAACGAAATGACTATGATTTGCTTCCTAGTCCTTTCTATGCCCGTAGCTTCTTGCGGAAATATGCTTGGGCTGTAGATTTGGATGAATCCATTATTCTGGAGGCTTACGAAGCTGGTGAGATGATTGTCTTTGATGAAGTGGCACTGGCAGCAGATGAGGAATTTAGGAGCAGAAAAAATAAAAATAAAAGCTCTTTTCTCCCCTTGTTCTATTTTCTCTTATTGGCTTCAGCTATTGCTGCTTTCGTGGCATACTATATCTGGAGCTATGCTCATACTAATTCGGTAAGTTTCAAAGCATCTAACAGCAATTATAGTCTTGTTTCCTCTACAAGCACTAACAGTCAGAAGAGTTCCTTTTCTTCGGCTGATTCTAAGTCAGTTTCTTCCTCAGCTAGCAAATTGACAGTTAGTGGAAGCGGAGAGAATTTGATTGCTGAGTATAGTGGAGCAAGTCAGCCTGTTAAAGTGACCGTTTCTGTGGATCAAACGACCAATTTGGTAAGCATAAGCGATTCAGAACTAGCCGAAGGCATCACCTTATCTCCTGAAAAATCAAGCCAGACGGTTTCTCTTGAGCCAGGCAATAAGTATCTTATTACGATAGCACCTGTTAAAGGAGCAACTGTGACGATAGAGGGACAAAAACTAGATACTTCGGCTTTGACTAGTGATAGTGGAACCATTAGTTTGAACATTACGAAAGGATAAAAACGAAGGGAATCCCATGAAAAAAGAAAATATTCCAAATGCCTTAACTCTTGTTAGAATTGCTTTAATCCCTGTATTTGTTGTGATTTTAACATTCGGTCATTCTTACACCATGCATATCTTGGCAGCTTTTATATTTGCTTTTGCCAGTATAACTGATTATCTAGATGGTTATTTGGCTCGAAAGTGGGAAGTGGTAACAAACTTTGGTAAATTTGCTGATCCCATGGCTGATAAGCTTTTAGTGATGTCTGCTTTTATCATGTTGATTGAGATGAAAATGGCTCCTGCCTGGGTTGTAGCTATTATTATTTGCCGGGAATTGGCAGTAACAGGTCTGCGCTTGCTTCTAGTGGAAACAGGCGGTACAGTCTTGGCGGCTGCTATGCCTGGTAAAATCAAGACCTTCACGCAGATGTTTGCTATTATTTTTCTACTGATTCATTGGACTCTCTTAGGGCAAATCCTTCTGTATATCGCTTTAATCTTTACGATTTATTCTGGATATGACTACTTCAAGGGAAGTGCCTATCTCTTTAAAGATACCTTTAAATAATATGAAAAATATCATCGAAGTAAGAAATCTTAAGTACAAATACGATAGTGAGTCTGAGAATTACACTTTAAATGATGTCTCCTTTCAAGTAAAAAAAGGGGAATGGCTGTCTATTGTTGGTCATAATGGGAGTGGAAAATCAACCACAGTTCGTTTGATTGACGGTCTTTTAGAAGCGGAAAGCGGAGATATTATTATCTCAGGCGATAAGCTAACAGCTGAAAACGTCTGGGAAAAACGCAGACAGATTGGTATGGTATTCCAAAATCCAGATAATCAGTTTGTCGGAGCAACTGTAGAAGACGATGTAGCCTTTGGTTTGGAAAATCAAGGGCTGGACTATAATCTGATGGTAGAGCGAGTCCAGCAGGCATTAGAGCTTGTCGGCATGCAGGATTTTAAGGAGCGTGAACCAGCTCGTCTTTCTGGAGGCCAGAAACAGCGGGTAGCTGTTGCAGGTGTGGTAGCTCTGAGACCGGATATTATTATTTTGGATGAAGCAACTAGCATGCTGGATCCAGAGGGACGTTTGGATCTTATCCAGACCGTGAAAAAAATTAAAGATAGTAATCAGCTGACCGTCATTTCTATCACTCACGACCTGGATGAAATAGCCTTAAGCGACCGTGTTTTGGTCATGAAAGAGGGTCAGGTTGAATCTACCGCTACCCCGAGAGAACTTTTTTCTCGAGAAGATTTGGAAGAGCTAGGATTGGATCAGCCATTTGTTAATCAGGTAAAGGCGGCTTTGTGTCAGTCTGGGCTTCCTCTGCCAGACTCTTACTTAACAGAAAAAGAATTGCAGGATCAACTATGGGTATTACTCTCAAAAATGTAAGTTATACTTATCAAGCTGGCACCCCTTTTGAGGGACCAGCGCTTTTTGGAGTGGATTTGGAGATAAAATCCGGCAGCTACACCGCTCTTATCGGTCATACTGGCAGCGGTAAGTCAACCATTCTCCAGCTTTTAAATGGCTTACTGGTTCCCAATCAGGGCAGTGTTAAAGTAGGCAGTACAGTCATCACGGCTGATTCCGTCAATAAAGACATTAAACAGGTGCGCAAGAAGGTCGGTCTGGTCTTTCAATTTCCGGAAAGTCAAGTTTTTGATGAAACAGTTTTGAAAGATGTGGCTTTTGGCCCTCAGAATTTTGGTGTTTCTAAGGAAGAAGCGGAAGCGTTGGCGCGTGAAAAGCTGCACTTAGTCGGAATTTCTGAGGATTTGTTCAATCGCAGTCCTTTCGAACTTTCTGGTGGCCAGATGCGCAGGGTGGCCATAGCAGGTATACTGGCCATGGAGCCTGATATCTTGGTTTTGGATGAGCCGACAGCAGGACTTGATCCATCCGGTCGAAAAGAACTGATGAGGCTCTTTGAAGAGCTGCATCAAGCCGGTATGACCATTGTTTTGGTAACTCACCTAATGGATGATGTAGCCAACTTTGCTGATACAGTCTATGTTTTAGATAAGGGCAGAGTCGTCAAGAGCGGTCAGCCTGCTCAGGTCTTTCAGGAGCTTGATTTTATGGAGAGTATTCAATTGGGTGTTCCTAAGATTACAAAATTTGCTCACGAATTGGCGGAGAAAGGGATGACATTCTCGCACTATCCTATTACAATTGAAGAATTCAAGGAGATCTTGCATGGATAAGTTGATTTTAGGCCGCTATATTCCCGGAAATTCAATTATTCATCGTTTGGATCCGCGGAGCAAGTTGCTAGCGATGTTTCTTTTTATTCTATTAATTTTCTGGGCCAATAATCTTGTGACCAATCTGCTGCTGTTTGTTTTCGTTTTTAGTTTGGTCTTGCTGTCCAAGGTTCCTTTGAAGTTCTTTTTAAAGGGTATCCAGTCTATGGTGTTTATCATAGCTTTTACCACCTTGTTCCAGCTGTTTTTGACCTCGGGAGGGGCCACAATCTTTCGATTCGCTTTTGTCAGAATTACAGAACTAGGACTGTCACAGGCTGGCATTATTTTTAGCCGCTTTATTCTGATTATTTTCTTTTCTACTCTTCTGACTCTGACAACGACGCCCTTAAGCTTGTCCGATGCGGTTGAGTCTTTACTGAAACCTCTGAAGGTTTTCAAGGTGCCAGCACATGAGATTGGACTGATGCTCTCTATGAGCCTGCGCTTCGTTCCAACGTTGATGGATGATACTACTCGGATTATGAACGCCCAGAGGGCGCGTGGTGTTGACTTTGGCGAGGGAAAGCTTGTTCAAAAGGTTAAATCTATTATTCCCATTCTAATCCCTTTATTTGCTTCCAGTTTTAAAAGGGCGGATGCTCTAGCAATTGCCATGGAAGCGCGTGGCTATAATGGAGGTGAAGGGCGGACACGTTTTCGCCGCTTGGCATGGAAAAGAAATGACAGCTTGGCTATTATTAGCTTACTTATATTAGGTATTCTACTTTACATATTGAAAAACTGATCTACTGTTTAAAGTGTTTTTAGAGAATAGTATAAGTTGAACTTGTCTATTTTTTGCTTGGTCAAAGAAAATATTTGGGGGAAAAGCTCTAAAAGTCTGTTTTTAACGTCTAAACTAAATGTTCTTGTAACGTTTGACTTGGTAATGTAACTTTTTGGTAATATTTTATGTGTAAGATAGTATTATCACCGAAAGGAGAATTACTTTTTAATGAACAAAAAAACAGCAAAATGGACTTTAACAGGTGCAGTCGCTGCAGCGGCTTTCTTGGTTTCAGGTATTGCAAATGCCGAGACCTATACAGTTGAAGCCGGTGATACTTTATCAGCTATTGCTAACGAAAAAAATACAACTCTTGAGAAATTAGTAGAGTTAAACAAGATTGCAGATCCAAATCACATCCGTGTTGGTCAAATCTTGGAACTTGGAAATAGTGCCAAAACGTCTGAAACAAGCGTAGCAGCAACTGCAACTCCCGTAAATAATTATGCAGCACCTGCAGCAACAGCTAATTCAGCAGCAACTTCAGGAGGCCTTGTACTTAGCAATGGTAATACCGCTGGTGCAACTGGTTCTTATGCAGCATCACGTATGGCAGAGATGACAGGTGTTCCTGCATCAACTTGGGAAGCTATCATTGCCCGTGAATCAAATGGTCAAGTAGATGCTTACAACGCATCTGGTGCTAGTGGTCTTTTCCAAACGATGCCAGGTTGGGGATCAACGGCTACTGTTGATGATCAAATCCAATCAGCATATAGTGCCTACAGTGCTCAAGGACTTTCAGCTTGGGGCTACTAAGATAGAAATAAAAAAACCACAGAAATCTGTGGTTTTTTGGTTTACATAAAGTTGACAATTTATAAGCAGAAAATGATAGTGTAGATAAAGATTTAAAGGGAACAATCTTATCTAGATCGACAAATGTGTAAAGTTATGAAAAGTGTTCGTTCAATATTTTTAAAATGTGCTTGGGAGAATTAGCCAGCAAATCTGCTCCGTTTTCTAGTAACTCTTTTTGGTTGCCAAAGCCCCAAAGGACTCCCAGAGTTGAGATTCCTACTTCTTTACCGCCAATTATATCAAACTTTGTATCGCCTATAATTATGGTTTCTTCTGGATTTGCATCTAGTGTTCGCAGAGCTCGGCGCAGTACATCTGCTTTGTGAAATGAATCTGGCAGTGAGCCAAAAATATCATCGAATTGCTCAGAGATGGCTAGATTTGCTAATAAATCTTGTGCTGTGGGTTGATTTTTACTTGTTGTTACATAAATCTGATAGCCGGCTTCTTTTAACTGTGTTAGCAATTCTGGTATCCCCTCATAGAGGCGGACGCCCCAGATGCCTTTTTCCTTATAAAATCTGCGATAATAGTTAATCGCTTCTGGGACTTGGCTTTCTTCAAGAACAGAAGCGAAGCTTACTTCCAGAGGCGGCCCCATAAAACTTTTGATAATACTTTCTTCAGGGCACTCTTTTCCAAGTTGTTTGAAGCTGTATTCAAAGGATTCTTGGATGCCCTTTGAACTGTCAACTAAAGTTCCATCCAAATCAAAGAAGATATGTTTCAAATGACTCATCTTGCCTCCTTATTTACTATCTAGTAAATCTACTTGACAAATTTGTCAAGGTTATTCTCCGAAGATTTCTTTTGAAAGTCTGCGACCTGTCGGTGTTGTAGCTAGGCCACCTTCAGCTGTTTCTCTGAAAGCAGTAGGCAGACTTGATCCGACTTGATACATGGCGTCAATGACTTCGTCAACAGGAATTTTAGATTCGATTCCTGCAAGAGCCATATCAGCTGCAATAAAGGCGTAACTGGCTCCCATAGCATTTCGCTTGACACAAGGCACTTCGACCAGACCAGCTACTGGATCACAAATCAAGCCCAGCATGTTTTTAATGACAAAACAAATAGCTTGACTGGCTTGAAAAGGTGAACCTCCAGCAGCGAGAACTAAAGCAGCTGCACTCATAGCAGAAGCGGAGCCAACCTCAGCTTGACAGCCACCTTCAGCACCCGAAATTGAGGCGTTATTGGCAATAACTAGGCCAAAAGCGCCTGCAGCTAATAGAAAGTTTAGCTGTTCTTCTTCTGAGAGTCCTAATTTTTCAATGGCAGATGTAAGAACAGCTGGCAAACAGCCAGCGCTGCCGGCAGTAGGTGTTGCACAAACTAAACCCATTTTAGCATTATGTTCATTGACAGCAATAGCATTTTTTGCAGCAGTCAGCACAGTGTAATCTGATAAAGTCTTTCCTGACTGGATATAGTGGTCAAGTTTTGCTGCGTCTCCGCCAGTCAAGCCGCTGCGAGACTTGCTCTCATCCAGTCCAAGAAGGACAGAGGCTTTCATGACTTCCAGATTGCGACCCATCAGTCGCAGGACTTCATCTCTTTCACGACCAGTTAATTCATACTCGGTAGCAATCATCAATTCAGCAACATTTCCTTGGTAATCCAAGTCAGCTTGCTCTACCAATTCTTTGATGGAATAAAACATATTTTCTCCTATTTAAAGAAATTCACATTGTGCAGATGAGGAATATTACGGATTTCATTGATGGCTTCTTCACAGCTGCGGCTGTCAACTTCAATAATCATAATTGCTTTTTCTCCAGCCTTCTCACGGGTAACATTCATCTGAGCTATATTGATATTGTAGCGTGACAGAGCTTCGGTGACATGGGCAATCATACCTGGGACATCTTGGTGGACAATAATGATGGTCGGAGTATTCATGCTCAGAGATACTGAGAAGCCATTCAACTCTGTTACTTGAATGTTGCCGCCACCGATAGAGACTCCAGTCACACTGATTGTTTTATGGTCATTTTTGATTGTAATCTTGGTCGTATTAGGGTGGGGTGCATTGCTATCCTTTTGAATCGTCCAGACAATCTTGATACCGCGTTTATGGGCGATTTCAAGGCTGTTAGGAATCTCTGGATCATCTGTATCCATACCTAAAATCCCTGCTACAAGAGCTAAGTCAGTTCCGTGACCTCGGTAAGTTTTGGCAAAAGAGTTAAAGAGCTGGAATTCTACTTCTGTTGGCTCATCATTAAAAATAGAGGAGACAATTTTTCCAATACGTACGGCGCCTGCTGTATGGCTGCTTGATGGGCCTATCATCACAGGTCCGATAATATCAAAAACAGATTGAAATCTCAGTAAAGTCATAATTTCTCCTTGCAGCTTATTTATTATTTTCATTATAACAAAGTTAAGGGCTTTCTGCTGATTTTTTAAATGAATTAAAAGTGAATATTATAAAATTTTGTTAGAGGAGAAAGTAAACGAGAAAATCAATAACTTTACAGAGTTGTAAACATTCTTTACAGTTGATAATTCTAGTTAAATTTCTGATTTGTTTTCCTAATCCTTTCGTGCTATAATAGGGCTTGCTCAAGCGACCTTCAATCGTTGAAAGCACAGCACGACCTTCAATCGTGAAATAACGAAAAGATGGGAGAACACAATGAATGATAACTCTAAGATCCGTGTCGTTGTTGGTATGAGCGGAGGCGTCGATTCATCAGTAACTGCTTTGCTCTTAAAAGAGCAAGGTTACGATGTAATTGGCATCTTCATGAAAAACTGGGACGACACAGATGAATTTGGTGTCTGCACAGCCACAGAAGACTACAAGGATGTAGCAGCTGTTGCAGACCAGATTGGCATTCCTTACTACTCTGTCAACTTTGAGAAAGAGTACTGGGATCGCGTTTTTGAATACTTCTTGGCAGAATACCGAGCTGGTAGGACTCCAAATCCAGATGTCATGT
The DNA here is from genome assembly GCF_041431685.1 of Streptococcus sp. 20925_1_22. Classification (NCBI taxonomy): domain Bacteria; kingdom Bacillati; phylum Bacillota; class Bacilli; order Lactobacillales; family Streptococcaceae; genus Streptococcus; species Streptococcus sp. 20925_1_22. The sequence continues at coordinate 43,608 of NZ_JAPVYE010000008.1, read as the reverse complement.
GTAACAAGGAAATCAAGTTTAAAGCCTTCCTTGACTATGCCTTGACACTGGGTGCAGATTATGTTGCAACGGGTCACTATGCTCAGGTGAAGAGAGACCAAGATGGCCTAGTACATATGCTGCGTGGCAAGGACAATAATAAGGATCAGACTTACTTCCTAAGCCAACTGTCACAGGAACAACTCCAAAAGACCATGTTTCCTCTGGGTCATTTAGAAAAGCCAGAAGTTCGAGCGATTGCTGAAAGAGCTGGTTTAGCTACAGCTAAGAAAAAAGACTCGACAGGTATTTGCTTCATTGGTGAGAAGAATTTTAAAGAATTTCTGAGTCAATATTTACCAGCCCAGCCTGGTCGAATGATGACCTTGGAAGGCCGAGATATGGGCCAGCATGCTGGGTTGATGTATTATACTATTGGCCAGCGGGGTGGTCTTGGAATTGGTGGTCAGCATGGTGGTGATAATGAGCCTTGGTTTGTGGTTGGAAAAGACCTCAGCCAAAATATTCTTTATGTGGGTCAAGGCTTTTACCATGACAACTTAATGTCAACCAGCCTTGACGCTAGTCAGGTTCATTTTACAAAAGAAATGCCTGAAGAATTTACGCTGGAATGTACTGCTAAGTTCCGTTATCGTCAGCCAGATTCTAAGGTGACAGTTACTGTAAAGGGTGACAAGGCTGTTGTCAACTTTGATCAACCGCAAAGAGCTGTTACTCCAGGTCAAGCAGTCGTCTTCTATGATGGAGGTGAGTGCCTAGGTGGAGGCTTGATTGACAGAGCTTATAAGAATGGTCAAGTCTTGCAGTACATTTAGATTGACAATTCAACATAATTTGCTAAAATAAGATAAGCAATACCTATGATGGTCAAAGCTCATGGATGTTGCAGGCTTTTTTGTCCTGCACTTCTAGAGATTTGGCCTTTTTTGGTGAAAAAATGAAGGAAAAAGAAATGTCACACAATTTTACTGAAAGTTATGATATTATCGTGATTGGGGCAGGCCACGCTGGAGTTGAGGCATCTCTGGCAGCCAGTCGAATGGGTTGTAAGGTTCTTTTGGCAACCATCAATATTGAGATGCTGGCTTTTATGCCCTGCAATCCATCTATCGGAGGGTCTGCAAAAGGCATTGTCGTTCGTGAAGTAGATGCTTTGGGCGGAGAGATGGCCAAGAATATTGACAAGAGCTATATCCAGATGAAAATGCTCAATACTGGTAAAGGGCCCGCTGTTCGGGCTCTTCGGGCGCAGGCGGATAAGGAAGTCTACTCCAAAGAAATGCGGAAGACTGTCGAAAATCAAGAAAATCTGACTCTGCGGCAAACCATGATTAATGAAATCTTGGTAGAAGATGGTAAGGTCATTGGGGTTAAAACAGCGACCCATCAGGAGTATGCGGCTAAAGCCGTCATTGTTACGACCGGAACAGCCTTGCGGGGAGAAATTATCATTGGTGATCTCAAGTATTCATCTGGTCCTAACCATAGTCTGGCAGCCATTCCTTTAGCAGATAACCTGCGGGATCTAGGTTTTGAAATTGGTCGTTTTAAAACCGGAACGCCTCCGCGTGTCAAGGCGTCATCTATCAATTATGATGTGACCGAGATTCAGCCAGGTGATCAAAAGGCCAATCATTTTTCATACATATCTCGTGATGAGGACTATGTGAAAGATCAAGTGCCTTGCTGGTTGACTTATACCAATGCGGAAAGTCATGAAATTATCCAAAATAATCTGCACCGAGCTCCCATGTTTTCAGGTATCGTTAAGGGTGTGGGTCCTCGTTATTGCCCGTCAATCGAGGATAAGATTGTCCGTTTTGCGGATAAGGAACGCCACCAGCTTTTCTTAGAACCTGAGGGTCGTGATACAGAAGAAGTTTATGTGCAGGGGCTGTCAACCAGTTTGCCAGAAGATGTACAGAAGGACTTGGTTCACTCTATCAAGGGTCTAGAAAATGCCGAAATGATGCGGACAGGCTATGCCATTGAGTACGATATGATTATGCCTCACCAGTTACGGGCAACCTTGGAAACCAAGAAAGTTTCTGGGCTCTTTACAGCAGGTCAGACCAATGGGACTTCTGGTTATGAAGAAGCCGCTGGTCAAGGGATTATTGCTGGGATTAATGCAGCTTTGAAGATCCAAGGGAAGCCGGAGTTAATCTTGAAGCGCAGTGATGGTTACATTGGAGTCATGATTGATGATTTAGTGACCAAGGGAACCGTAGAACCTTATCGCCTCTTGACTAGCCGAGCTGAGTACCGTTTGATTCTCCGCCATGACAATGCAGATATGCGTTTGACAGAGATGGGACGAGAAATTGGTCTGGTTGATGATGAGCGCTGGGCTCGTTTTGAGATTAAAAAGAATCAGTTTGACAATGAAATGAAGCGTTTGGAATCTATCAAACTAAAACCTGTCAAGGAAACAAACGCTAAAGTAGAAGAGCTTGGCTTTAAGCCTCTGACGGATGCAGTAACTGCCAAAGAATTTATGCGACGGCCAGAAGTATCTTACCAGGATGTGGTTCAGTTCATTGGTCCGGCGGCAGAGGAGCTTGATGAAAAGATTATCGAGCTAATTGAGACAGAGATTAAGTACGAAGGCTATATTTCCAAAGCCCTTGATCAGGTTGAAAAGATGAAGCGCATGGAAGAGAAGCGCATTCCGGCTAATATTGACTGGGATGATATTGATTCGATTGCGACAGAAGCACGACAGAAGTTTAAGAAAATCAATCCAGAAACAATTGGTCAGGCTAGTCGTATTTCTGGTGTCAATCCAGCAGATATTTCTATTTTGATGGTTTACTTAGAAGGCAAGTCTAGAAGCATTTCTAAAAATCAAGCGAAGTAACTCTTTTAAAAGGCTTAGTTTCCTTTGGGAAGCAGCCTTTTTGTGTAAATTTACAAGAGGTTTACAAGATTGTAAACTTTGAAAGACTATTTTTCGCTTCCTTTACCCTTCTTAAATGCTTTACTTATTGGGAGAAATTCGCTTTTTTCTTGGATTTATGGTAAAATGGCGGAATAAGAGGTCTATGATGAAAAAATTTCGTTTTGCCCCAATTCACTTGGCGATGGCGGGTCTAATTTCCTTTATAATCTTAGCCATCTGTCTGAGGCTTTTTGGTGATAGTTTAGCCATGCTAGCTGCTCTCATGCTTGTGCTGGCTCTTTTGATTGTGCTTTTTATCCAGCAACAGAGAGTATCCGAGCTAGATGAGATTGAGCAGATTCATTATGTCAATCATCAAGCAGAAGGAAGCCTCGCTTCCTTGCTGGATAAGATGCCAGTTGGTGTCATTAAAATTAGTGAAGATAATGGTGATGTAGAGTGGTTTAATCCCTATGCAGAACTGATTTTTACAACTGAAGATGGTGATTTTGATGCTGATATGCTCAAGAATATCATGAAGGCTGCTTATTCAGACTCTGGTCATTATGCTACGGTTGGAGACAAGAAATATTCGGTTTACTTGGACCGTGCATCCAGTGTGTTTTATTTTTTTGATGCATCCAATGAATACGAAGCCACTGTTGGTCTGGTAACAACGCGCCCGGTGATCGGAATTATCTCGGTGGATAATTATGATGATTTGGAGGATGTCGTTTCTGACACAGATATCAGCCATATCAATAGCTTTGTGGCCAACTTTGTAGCAGAATTTTCTGAGCAGTTTCACATGTTTTACCGTCGGGTTAGCATGGATCGGTTCTATCTTTTTACGGATTACACGGTGTTGGAACAGCTGATGGAAAATAAATTTTCTATCATTGATCAATTCCGGACGGAAGCTAAAAATCGAGAGCTGTCGCTGACACTCAGTATGGGCTTTTCTTATGGTGATGGCAATCATGATGAAATCGGTCGGGTAGCCCTGCTTAACCTCAACTTAGCTGAAGTTCGCGGTGGGGATCAAGCTGTCGTCAAAGAAAATAATGACAACATGAACCCAATCTTCTTTGGTGGAGGAACGGCGTCAGCTGTTAAGCGCACGCGCACCCGAACTCGAGCTATGATGACTGCAATCTCTGATAAGATTAAGAGTGTGGATCAGGTCTTTATAGTCGGACATAAAAATCTGGATATGGATGCCTTGGGCTCTTCTCTTGGTATGCAGCTCTTTGCCAGTAATATCATTGAGAAAGCTTATGTGGTCTATGATCCGTCTCAGATGGCTTCTGACATTGAACGATCCATTACAAAGCTCCAGCAGGAAGGGGCTGACTATCTGGTGCCACTTTCTGAAGCAGTAAATATGGTGACCAATCGTTCGCTTTTGATTATGGTTGATCACTCCAAGATTTCTCTGACGCTGTCTAAGGATTTCTTTGATCAATTCAGTCAGATTATCGTAGTTGATCACCATCGTCGTGATGAAGATTTTCCGGAAAATGCTGTAATTGCCTATATCGAAAGTGGGGCTAGCAGTGCCAGTGAGTTGGTGACGGAGCTGATTCAGTTCCAGAATTCTAAAAAGAACCGTCTCAGTAAGATGCAAGCCAGCCTTCTCATGGCGGGGATCATGCTTGACACCAAAGGATTTTCATCTCGAGTCACCAGTCGGACCTTTGATGTGGCCAGCTATCTACGGACTCGGGGCAGTGACAGTGTTGTGATTCAGGACATTTCCGCTACGAATTTTGAGGAATATCGTGCGATTAATGAACTGATTTTAAACGGCAAGAAGATTTTGCCTAATGTCATTGTAGCAGCTGGTCCAGAGGAGAACACTTATGATACGGTTGTCATCAGTAAGGCAGCTGATACCATGCTCTCCATGTCAGGAATTGAAGCTACTTTTGTCGTGAGCAAGAATACCAAAGGCTATGTGTCTATTTCGGCTCGCAGTCGCAGCAAGATCAACGTTCAGCGAATTATGGAGAAGCTGGGCGGTGGCGGTCATTTCAATCTGGCGGCAGCTCAAATTGAAGGTAAAACAGTTTCTGAGGTCCTTCAGTCGCTGAATCAAGAAATTATGGACCAAGTCATTAAAGAGGAAGTAATAATAGACGAGGAGAAAAAAGGATGAAAGTAATTTTTTTAGCAGATGTAAAAGGCAAGGGCAAAAAAGGCGAAATCAAGGAAATGCCGACTGGCTATGCTCAAAATTTTCTGATTAAGAAAAATTTAGCCAAGGAAGCAACAGCGCAGGCTATCGGTGAGCTGCGCGGTAAGCAAAAGTCTGAAGAAAAAGCACACGCTGAACTAGTGGCAGAAGCTCAGGCTATTAAAGCTAAGTTAGCAGAAGAAGCTACTCTTGTTGAATTTACTGAAAAAGTTGGTCCAGACGGCCGCACCTTTGGCTCTATTACCAGCAAGAAAATAGCAGAAGAGCTGCAGAAGCAGTTTGGCATTAAAATTGACAAGCGCCACATTAAGGTGGACTCACCGATTCGCTCCATTGGTCTGATAGATGTTCCAGTGAAAATTTATCAGGATATAACTGGGGTGATTCGTTTGCGGGTTAAAGAAGGATAATAGTGATTTGAAGGAAGGATTTACCGATGGCAGAGATTGATGAACTCCGAGCTCAGCCTCAGGATATTTTAGCGGAGCAGTCCGTCTTAGGAGCCATTTTCATTGATGAGAGCAAACTGGTCTTTGTTCGTGAGTATATCGAGCCTGCTGACTTCTTTAAGTATGCCAATCGCTTGATTTTCAAGGCTATGATTGACTTGGCTGACCGCGGCGATGCCATTGATGCAACGACTGTTCGCAATATTTTGGACAGTCAGGGTGACTTGCAGAATATTGGCGGTCTCAGCTACTTGGTGGAAGTGGTCAATTCTGTGCCGACCTCTGCCAATGCTGAATACTATGCTAAAATCGTTGCAGAAAAGGCCATTCTAAGGCGGCTGATTTCGCGTCTGACAGAGTCTATCAATCAAGCCTACGATGGTGACCGTCTGTCAGAGGAAATTATCGCCGGAGCTGAAAAAGCTCTGATTGATGTCAGTGAGACGGCCAATCGCAGTGGCTTTAAAAATATCCGTGATGTGCTGAATCTTAACTTTGGGAATCTGGAGGCTCGGTCTCTGCAGACGTCAGATATCACTGGGATTGCGACTGGCTACCGTGAGCTGGACAAGATGACGACTGGTCTGCATGAGGAAGAGTTAATCATTCTGGCGGCTCGGCCAGCGGTCGGAAAGACGGCCTTTGCTCTTAATATTGCTCAGAATATCGGAACCAAGCTGGATAAGACTGTAGCCATTTTCTCTCTGGAAATGGGGGCGGAGAGCTTGGTGGACCGGATGTTGGCTTCTGAAGGGGTGATTAACTCTCATTCCATTCGTACGGGGCAACTGACAGATGAAGAGTGGCAAAAATATACCATTGCGACAGCTAATCTGGCCAACGCTAGTATTTATATCGATGATACACCAGGGATTCGGATTACAGAGATTCGCTCGCGGGCTAGAAAACTGGCTCAGGAAACGGGTAATCTAGGGTTGGTTTTGATTGACTATTTGCAGTTGATTACGGGAACTGGGCGTGAAAATCGCCAGCAAGAAGTTTCGGAAATTTCCCGGCAGTTGAAAATCTTGGCGAAGGAGCTCAAGGTGCCGGTCATTGCGCTGAGTCAGCTCTCGCGTGGCGTGGAGCAGCGGCAGGATAAGCGACCAGTGCTGTCTGATATTCGGGAATCAGGTTCCATTGAGCAGGATGCGGATATCGTTGCCTTCCTTTACCGGGATGATTATTATGATCGAGCTGGTGAGGAGGAAGAAGGCATTCCCAACAACAAGGTTGAAGTCATTATCGAGAAAAACCGGAGTGGAGCGCGTGGTACAGTAGAGTTAATTTTCCAGAAAGAGTATAATAAATTCTCAAGTATTTCCAAAAGAGAGGACGAATAAAGATGAGTGATGCATTTACAGATGTGGCAAAAATGAAAAAAATCAAAGAAGATATCAAGGCGCATGAAGGACAAATCGTTGAGATGACGCTGGAAAACGGTCGTAAGCGCCAAAAAAGCAAGCAAGGCCGTCTGATTGAAGTTTATCCGTCTTTGTTTATCGTGGAATATTCCAATGAAGGCGGTCAGCCAGGGGAAATCTCTAATACCTATGTAGAGTCTTATACTTATTCTGACATTTTGACAGAAAAGAACCTCATCCGTTATTTTGATGAATAGAAAGGTCCGGTGGGCCTTTTTACTTATATTTGAAGCATTTCCTCAGTCAAATCGACTTATATAGAGGATGATAAGCAAAGAAAACAGGTGGTCATCATGATTAAAAATTTGGTTTTTGATTTGGGCAATGTTCTGATTGAATGGAATTCTGAGAAAATCTTGACATATTTTGAACCTGAGAAAGAGCGGCGGCAGGTTCTTAGACAGGCCATTTTTGAGTCGGGTGTCTGGCATCAGACGGACAAGGGAGAGCTGGATTTGAAAGAAGCTTGTGAGGAAGTCCTGGCTCAGTTAGACGCCTCCTATCACTCTGCCGTTAAGAATATCTTTTATCATTGGTATGAGGTTGTGCATGTTTACAGTGGTTTACAGGAAAGGATTCGGCTATGGGCTGACCAGGGCTATCGAATCTATATCTTGTCAACCACTTGTGAGATTTTTTATCATATTGAAAAAGCTGGTTTGTTGCCCATTTACCCACTTCTGTCGGGCTATATCCTTTCCTCAGAGGTCGGTGTTGTCAAGCCGGAAGCAGAGATTTACCAAAAGCTCTTGAAAAAGTATGGTTTGAATCCAGTAGAATCCGTCTTCATTGATGATATTCAGGCTAACTTAGATACGGCAGCTGAACTGGGCTTTGAAATCATTTTATCCACAAGTGAGACTGAGAATATCAGAGCTATGGAGGCTTTGCTGGCTGCGAAAGGGAAGTTTGGCTGATTGATGATAGTTTGCTTTACTTATAGTTGAAAAGGAGCGATCCCAAGCTCCAACCTTGACATTTGCTGATGATTGCGCTATCATAGTCCTATATATGGGAGTCTGTGTACAGTCTGAGAGGAAGTGTAAGCTTCGACCGCACCTGATCTGGGTAATGCCAGCGTAGGAATCATACCGAAAATATTGGTATTTGTGCGCCTTTTCCATATATGGAAAAGGCCTTTTCTTTTATCATCTTTATCGATGATGATATCTTGAAGAATTGCAGCGCTAAAAATGCAGGAAGGGAGGGAAATCGTTCTAATGAAAGCACTACAAAGGCTGATGCGGCAGCAAATCGGTCTCTTAGGTATGCTGGGTGTACTTGTCATCTGGCAGGTCATGGGCTGGCTCAAGCTCTTGCCCAAGTTTATCCTGCCGACACCTCTGGAAATCGGTCAGGCCTTTATCAGAGATGCTGGATTTCTAGCAAGTCATAGCTGGGCGACCTTAAAAGTAGCCTTGCTGGGTTTAGTCTTGGGCGTCATCTTAGCCTGTATATTAGCTGTGCTCATGGACAGCATGAGCTGGCTCAATGATCTGATTTACCCCATGATGGTCGTGGTGCAGACGATTCCTACCATTGCTTTGGCGCCAATTCTGGTTCTCTGGCTGGGTTATGGGATCTTGCCCAAGATTGTGCTCATTATTCTGACGACGACTTTTCCGATTATCATCAGTATTCTGGACGGTTTTCGGCATTGTGACCGGGATACTCTGACTCTCTTTGAGCTTATGCAGGCCAATCGCTGGCAGATTCTCTGGCATTTTAAGATTCCAGCTAGTCTGCCCTATTTCTATGCGGGCTTGCGCGTCAGTGTTTCCTATGCCTTTATCACGACCGTGGTTTCTGAATGGCTGGGCGGTTTTGAAGGCTTGGGTGTCTATATGATCCAGTCTAAGAAACTTTTCCAGTACGATACCATGTTTGCTATTATCATATTGGTTTCGGTTATCAGTCTTCTGGGGATGAAGCTGGTGGCTGTCAGTGAAAAATATGTCATTAAGTGGAAATAGGAGCTCAGCTCTGCTATTTTCCAAAGAAAGAAAAGAGGATAATGATGAAAAAAAGTTATAAAGTGTTGCTGGCAGGCTTGGCTGCTGTGTCTATCTTTGGTCTAGCGGCTTGCAGTAAGTCAGACTCGGAGTCAGCTAAGAAGGATAAAAAGATTGATTTTATCCTAGACTGGTCACCTAACACCAATCATACCGGCCTTTATGTGGCTCAGGAAAAAGGCTACTTCAAGGAAGCAGGCGTGGATGTGGATATCAAGTTGCCGCCTGAAGATAGCAGTTCGGATTTGATTATCAACGGCAAGGCTCCTTTTGGAATTTATTTCCAGGACTCTATGGCTAAAAAATTGGATAAGGGTGCGGAAATCACAGCTGTTGCCGCTATTGTAGAGCACAATACTTCGGGCATTATTTCCAAGAAGTCTGCAGGGATTACTGGACCTAAGGACCTAGCTGGGAAGAAATATGGCACCTGGAATGATCCAGTGGAGCTAGGCATGCTTAAAACTTTGGTTGAAAGCCAAGGCGGCCAGTTTGATGAAGTGGAAAAAGTTCCCAACAACGATTCCAACTCTATTACGCCGATTGAAAATGGCTTGTTTGATGCGGCCTGGATTTATCATGGCTGGGACGGCATCATGGCTCAGACGCAAGATATGGACACTAATTTCTTTTATATGAAGGACTATGTTAAAGAGTTCGACTATTATTCTCCAGTCATCATTGCCAATAATGACTATCTCAAGAAGAATCCGGACGAGGCGAAAAAGGTCCTGCAGGCTATCAAGAAGGGCTATCAATATGCCATGGAGCACCCTGAAGAAGCAGCGGATATTTTAATCAAGCATGCGCCAGAGCTGAAAAACAAGCGTGATTTTGTTTTGGCTTCTCAAAAATATCTGTCTGAGCAATATGCATCAGATAAAGAAAAGTGGGGTCAGTTTGAGGCTAGCCGCTGGAATGCCTTTTACAAATGGGCCAAGGATAAAGGTATCGTGGACAATGACTTGAGTGACAAGGGATTTAGCAACGATTATATAAAATAATGACAGAAATTAAACTTGAAAATGTAAGCTATGCTTATGATGAGCAGCAGATTTTGAAAGACATCAGCCTACAGGTAGAAGCAGGTCAGGTCGTAGCGATTTTGGGACCTAGCGGAGTCGGGAAAACGACCCTCTTTAATCTGATTGCGGGGATTTTGGAGGTCCAGTCGGGCAGGATTGTCCTAGACGGGCAGGAAAATCCCAAGGGCCGGGTGAGTTATATGCTGCAGAAGGACTTGCTGCTGGAGCACAAGACGGTGTTGGGCAATGTCATCTTGCCCCTCTTAATCCGAAAGGTATCCAAAAAGGAAGCGACGGAGCAGGCAACTCAGATTTTGAAGGAGTTCGGGCTCTTTGATGTGGCAGATAAGTATCCACATGAGCTGAGCGGGGGGATGCGGCAGCGCGTGGCTCTGCTGCGAACCTATATGTTCGGCCACAAGCTATTTCTTCTGGACGAGGCCTTTAGTGCCTTGGATGAGCTGACCAAGATGGAGCTGCACACTTGGTATCTGGATATTCACCGTAGGCTGGGTCTGACGACTCTCCTTATCACTCATAGCATCGAGGAAGCTCTGGCTCTCAGTGACCGTATCTATATTCTGAAAAATCGACCTGGGCAAATCGTTGCAGATCTCCAGCTGACCTGGTCAGACAGCGAGGATAAGGAATTGCAGAAGCTGCGATACAAGCAGGAGATTTTGAAGATTTTGGGAGTGTGAAGCAACTGCCTGAATTCCTTTGCTTTCAAGAAACAACTTAAATCAAGCCTCTGTGCTTGATTTTTTGTATGTAAGTGTCTAGAGTTTTGAGAAAGTGAAAAATTGAATAAGAAATTGATGAGGAAATGAGAAATCATTTCCTTGAATTTCTGCTATTTTTTTATCTTCTCAAAAATTCAGACACATACTTTTTGTATGAGGCCCTTTACTTTTGACTTTATTCATGGTACAATAGCCCTTGTGTGAAATAGCAGCAGGAAAGCATGGAGCTCGTCAACAGAACATCAGCTATAAAAGTAGCCTTAGCTGTTTGGGCGAAAATGTTCTGCACGAATCAGGGCTTTCTAAGTGACTATTTCCTCAAAAATATTTTACAGGAGGACATTTTTATGTCACGTTATACAGGACCATCTTGGAAACAAGCTCGTCGTTTGGGTCTTTCTCTTACTGGTACAGGTAAAGAATTGGCTCGCCGTAACTATGTACCTGGTCAACATGGACCAAACAACCGCAGCAAATTGTCAGAATACGGTTTGCAATTGGCTGAAAAGCAAAAACTTCGCTTCACTTACGGTGTAGGTGAAAAACAATTCCGTAACTTGTTTGTTCAAGCTTCAAAAATCAAAGAAGGAATCCTTGGTTTCAACTTCATGCTTCTCTTGGAGCGTCGCTTGGATAACGTTGTTTACCGTCTTGGTCTTGCGACTACTCGTCGTCAAGCTCGTCAATTCGTAAACCACGGTCACATCCTTGTTGACGGCAAACGCGTTGATATCCCATCATACCGCGTAACTCCAGGTCAAGTGATCTCAGTTCGCGAGAAATCATTGAAAGTTCCAGCAATCCTTGAAGCTGTTGAAGCAACTCTTGGACGTCCAGCATTCGTATCATTCGATGCTGAAAAATTAGAAGGTTCATTGACTCGACTTCCAGAGCGCGACGAAATCAACCCAGAAATCAACGAAGCACTTATCGTTGAATTCTACAACAAAATGCTTTAATTTGTATTTGTTCAGAAGTCGGTTTCCCGGCTTCTTTTTTATACTCTCAATGAAATAATAAAGCTAATTCCTACTAAAAAATGTCAATGGCTTGAGACAGCTGTTTTGGGAAATTATCTGATTTCTTTCTACTCCTATCCAATCAGGTGAAACACTCTGTAAAGATTTTTTCCAGCTTTTTTACGGAAGATTTGCTGAAATGGTGTATAATGGGGACAAGACAGAAACAGAAAATTGTATGAAAGGAGTAGCGATGAAGGTTCTAGTGACAGGAGCGACTGGCTTTCTAGGAAAGTATGTTGTTGAAGAGCTGGCTGAACAAGGCTATCAGGTACGGGCTTTTGGTCGTAATCTGAAGGCTGGTCGGCAGTTAGAAGGTCCTTTAGTAGAGTTTTTTGCTGGAGATTTTACCAGAGAAGAAGAAATTTTTGCAGCCTGCGAAGGAGTGGATGCAGTGGTGCATGCTGGAGCCCTCTCAACGATTTGGGGACCCTGGGAGCAGTTTTATCAGACCAATGTGGTAGGAACCAAGTTGGTTATGGAAGCCTGCCGACATTTTGGAGTACAAAGACTGGTCTATATTTCCTCCCCAAGTGTTTATGCTGCTGCGCGTGACCAACTCGCTATCAAAGAAGAGGCTGCTCCTCAGGAAAATGAGCTGAATTTTTATATCAAAAGCAAGCTCATGGCTGAGCGGATTGTCCGAAGTTATTCTCAAGTATCGTCTGTTATCTTACGCCCTAGAGGACTTTTTGGCATCGGAGATACCAGTATCTTTCCTAGAATTTTGCGCTTAAGCCAAAAAATAGGAATTCCACTCATCAAAAATGGTCAGCAAATGATGGACATGACCTGTGTGGAAAATGTGGCCTTGGCTGTTCGTCTGGCTTTGGAAATGCCAGAAGCGCAAGGACAAGTTTACAATATTACCAACGGAGAATCCCGTAGTTTCAAGGATATGCTGGATGAAGCTTTAGATGGTTTACAGGTTCGTAAACGTTATGTTAAGTTGCCTGCTGCTTTTCTAGGATTTCTAGCACACTGCTTTGAAAGCTTTTATCGCTTTTTTAACATTGAAAAAGAGCCACCTCTTACTCTTTACACCTATTACTTAATGCGTTACAGTCAAACGCTGGATATATCAGCAGCAGTAAGGGATTTGGGCTATCAACCCAAGTTGACAATCAGTGAAGGGATTGCAAAATATGTCCAACATTATCGAGAAAATTGAGTATCTTCAGCCTGGGCGCTGCAGCAGTCACTTGCAGCAGATTTTTAAGGGAGTTGCCAAGAAAAAAATAATTTTTCCAGCTGGCGTTTTCCTCTTGAAGCATCGTGAGAAAGGCTATATTCTCTATGACACTGGCTATTCTCCAGATATTCTGAAGCCTAACTTCAAATACTGGCTTTATGGTCTGGGAACGCCTGTTGATATACTAGAAGAGGAGCGTGTAGATCGTCTACTTGAGCAAAAAGGAATTGCGTCAGAAGATATTTCTTATGTCATCTTGTCGCACTTGCATCCAGATCACATCGGCGGAGCCGCTTTCTTTCCCAAGGCTCGCTTCATTCTGACCAAGACCGTTTTTAAAACTTATCAGCATGCCAAGCTTAAGGATTTGATTTTCAAGGAATTTCTTCCGCAGGATTTTGAGAGTCGGTTGGAAGTAGTGGAACCTCAGCAGGTGCAAGCAGCATTCCTCTATCGCAAGACAGTTGACTTGTTTGGGGATGGCAGTTTATATCTGGCCTCAGTTGATGGCCATGCTGCTGGGCAAGCTTGTCTCTTTTTGCCAGATTATCATCTGTTTATCGGAGCTGATTTGTGCTGGGGCGTGGATCTGTTGCCTCATACGGAGCAGATGCGTTTCTTGCCGTCACTAATCCAAGATAACAAGGAAGAATACATGGCCGGTGTGGCCTTGCTTCGACAGTTACTTTCTGTCGGTTATCAGGTGCTAGTCAGTCATGATCCGGCTGAGAGAGCGGAGCAGATTTTGTATGAAACTAGGAACATTTCTAAAAACCTTTAGCGTCATGCGCTGGGGGCATCGATTTAAAGATCGACAGGCCCTGGAACGCTATCAAGTCAAGGCTTTAGCAATCTATCGGGAATTTCTGCAGCAGGAATCACCTTATTTCAAATCAGGTATTCCAGCAGATTTTAAGATGAATAAGGCCTTTATGATGGAGCATTTCAATGAGCTCAATACTCAGGGGCTGGATCGAGATGAGTTGTTAGCCTTGGCACTGGAGAGCGAGCGGACACGTGATTTCAGTCCCATGATAGGAGAAATTGCTGTTGGCTTGTCTTCAGGGACATCCGGTCATCGAGGCTTGTTTGTCACTACTGAAAAGGAGCGCAGTTTGTGGGCGGCAGCCATCTTGGCCAAGATGCTGCCTACAGGCAAACTCTTTGGGCACAAGATTGCCTTCTTTCTTCGGGCAGACAACCAGCTTTATCAAATTGTTAATTCAGGTTTGATTTCTCTGGAGTATTTTGATACCTTTCAGGGAGCCGAAGAGCATGTAGAGCGTTTGAATGCTTACCAGCCAACGATTTTGGTAGCGCCAGCGTCAATGCTCTTGGAGCTGGCAAAACAAGTCCAGGCAGGGAATTTGCAGATTGCCCCTAGCAAAGTCGTATCAGTGGCAGAGATTTTGGAAGAACCGGATCGGCAAAGGATTCAAGAAGGATTTGGTCTAAAAAAAGTGGATCAGGTCTACCAAGCGACCGAGGGCTTTCTAGCCTGCAGCTGTACCTACGGGAATCTTCATCTAAACGAAGACATTGTCCATGTAGATAAGAACTACTTGGATGATAGACGCTTTTATCCAATTATTACGGATTTCAAGCGGACTTCTCAGCCAATTTTTCAATATGAGCTGAATGATATCTTGGTGGAAAATCCTGAACCTTGCCCCTGCGGTTCGGTCTTTACACGGATTGACAGCATTGAGGGGCGCTCGGATGATATTTTCATTTTTGAAAATGCTGCAGGTCAGTCGGTGGAGGTCTTTCCAGACTTTATTCGCCGCTGCCTGCTCTTAGTTGATGGGATTGGAGAATATCAAGTCGCTCAGAAAAATGACTATTCGCTGACCATTGCTATTGAACATCGTAGTCAGCAGCGAGAAGACGAGCTTGTCCAGCAGTTTCAAAACTTAGCGACTGATAAAAGCTTTCTTATGCCGGCTATTTCTTTTGAAAATTATCAGCGGGACAGAAGCCGTAAGTTGAAACGCATCTATCGGGCTTAAGAATGCCCCAATTTGGAAAACATATGAATTGGTGGCTCAAGCGCTTTGGCAGTTTACCCAGCTGTCGAGAAGCCCCAAGTCTGACAAGAAGGAGTTTAATATGACAGCAGTAAAGAATCATATAAAGATTGTTGGTTACGGTACGCATCTACCTAGAAATACTGTGACTTTTAAGGATCAGACCCGTTATCGGGTGGTGGAAAATGAAGAAACCCAGCTTTCTATGGCTATTAAGGCGATTGAAAAAGCCCTAGAGCAAGCGGGCTTGACAATCAAAGACATCGACTGTATCGTGTCGGCCAGTGCGGTGGGCGTTCAGCCTATTCCCTGCACAGCGGCCCTGATTCATGAGTTGGTGGCTAAGGGGCTGTCCATTCCAGCCATGGATATCAATACAACCTGCACCAGTTTTATCTCTGCTTTGAGTCTCATGTCTCATTTGTTGGAGGCTGGTGAGTATCATAGGATCCTCATCGTGTCTAGTGAGGTTGGAAGTTTGGGTCTTAATCCCAATCAGAAGGAAAGTTTTGAGTTGTTCAGTGATGGTGCGGCTGCTTTGATTTTTGAAGCAACAGAGGAAGAGAGAGGTGTTATCTCCAGCCTGCAGCGGACCTGGTCTGAGGGAGCTCACGATACAGAGATTCGCGGTGGTTTGACATCTTTTCAGCCTAAGGAGTATTCGGATGCTACCAAGACTCACTACATGTTTGACATGAATGGCAAGAAGATACTCTTGCTCTCTGCCAGAAAAATTCCGGAAATGTTTAAAGAATTTAAAGAAAAGAGTGGTCTCAGCCTATCTGACTTGGATTATATCATTCCGCATCAGGCGAGTCGTGCTCTGCCAATGGTCATGCGCAGCTTGGGTATTCCTGATGATAAATACCTTAATATTGTGCAAGACTATGGTAATATGGTGTCAGTAGCAGTGCCCTTTTCTCTCTGCTATGCTCTGGAGCGCAATTTAGTCAAGGAAGGAGACACCATCGCTCTGATGGGAACAGCAGCTGGTATGACAGTCAATATGTTGGCTATGAAATTATAATACAATAAAAATAGGGTGTACAGAACCAAAAGAGGTTACGTACACCCTGTTTAATTTTTCAAAAATATGAAAAGAGCTGGAACCCACCGGGGTCCAGCAGCTTCTTACAGCATTTTCAAAAGAAATTCTGCTATTTGTTCAGGACTTTCTTTTTTTCCTCTGGAAACCCACATCTGGCAGACGCCGAAGAAGGCATTAGCGAGAAAGACTCGGCTGTATTCTTTTTCAAAATGATTGTAAATGCGATTGCTAAAGCGATCCTGAAGGCTATCAGCTAGCATCATCTGCAGCTTATGGCGCAGGAAATTTTGAATTTCTTTCGTTCCGTTTTCCGTCAGAAGAGCAGCTAAAAGCGGTTCTAGCTGGAGGAACTGAAAGACCTCCGTAATCGCAGTTTGAATATCTTCCTGATTGTTATCAAAAATATACCCCAGTTGATGAAAGAGGTTTTGCTGATAACGTTCAATCATATCGTACTTATCCTTGTAGTGAGTATAAAAACTACTACGGCTGATGCCAGCAGCTTGAGCTAACTGGACAGTAGTGATATGGTCGAAGGACTGCTGATGCAGTAGTGAAACCATGGCTCTCTCAATAATAGCCTTGGTTTTTCGGCGTTTATTGCTTTCTAACATAAAATCTCCCTTTGAGGCTAAGCCTCAGTCTGCTCTTCAAACTAATAGCTATCATAGCAAACTACTTTTTCTTTTTCTCCATGTACTATTATATCAAATGTTTTTCAAGTGGAAAAGAGTTAAATTCCGAAAATAGGCATAGATAGGCAAAATTTTATTTTATTAGGTTTCTTAGACTGGTAAAATAATAAAGCCAAGACTTAAAGTAAAGTCTTGGCCTTCGTTTTGAGCATTATTTAAAGTAGAGGTAGTCGGGGTCGGGAGTGATGTAAAGCAACTCACCCTCTTGCGAGAAGATAATAGAAATTTGTTCATTTTTATAAGAGTAAATCGTATAGGTATTTTGTAACCTTGATGCTTGAGAAATATCAACTACACCTGCTAAGAAAGCACGCGCTTGTTCGGTGTTGATTTTTTGCTCCTGAACCAGCCTCTTCAGATTTTCTAATTCTTTGTTTTGGAAAGCTTCGTATTCAGAAGCGAGGTCGGTGCTTACTTTTTCTGGCTCGCCGAGAATACTTTTGACTTTTTCTTGAGTATATCCTTTAAATTCAGGAATTTGAGCTTCAAAACCGCCAGATTCATAGGATTGGTAATAAACCTTGGCATTGCCAGTCGCATAAATCTTGTCTTTCTTAGCATGATCGGCATCTTCTGGAAGACCATCTGTGGTTTTTTCTATATCCTTACTAGAACTACTATTTTCTTTACTAGAACTTCTGGAAGAACTACTGCTGCTAGAGGAGCTGCTTTTGCTTTTGGAAGATTGCTTTGATGAACTTGAGGAATCCTTTAAACTAACTTTTTTTCCTGATTTATCTGAATTAGAAGGGTGAGTGGTAGACTCTGAGTTAGATGGTACAAGGAAACGGCAGGCTGACAGAAGAAATAGTACTGCAACTAGAGAAAATAAGCTAAATAGTGTTCTTTTTTTCATTGTCTTAAACCTTTCTTTACTATGCTCAATCTGACTTGAGCTATTGTGATATGAGGCATCTGCTGGCAGCAGTGTTTCATATGGAACCGTACCTTCAAGTTAAGATCTCGATGCTTGACTCCATTTACCTCGCTTATCATTCTAACATAATACTGATTTTCTGTGTAGCTACCAGTGGAAAAATATTTTTTATCTACAGATTATTTAGGGATTAAAGACAGTAGGACTAACTTATTCCGCTTCTCTACAATCTTTTTAAACAAAATTAGACACGGTGTCCAATTTTTAAAGAATAAACTTGTAATAATTTTCGATTGGTGTATAATCAATTTTATCGAAATTTGGACACTGTGTATAATTTTAGGAGGTAGACATGTTAAGAGAATGGAAAGCTATTTTAAAAAAGCCGACTTTTATCATTGTGATGTTAGGAGTCTCTTTGATTCCTGCCTTGTATAATGTTATTTTCCTGAGCTCCATGTGGGATCCGTATGGAAAGGTATCGGACTTGCCAGTGGCGGTCGTCAATCAGGATAAAGCTGTAACTGCTAGTGGTAAGACTTTGTCTATAGGCGAGGATGTTGTTTCCAGCCTCAAGGAAAATAAAAATCTGGATTTTCACTTCGTCAGCAAAGAAGACGCTCAAGCTGGTCTGGAAAAGGGTGATTACTACATGGTTGTGACGCTTCCAAGTGATTTATCTGAACGTGCAGCCAGTATTTTGACCGATAATCCTCAGCAAATGAAGATTGACTATCAAACGTCTAGCGGCCACAGTTTTATTGCTGGTAAGATGAGTGATTCAGCCATGGCTTCTTTGAAGCAGACGGTGGCGCAAAATGTGACGGATACTTATACAAACGCCTTATTTAAGAATATAGGAGACCTAAAAACTGGCTTGGTGAAGGCATCCGATGGTGCTCAGCAATTAGCATCTGGCAGTCAACAACTAGGTTCAGGCAGTCAGACAATTGCAGATAACTTAAGAACTCTGAATCAAGCTACGAGCAAATTATCGTCCGGTGCAGCTCAATTTAATACAGGACTACAGACTTATACTGGGAGTGTTGCACAAGTATCGTCTGGACTGGGTAGTTTGTCAAACGGGATACACACTTATGCTAATGGTGTAAGTACTGTGGCCGCAGGTGCAAATCAGCTGTCGGGTCGATCAGCAGACTTATTGGGAGGAGTCCAACAGCTCACCCAGTCAGGAGATGGAGTTCAGGCCTTATCGACAGGTGTGACAAATCTGAATACTGGCTTGGACACATTAAAGTCCTCGGTAGATACCACCTTAGCCAACAATCAGCAAAACGTGAATGATTTGGCAACTAGCTTGACTCAGTTGAATGCAAGTATTCAAGCTGCAGCAAGTGACTCAGCTGTTTCGACAGACAGCATTGAGGCTTCACTGACTAGCATAGCAGCATCCGCTCAGGCCATTATCAATAATAATCAAGACGCCAAGGCCGCAACTTTGGCAAGTGTCAAAGGGACGAGCGCTTATCAAGGCCTTTCTAGTGAGGCTAAGGCTGAGATTGACGCAGCAGTCAGTGCTAGTCAAGCGGGAAGTGACCAATCTGCTCAGGCAATTTTATCAGAAGTTGATACGATGAGGGCTTCTCTTGAAACGATAAAAGGCGCTAGTCAAACAAAACTTAGTCAGTTAGAAGGTGCATCAAATCAAGTTCTGCCACAGGCAGCTAGCATGATCAATGGCCTTTATAATGGCTTATCAACGGTGAGTACTGGCCTCGGTTCAGCAAGCGGAGGAGCCAATCAACTAGTCGCAGGTGTAGACACCTTAAATGATAAACTAACGACTGGCGCGACACAATTGGAACAAGGGGTGACAAGCTATACCAATGCAGTCGGTCAGCTATCTGAGGGGACATCAGCTTTGGCAAGTAAGAACCCTGATTTGCTAGCAAATACAACAAAATTAGCAAACGGGGCTGCCCAATTAACAGATAAATCACCAGAATTGACCTCTAGTTTCGGAAAATTAGCAGATGGAACCAATCAATTAGCGAGCGGCACAGAAAAGCTGGCTGATGGCAGCAGTGCTTTAACAGATAATCTCTCTAAACTTACTGTGGGAACGAGTGATTTGTCCAATGGCCTCTCAGATGCAGGCGATAAATTGTCAACTGTTTCAACTAAGGAAGACAATGCAAAAACTCTAGCAGATCCTTTGACACTGAGCAAGACAGATGAGAACAAGGTGGAGAAAAACGGCATTGGGATGGCGCCTTATATGATTTCAGTAGCTTTATTTGTGGCGGCTATTTCAACCAATATCATTTTTAGTACACTTCCATCGGGTCAAGAACCCAAGACGAAACGAGACTGGCTGAAGGCCCGTATAGAGGTAAATGGAGTAATTTCCGTCGTGGCAGGTGTTTTGGTCTATGGTGCTGTGCACTTGATAGGCCTATCTGCTAATCATGAGTTGGCAACCCTTGGTTTGATAGTCCTAGCCAGCATGACTTTTATGGCTCTTGTGACGGCTTTGGTTACTTGGGATAGCAAGCTTGGTGCCTTTGCTTCTCTGATTCTTTTGCTTCTACAGCTGGCTTCTAGTGCAGGAACCTATCCATTGGAGCTGACTAGTAAGATTTTCCAAGTTATCAACCCTTGGCTGCCAATGAGCTATTCTGTATCGGGCTTACGCCAAACGATTTCTATGAACGGCCAAATTGGTAGTCAGGTCCTCTTCCTTACTTTTGTTTTAGTTCTTTTCATGGCACTTGGTACTCTGGTCTATCGAACAGATAAAAAACAGTTAGCTTAGGGTTCTTAATCTTATGAATCTGTAAAAATGTAGATGAAAAGTCTATCTGTAATTCGTTTATTTTTTCTCTCATCAACATCTCCTGAAAAGGGAGATGTTTTGTTTTCTTTAAGTTTTCTTTATCTTTCTTTTAAGTTTTCATCTTTAAAATTGCATTACATTCAAGAAAGATAGAGAGGGGAGAAGCCCATGGCAGAAAAATTTTTTCAACATCATTTTCAGCGCTTTGAAACTAAATACATCATTTCCAAGGAAACCTTGTTGGCTCTATTGCTAGAGTTTGAAGGCTATCTGTTGGAGGATGAGCGAGCTTATTCGACAATTAACAATCTCTACTACGATACGTCGTCTTATCAGCTCATTCGTGAGTCCTTGGAAAATCCTCACTTTGACGAAAAGGTGCGCTTGCGGACTTATCAAGAGCATCCGACCGAGGATAGTCAAGTCTTTTTGGAAATCAAGAAAAAGACAGAAGGTCTGGTCACCAAACGCCGGCTTGCAGCAGATTTGCTGACAGCGGAAGCCTATCTGGACGGTGATTACAGTCAGCTGACTGACGTTCAGATAGATACGGAAATGGTCTGGCTGACCCAGCATTTTGGCAATATTCAGCCTATGATGTATATCGGCTACAATCGTTATTCTATGAAAGGAATTGAGGACGAGCGTATTCGGATTACCTTTGATCACGACCTGACCTACCGTCCTTATGATCTGAGTCTCTTAGCCGGTCGCCATGGAGATTATCTCCTGCCAGCCAACCACGTGATTATGGAAGTTAAGATTCCAGAAGCTTGTCCGCTATGGCTGAGTGAAATCATGGATCGCTACCAGCTGTCTCCTAGCTCTTTCTCCAAATATGGTTTTGCTTACAAAAAGTTAAACTGTATCAGCAGCAAATAAAATAGATAGGAAAAGTAAAAATGAAACAATCAACATCGACCCTTAAAAAAATTAAATTGATGATTCCACTGGTCTTGATGACAGCAGTGCTGGGAGCATGCAGCTCAAACGCCAGCAGCTCTACAACTTCAAGCAGCACCCAGGCTGCTAATGCTACAAGTACCAGTCAGACTAAGACTAATACTTCTGATTATTTTGCCTCAGAGGACTCAGATGCTTCTTATGATGAGTCCAAGGCGACGACCATCAGCCTGAGTGGCTCTAGTGCTAAGACCTCTGGTGACGGCGCTAGTGTCTCCGGCTCTACCGTGACAATCTCTAAGGCTGGGACCTATGTCGTTTCCGGAACGAGTGGAAATGTGCAGATTGTCGTCAAAGCAGGTGATAGCGACAAGGTTCAAATCGTTCTGAATGGCGTAACCATGAGTGGGACAGACGCAGCTATTCTGGTAGAAAATGCGGGTAAAACAAGCCTGACTTTGGCTGACGGCAGCCAAAACACCATCTCAGACTCATCAAATCACAGTAATACGGATGCAGATGCAGCTATCTATAGTAACTCTGATCTGACTCTCAATGGATCTGGAAGCCTGACAGTTGACGGCAAGTATGAAACAGCGATTAAGTCTGAGCAGACCTTGCGGGTGACAGGTGGTACCTATACACTCAAGGCAGCTAAGAATGGTCTGTCAGCAGCTTCAGCCATTAATATCAAGGACGCTACGATTGATATCACGGCGTCAGAAGATGCCATCCACGCGGACAATGATGAAGATACTTCTCTGGGAAATCTCTATATCCAATCAGGCACCATCACGATTAATGCTGGTGATGATGGTCTACACGCTAGCAATATCGCTTTAATTGATGGCGGAACGATTACGGTTTCTAAGAGTGTAGAAGCTCTGGAAGGAACCAATGTTACCATTAACGGTGGGAAACTGGATCTTTATGCGACAGATGATGGTATCAATGCAGCTAGTGACGTAACTGGAGCTGATATCTTTATTAAGATTACCGGCGGCGATATCAAGGTCGAGGTCGGTGAAGGCGATACCGATGCTATCGACTCCAACGGCGATGTCATTATGTCAGGAGGAAACTTAGACATTACTTCTACGGTATCGGCCTTTGACTTTGACGGAACGGCCACCTACACTGGCGGTACCATCACGGTCAATGGTGAAAGCCGAACAGAAATCACGGCAGATGGACCTGGCGCTGGTGGACCGGGTGGCGGCGGTGCCCCAGGCGGCCAAGGCGGTTTTGGTGGCCGATAAGAAAGCCGACGAGATAACAATGAAATAGTGCTAATGAAAGAGA
This sequence comes from Streptococcus sp. 20925_1_22, assembly GCF_041431685.1. Lineage (NCBI taxonomy): Bacteria > Bacillati > Bacillota > Bacilli > Lactobacillales > Streptococcaceae > Streptococcus > Streptococcus sp. 20925_1_22. Next base: position 21,017 of record NZ_JAPVYE010000008.1, on the reverse strand, counting down.
AGAATCCTCATTCCAGCTGGAATGAGGATTTCTTGCTATTCATCAATTCTGATAGACATCTTCTCCGTATCCACGGTCACTTGAGCACCGATGGTAATGGTAAAGAGTGGCTGAGTATGAGCAAAGTCCAAGTCATAGAGGACAGGAATCGTCTTTAGAATTGGATGTTTGTCCAAGATATAAAGGAGCAGCTCCTCTGTCATCTGGCATTCTTTTGGAAAGCGGCCGATGAGGAGGGCCTGTGGGTTAGGATAGGCCTGAAGGAGGGCAGCTAGATTGCGGTCAAACTCCACATAATCATCTTCCTCGGCCTCTTCAACAAAGAGGACATAGTTTTCATCTGTTGGGGCATAGGGTGTTCCACGCAGGAGTGAGAAGGTGGAGAGATTACCGCCGATAGCAGTGGCTTGGGCTTGCCCGTGGTGATAAACTTTCCACTCCGTCTCATGGAAGGTCAGTGGGGCATCAGGCAGATACCAAGCATTGTCGCCCCATTTTTCACTAGGAGTCAATTCATAAGAAGTCTGGCTGACGGCCTTGAGCCAGCTCTCGGTCTGATAGTCCTGCAGGGCATCCATTTTAAAGCTGGAGTAGGACGGTCCCATGTAGGTTTTCATGCCGGTCTTGCTATAAATAGCGTTGAGCAAGGCTGTCGTGTCTGAGTAGCCGCAGAAAATCTTAGGATTTCTAGCAATCAACTCAAAGTCCAGATAGGGCAGGAGCTCATTGCAGTTGAAACCGCCGATAGTGGCCAGAATAGCATCAACGGAGTCATCTGCGAAGGCAGCATGGATGTCTGCCACCCGGCTTTCGATGGAGGCAGAATCTAACATATCATTTTCCAGATAATGCTCCGAAAAAGACACGGTAAATCCTAGCTTTTCCAAGCGCTCCTTGGCGGTTAGATTGGCCTCAAAGCCACCGATGTGTTCGATTGACGCTGAGGGGCTGACGACCCGAATGTGCATACCAGGTGTGAGTTTTTTCATAGGGACCTCCTTATGATAAATTTTTATAGAATATCATAGCACAAAGGCCAAGGCCTGTAAAGCAATCTTAGGGCATTGCGGGAATTTTTATCAAAAAAGGGAGCCGCTGAGGACTCCCTGATTGTATATATTTTTTTCTATGATTTATTCGCTGAGCTTAATGCTGCCACTTTGGGCGCTGGCAGAAAGTGTAGTTGTCGGATTTTCGACTTTACGGATGGCAGAGTCGCCAAGTTCATCGCCTTTGGAGTGCTCTACACTCATACCACTAGGGATGTCAATTTCACCTAGATCCGTTTTCAGATCAAAGGATAACTGCGACAAACTGCCAGAAACCAGATGCAGATTAATATCGCCCAGTTGGTCAGTGATAGAGATTGTACCAGCTAATTCCAACTGTTCAGAATTCAGTGAGCCGCTTGAGATTTTCAGAGTGCTGTCGGAGATTTTGCTCGAGTTTAGGTTGATCTCTCCTAGAGAGTTTGCTATTTCGCCCGATGCGAACTGGCTGTTGCTCAGAGTGATGGTACCCGAAGAAGCAATGATTTTTCCAGAGCTAATCTGACTGTTATTGAAGGCAATCTCTCCCAGAGAGTTCTTAAATTTACCAGATGCAAATTGGCTATCATTCACAGTCAACGAGCCATTGGAGAGAGAGAAGTCAGCATTTTTAGCTGATAGATTGGACAGCGTAACATCTCCTAGTGACGAGCTGCCGCTGAATGTCTCAAGCTTGGTCCCCTTAGGCAGGGAAAGCTGCACAGTACGCTTCCCTTGAGATTCTTGGTCAAATAAGCTGAGTAAGGAGCGGATGCCAGCGCTTATGTGGAAGGAGCCTGCATCTTCTTCCTTGATGTTTAAGTTTCCGTTTTCAGAACTTGTCGTAATTTTTCTAAGCGCGTCTCCATCAATCTTATAGTTGCCGTCGATTTGGTAATAGGTCAAGTGAGCCTTGTCATCAGGAGATTCGCTGATGACGAGGTTTCTAGCCACTAAGTTAATATTTAGGGAAGAAAGATCAGAGAAGCTTTCTTCTTTTTTCGTTACTTTTACCTTGCTTTTGGCAGAATTGACCAAGTCGTTGACACCGCCTGTAGTGGAGCCGATAGTTGTCAGGGCTCCACCAAAGAGACAGGCTAAAATAGCTGCAGATAAAAGAGGTTTTTTCAATTTGATGTTAGCCATGACGTGCTCCTTTCTTTGCGAAAAGTTGAGCTAGTTTGACAAAGCCGGCCTTGCCAAACTGAGCAACAGGAGAAATGCCTGAGTAGAAGATGCCTGACAGTCCCAGAGATAGGATACTGAGACCTAGGGTGAACAGGAGGGCTGGGACAGATGTCGTCAGTCCCACTGTCAAAGTGTCCCAAATCAGGCTGATTCCGAAGATAAAGAAGGCAAAGGCACCTATAGCCATGACGAGAGCAAAGATAAAGACTAAGAGGAAGAAAACGAAAGTCAAAAGGGCTGCTACTATAAAGAGCGGAATAGCCAAGGGTGCTGCCAAAATGGATAGGATAGCAATCTGGACGATGTTCTTAGTGTTTTTTGATGAACTGCTGTCTTGATTATCTTCCTCGACTTTTTTGTCCAAAAGATTTAGCATAATCTCGTGAGCCGCTTCCTTAGGGCTGCCTAAATCAGCAATAGCGGCTGCCTCGCCCTCTGGGCCTACCTCGTCGAAGTACTCAGTGAAGTAATCCATAGTTTCTTCATAGTCCTTGCGTGGCAGTTTTTTTAGATATTTTTCTAGCTCAGCTAGATACTCGGTTCTTGTCATGACGTATGCTCCCTTCTATGATACCGCTGATGGTCGTAGTATAAGTTTGCCACTCTTCTTTTAGAGTGAGTAGCTGTTCGTGCCCGTAGGCAGTGAGTGAATAGTATTTTCGTTTTCGTCCTTGGTACTCCTGCGAATAAGTCGTGAGGCAGTCATTTTGCTCCAGCTTCTTCAGAATAGGGTAAAGTGTTGATTCTTTGATATTGGCAATCAGCTTGATTGTCTGGCTGATTTCATAACCGTAGGAATCGTCTTTTTCAAGGATGGCTAAGATGAGAAACTCAATCAAAGCCGATGATGTGGGGAAAGACATAGGACCACCTCCTTGTGTAAAATATTTATATATAATCTTTCTATATATAGTCTACAACCTCTTAGGGAAAAAGTCAAGCAAAATATATAAAATTTTTATATATTTTTTTAAAAAGTCTTTTAATGGCTGTTTATAAGGCACATCAAAGTACCTTTCTTCCTTACAAGAACTTTACATCTTCCTTAGCTTTTGTGTTGAAAACATCTTCCATAAAATGGTAAAATGGTGTAAGTCTAACTAAAAATATAAGAGAGATCTATGGAAAAACATCAAACCCTATATAAATTTTTGGGCCAAACCCTACTATATTTTGTTATCTTTCTGGCCTTGCTTTATTTCTTTAGCTATCTGGGTCAGGGTCAGGGCGGCTTTATCTATAATGAATTTTAATGTGAGAGAGTAGGAAACAATGTCAAATAAAGTGATACATGATATGATTGAAGCGATTGAGCATTTTGCTCAGGTGCAGCCGGATTTTCCAGTTTATGATATTTTAGGTCAAGTTCATACTTATGGCGATTTAAAGAAGGATTCCGATTCGTTGGCGGCTCAGATTGACCGTTTAGGACTTCCTGACCAGTCTCCGGTTGTGGTCTTTGGTGGTCAGGAATACGAAATGCTGGCTACTTTTGTGGCCTTGACCAAGTCTGGTCATGCCTACATTCCTATCGACAGCCATTCAGCCTTGGAGCGCGTGGCAGCGATTGTGGAAGTTGCTGAGCCAAGCTTGATTATTGCCATCAATGATTTTCCGCTGGCAGATGTGGCAGCTCCTATTTTTAGTGCGGAGCAAGTTCAGACAGCTTTCAGAGAGGGAGCGTCCTATGAGCTTAGCCATCCGGTGCAAGGAGATGATAACTACTACATCATTTTCACATCAGGAACGACTGGCAAGCCTAAGGGAGTGCAGATTTCCCATAATAATCTGCTCAGCTTTACGAATTGGATGATTACAGATAAGGAGTTTGCGACTCCAACTCGTCCTCAAATGTTGGCTCAGCCGCCTTATTCTTTTGACTTGTCGGTCATGTATTGGGCGCCGACTTTAGCCTTGGGAGGGACTCTTTTTGCCCTGCCTTCGGCAGTGACTCAGGATTTCAAACAGCTGTTTGAGACGATTCTCAGTCTGCCTATTGCTATCTGGACTTCGACGCCTTCCTTCGCGGATATGGCCTTGCTGTCGGATGACTTTAACAGCCAGAAGCTGCCTCAGCTGACGCATTTCTACTTTGACGGCGAGGAGTTGACGGTCAAGACAGCTCAGAAACTGCGTGATCGCTTCCCTCAAGCTCGCATCATCAATGCTTACGGTCCGACTGAGGCAACAGTGGCCCTGTCTGCAGTAGCAGTGACAGATGAGATGCTGCAAAATTGCAAGCGCCTGCCGATTGGCTATACCAAGGCGGATTCTCCGACCTTTGTCATTGACGAAGAGGGACGGAAAGTGCCGAATGGCCAACAGGGAGAAATCATCGTCTGCGGTCCAGCCGTATCCAAAGGATATCTGAATAATCCTGAGAAGACAGCGGAGGCCTTCTTTGAATTTGAAGGTCTGCCAGCCTATCATACGGGAGATGTCGGATCGATGACAGATGAAGGTCTGCTGCTCTACGGTGGCCGGATGGACTTCCAGATCAAGTTTAATGGTTTCCGTATTGAGCTGGAGGATGTGTCTCAGAACCTGAACAAATCTAAATACGTTGAATCTGCAGTGGCTGTGCCTCGCTACAATAAGGACCACAAGGTCCAAAATCTGCTGGCCTATGTCATTCTCAAAGACGGTGTGGCTGAGCAGTTTGAGCGAGAAATCGATATTACCAAGGCAATCAAGGAAGATCTGCAGGATATCATGATGTCCTACATGATGCCGTCCAAGTTCCTCTATCGAGAGACCCTGCCTTTGACCCCGAATGGCAAGATTGACATTAAGGGGCTGATTAGCGAGGTCAATAAGCGATGATGGATTTCTTGAAACAGCTGCCTCACTTGGAACCCTACGGCAATCCAGTTTACTTTGTCTATATCGTTCTGGCAGTTCTACCAATCTTTGTTGGACTTTTCTTTAAGAAACGCTTCCCCCTTTATGAAGCCTTGGTCAGCTTGGTCTTTATCGTCCTGATGCTGACAGGTCCCAGTCTGGCGCAGCTTTGTGCTCTGTTGGGCTATGTCATCTGGCAGATAGTTTGGGTTTATTCATACAAGCTCTATCGCCGGTCGCGGGACAGCAAGTGGATCTTTTATCTGCATACCTTGCTGGCGGTTCTGCCGCTTGTGATTGTCAAGGTAGAGCCCGCAATCAGTGGCCATCAGTCTCTCTTTGGCTTTTTAGGGATTTCCTATCTGACCTTTCGCTCGGTAGGGATGATGATTGAGATGCGGGATGGAGTTTTGACAGAGTTCACACTCTGGGAGTTCCTGCGTTTCCTGCTCTTCATGCCGACCTTTTCGAGTGGCCCCATTGATCGTTTCAAGCGTTTCAATGAAGACTATTTGAACATTCCTGAGCGCGATGAGCTGCTGGATATGCTGGAGCAGTCTGTCAAGTATATCATGCTAGGCTTCCTTTATAAGTTTATCCTGGCACATATCTTTGGACATCTCTTGCTGGGTCATGTCAAGACCTACGCTCTCTATACCGGCGGTTTCTTTAATCTGGGAACTCTGGGCGTCATGTATGTCTTTGGTCTGGATCTCTTCTTTGACTTTGCCGGTTATTCGATGTTTGCGCTAGCTATTTCCAATCTCATGGGAATCAAGAGCCCTATCAACTTTGATAAGCCCTTTCTCTCACGCGATTTGAAAGAATTTTGGAATCGCTGGCACATGAGTCTGTCCTTTTGGTTCCGTGACTTTGTCTTTATGCGGCTGGTCATGGTCCTGATGCGCAATAAGGTCTTTAAAAACCGCAACACGACCTCTAGTGTGGCCTATCTAATCAACATGCTGATCATGGGCTTCTGGCATGGAGTGACCTGGTACTATATCGCCTATGGTCTCTTTCACGGAGCAGGGCTGGTCGTCAATGATGCCTGGTTGCGCAAGAAGAAAACCCTAAACAAAGAGCGCAAGGCTAAGGGGCTTCCGCCTCTGCCAGACAATAAATGGACCCAAGCTTTGGGGATTGTGGTGACCTTTCACGCAGTCATGTTCTCATTTTTAATCTTTTCTGGATTTTTAAATGAGCTTTGGTTTAAAAAATAAAAATGAATGAGGAAGAAAAATGGATATAAAAGCAGAAGTAATTGAAATTATTGAAGAACTATTTATGGAAGATGTGTCAGACATGATGGACGAGGATTTGTTTGACGCTGGTGTCCTAGACAGTATGGGAACGGTCGAGCTGATTGTTGAGCTGGAAAACCGTTTTGATATCCGCGTGCCAGTATCAGAGTTTGGCCGCGATGACTGGAACACAGCCAATAAAATCGTTGAAGGTGTAACGGAGCTTCGCAATGCTTAAACGACTCTGGTTGATTCTGGGGCCGGTTTTCTGCGCTATGGCCATGGTTGCCCTGCTCTTTTTCTTCTATCCGCTTGATAAAAAGCATAATATAGAAGCAGAGAAGCGCTCGGCAGTGACCTTGACAGCAGAAAACTTCAAGAGCCGTAGCAAGAAGGTGACAGCCTTGACCGATAAGAAGATGCGCTTTGTGCCCTTTTTTGGCTCTAGCGAATGGCTGCGCTTTGATAGCATGCATCCGGCAGTGCTGGCTGAGAAATACGACCGCTCCTATCGGCCTTATTTTCTAGGCCAGCGCGGGGCAGCATCATTTAATCAGTATTTTGGTATGCAGCAGATGTCTTCTGAGTTGGAGGGACAAACGGCGGTCTATGTGGTGTCGCCCCAGTGGTTTACCAAGACTGGCTATGATGCTTCGGCCTTTCAGCAGTACTTCAACAGCGATCAGCTGACGGCTTATCTGTCTCAACAGCAAGGAGATGCGGCGGCGCAATATGCAGCCCAGCGCCTCCTGCAGCTCTATCCAGATGTCGCTATGGCAGAGAGCGTGCAGAAGCTGTCTGAAGGTAAAAAGCTGAGCAGCTTTGAAGAGCGTCATATTGAGATGATGGCTCATCTTAATGAGCGCCAAGATGCTTTTTTCAGCAACTTTGCTGCCCTTAATAATGAAAATTATGACCAGCGAATTTTGCCTTATATGGCTGATTTGCCAGACACCTTCTCCTATCAGGCTTTGGAAGAGATTGCTATAGCAGAGGCCAAGAAGAAGACCAATAACAACCAATTCGGTATAGACAATCAATTTTACAAGACCCGTCTGGCCGGCAAGGTTGCCAAGCTCAGAGGTTTTCAAACCAAGCAATCTTATGAAAAATCCCCTGAGTACAACGACTTGCAGCTGGTTCTGGATCAGTTCGCCAAGTCAAAGACCAATGCCATCTTCATCATTCCACCGGTCAATTCTAAGTGGATGGAGTATACAGGACTCAGTCCTGAAATGTACCAGCGGACGGTTGCCAAGATTCGCTACCAGCTGGAAAGCCAGGGTTTTACCAACATTGCTGACTTTTCTAAGGACGGCGATAAGCCCTACTTCATGCAGGATACTATTCACATGGGCTGGAATGGCTGGCTGGCCTTTGACAAGGCGGTTGATCCTTTTGTAGCCAATCCACAGCCGGCGCCAAACTACCAGATTAATGACCGTTTCTTCACTAAGGAATGGTCTCAGTATACTGGCAAACCAGAAGAATTCAAATAGGGTTGGGACTTTCCAGCCTTATTTTTATAAAGGAGGAAAGATGAAGATTCGTTTGTCCCAAACAGAAGATATCCCAGCCATTATGGCGATTTATGATGTAGCCCGTCAGTTTATGAAAGACCAGGGCAATCCGACTCAGTGGGATGGAGGCTATCCTAGCGCGGGTTTGATTGAGGATGACATCGCGGCTGGCCACTCTTTTGTTGTCGAGGAAGGAGGGCAGCTGGTCGGCACCTTTGCTTTTATCATTGGAGAAGACCCGACCTATCAGGTCATCGAAAAGGGAGCCTGGCATTTTGCGGAGCTTTACGGCACCATTCACCGCATCGCTTCGAACGGACAAGTCAGAGGTCTATCCCGTCAGGTCTTTGATTTTTGCTGCCAGCAGATTCCCTATTTGCGAATCGATACCCATGCGGACAATCAAGCTATGCAGGCTGCTGTTTTGAACTACGGCTTTAGGGAGTGTGGCATTATTTATGTGGCAGACGGCAGTCCTCGCCTGGCTTATGATTATCATCAATAAAAAAATCTGCCCTTGAGCAGATTTTTTACGTTATAGTAAAACATACTTTTCGACAGCTTCCGCAACTCCGTGCTCATTGTTACTTTTGGTCACGGCTTTTGCCTTGGTTTTAACTGCTTCAGGGGCATTGCCCATAGCGACTCCAAGTCCAGCCAGTCGCAGCATTGGAAGGTCATTGAAGTTGTCTCCGATTGTCATGACCTGCTCTAGAGGCACTTGGTAGTGCTGGGCAATTTCGTACAAGGCTTGCTCCTTGGAGACATGCTTGGCCGTGACTTCCATGTAGTTGTCCTTAGAGAGGTAGAAGGCTGTCTTGGGGAAGTCTAAGGTCTGTAGGTAGTCATGGAGTTTCTGGATGATAGGCGCTTGGTCAATCAGAAGTAGCTTGTGGACGGGCATTAGAACGTCCAGCACTGGCATTAGTACATTCTGAATCATCGGCTGCTCCCCTGTAATAGCAGCCTCTATCTGTACCCACTTATCCAAACGATCGGCAATCCAATCCTTACCGGAATAGAGATTGATGGACACGCTAGGAAATTCAGTCTTGACCAGCTCTAGAAAAGTTCGGATTTCTTTCTTGTACAGAGGGTGCTCAATAATGGTCTCGTAAGCTTGTGGGTCGCCCTTGATGACTAGAGCGCCATTGTAGCAAGCCAGTGGATTATCTCCCAGTCCTAGGTCGCGTGCAATGGGCTCCATGCCTAGAGGAGAGCGAGCAGAAGCCAGAACGAAAGGGATTTTTTCTCGGTTTAGCAGGGGAATCATGTCCTTGAGTTTAGAATCTACTTGATGCTGGTCGTCCAAAATGGTACCGTCAATGTCGCTGATAATCAGACGAATCGCCTGGTTTGTCATAGCTCTTCCTCCTTTGTATCGAATGAATTGATTTAATAAATGATCTGAACCTTGTCTCCAAGCAATTTTTGGACTTCTGGGCTGGGCTCTTGGTCCGTAATCCAGTAGTCAAAGTTGCTGACAGGACCCAGGATGTACTTAGACTCTTTCTGCCATTTGTCTTGCTCGGCCAGCAGAATCTTAGTCTTGGCGTGCTTCAAAGCCAGTCTTTTCAGGTGAGCATCAGCCTCGTCTTCAAAGCTGACCAGACCATCAGAGACGCTGGCTGCCCCGATAAAGGCAATGTCAAAGGAAATCTGCTCCAGCAGCTCTGCTTCATTGAGCGCGTAGTAGAATCGGTTTTTGGGATAAAATTTTCCGCCTAAGAGGTGAAAGTCCACTTTGTCCTGACTGCTCAGCATGATTGCATTATCCAGAGAATGGGAATAGATTGTCATAGGCTCCTTGATGCGCTGAGCCAGATGGAGAACGATGGTTGAGACATCAAAGAAAGCAATCTGCTCCGGCTTGAGAAAGTCATGAGCCTTCTGAGCAATAGCCTTTTTTTCTTGACTTAGTTGGTTGATGCGGTCGTTAAAGGAGGGGATTTGCCGGCTAGTATCCAGCGGGATAATACCTCCGTGGGTGCGCTGCACAAGCCTACGCTCGCTTAAAATTGAAAAATCTCGCCGAATAGTATCTTTAGAAACCTGAAAATGCTCAATCATATCCTTGGCTGACAGCTGTTTTTTCTCAGCTAAGAGCTCTAAGATTTCAGTTAAGCGTTGTTCTTGATACATGCTTGTCCCTCCTTGCTTTTCTAAATAGAGTATAACATAGCAAATAAGTTTTTACAAGTCTTTTTAATGTTTTACAAGTTTTTTGAAATGCACAGGAGAAAATCAAAAAACCGAGCGACACTCGGTTTTTATGAATTATAATAATCGAAAGGCTTTTTTCAATTAAGGTGTTTGGATATTGACAGATCCATCGCTGCCGACCTTAACATCAACGCCGCCGCCTTGAACATGAACGCCATCTTCATTTACGCTAACACCAGCGTTGTCAGTTTGTACATTAGCACTACCGTCTCCGTTAGTTTCAACAGAAGCATCGCCGCTTTCGTCATCGCCATTTACATTAACGCTGGTATCACCACCGTTTACGTTGACTTTGGCACTGCCGCTTTCTTCAGATGTGCTGCTAGAGCTTGTTTTAGCTTTAGATGAAGAAGATACGCTTGAGCTGGAACTTGAGCTTTCTTCAGTCTTCTTATCTGCAGAATTTCCGCAAGCTGCCAAAAAGAAAAGTGCAATTAGTGGTAATAAAAATAAAGAAATTTTAGATAATTTTTTCATCTTACCCCTCCTTCTAGTATAATATTAAACAAATATTTCATTTGAAGCAATGAAAAACCGGATTGATACATAAATAACATACTCTGTTAATAAAAATGTTACAAAATATATGCAATGCAATTAGACAATAAATAGATTTTATAAGCTTTTCTACGATTTTCCGCTTATTTAGTGTGTAATTGTTTTGTAATATAATTCTTGTCCATGAGAAGGAGAAAAATAACATTTTTGCAACATTTCTTTTCCTCTGTAAATGGAGAAATCATGCTATAATCAACCTATGTTATCAAGAGATTTTCAGAAACTAATCGAGACAGACACAGTTGCAGCAGCGCGAGCTTTGCTAGGTATGCAACTGATTCTAAATGGTCAGAAGCTAGGCCGGATTGTCGAAACAGAAGCCTATCTAGGAAGTCAGGATAGTGCCTGTCATTCGGCTGGAGGGCGCCGTTCCCCTAAGAATGAATCCATGTATCTGCCAGCTGGTCACTGGTATATCTATCAGATTCATGGTCATCAGATGCTGAATCTGGTGACTAAGGCTGAAAATGTGGCCGAAGCCATACTGATTCGAGCCTTGGAGCTACAGGATGGCCGCCTTTTAGCTAACGGCCCTGGCAAGTTAACCAAGTATGCTGGGATTGACAAGCGCTTTGATGGACAAAGTTTAGCGACCTCCAGTCTGCAATTAGCCTATGACCTGACTCCCAATCAGATTGCTAGCCGTCCGCGGATTGGCGTGACCTGCACAGATGCCTGGCGGGAGGAGCCCTTGGGCTTTTATGTGGCCAGCAATCGTCATGTCTCAAAAATGTCCAAGCGAGACCTGCTGGATGATGAGGCCACCTGGAAGAAGGAGTAAAAGATGAAGAAAACAGAGATTTTTGACCAAGTCGTAGAAATTATGCGAGAGGATTCCTCTACAAAGAAAGACATCACAGGTGCAAAGCCCGAAGAATATCGAGCGCGTATCACAGACCAAATGAACCAAGAAGACTTTCTTTACCAGATGCATTGTTATATAGCCAGTTTTGGGATTTTGTCCCATGTTTGGTTTGGACTTAAGGAAACGCAATCGCCCGGCTTTAAAGTGAGATACTACCAAGACTGCCTCTACGTCCTGCAGGCAAATAGCGATACAGAGCTGAAACGTGGAGACCAGATTCTAGCCTTGGATGGGAAACCTTTGCCCCAGGTTTATCAAGAGCACAAGGATTATTTTGTCAGTTCCACACCAGAGCGACAGCACAAGGAGTGGGCTTACTTTGTGGGGCATGCAGGAGAAGTTACGGTGGTACGCAATGGCAAGGAGGAGCAACTGCATGTTCAGCCGACCGCTCACCCAAAGAAGCCACCGCAGTTTGAATGGCGCAATCTTTCTGAGGACATCGTCTATCTTAAGTTAGAAGATTTTACGGATGAGGCAGCAATCACTCAGCTATATGCTGACAGTCAAGCAGCTATTGAGCAGGCCAAGTATTTAATCATTGATGTTCGAGTCAATTATGGCGGGACGGACTCGCTTTATTATCCACTTTTCAAATATACTCTCCCTCAGGGAAAGGCCTTCAGTGACTTAGATTTGCCAAGCGATGATGGGATGGAGATTCTCTATACTGATAGAAATGTTGATTTGCGCCAGCAACTGATGCAAAATATCCTAGAAGATCCAAACTTATCAGCAGAAACTCACCAGATTCTCAAAGAATTTCTAAAAGAGTTGGAAGAGAATCGGGGAAAAGGTTATGTCCTTTATGGCGATGAGGACAGTGATCAGAATATTCTGCCAGACGCCCTAGGCCTAGCTCGACCTGAAAAAGTCTTTGTACTAGCAGATGTTACCTGTGGGTCTTCAGGTGATAATTTTGTTGATACCATGAAAAAGATGCCCAAGGTTACGGTCCTAGGGCGTCCGACTATGGGCATTCTAGATTATTCCAATTGCTGCGTGAAGGATTTTGGTGACTATGAGCTCTTATTTCCCACCTCACGTGACACTAGAATTGATCAAGGAAAGGGCATGAATGACAAGGGAGTTGAACCAGATATCTTGATTCCTTGGACACCAGAGCACTTAGAGCGGGATGTGGACCTGGAAGAGTGTCTCAACTATTGCAAAAACGCTTAGGATTTCTAAGCGTTTTTCGTCTTTATTATATCTTGTCAAACTTCTCAATGTAAAAGAGAGTTAGCGTCACAATGGCAGCCAAGCCAATGAGAATGAGGATGGCTGGAGTCCAGGAATGGAATAAATCAAAGCTGTATCCAAAGAGGCTAGGTCCAAAGGCGGCCAGAATATAACCACCAGTCTGGGCTAAGCCAGATAGCTGAGCGGTTTGCTCAGGAGTACTGGTTTTGAGCGAGAAAGTGACCATGAGGTAGGGGAAGAGGGCGCTGACGGACATACCGATTAGCAGATTGAGGATGAGCCAGTAGACAAAGGAATCTGTCTTGACCAGCAGCATGCCCAGACCAACCATACCAGTTGCAGAAAAGAGAGCTATCATCCCCAAGCGTTTTTTAGCGGATAGACGCGTTGTCAGACTAGGTATCGTCATAGCCAAAGGAAGGCTGATAATTGAAAAGATAGAGGCTAAGAATCCAGTAGCATCATCAGAAAGTCCAGCCAATTGTCCAAGAGTCGGCAGCCAAGTGATAGCTGTATAAAAGAGTAAAGATTGCAGGCCACCAAAAATAATCAGAGCCCATACTCTAGGATTTTTTAGCAGGGAGCCCATTTGCTGCTCGCGATTTTTACTAGTCAGTTTGTGATTGTGCCGGCTGTTGGGCAGCCAGATTAAGCAGGCCAGTAAGCAGATGAGGGTCAGGACGAGAATCAAGCCTTTCCAGCCAGCTAAGCGGACAATAGGTGCAGCCAAGGGAGACATGATTGAGATAGCTAGTCCCATAGAAGTGATATAAAGCGTGGTTAGAAATCCAATTTTCTCTGGCTGATTAGCCTGAATGACATTGGGCAGGAGCACATTTAAGACAGCGATGGCAGCCCCTAGCATGATTGTACCTGCGTAGAGTAGAGGCAGGTTAAAGATACGAATAAAAGAGCCCAGAGTCAGCACAATCATGGCTATGGTAAAGAGCTTTTCCAGGCCGACCTTTTGAGCCAGGCGTGGGGAAAAGGCTGAACAGAGGGCAAACATGATTAAGGGCAGGCTAGTCAGCAGTCCCAGAGAGTTGAAGGGAACTTGCAGTCCCTTAGCAATATCTCCCAGCACAACAGGTAGCACTGCAAAAGGCGCCCGTAGGACAACCCCCACCATCAGAATACCTGGAAGCAAAAATGTCGAATGTTGCTTTTTCATAAAGTTAAGTTTCCTCCTATATAAGTATCAAAATAAAATCAGTCCATCAAATCCAGAAAATACTGGCTGATAACTGTTTCTGGCAATGTTTTCTTCTGCTGGAGCCACCAGCTGACCGTCTCCACAAAGGTAGAAGTCACATAATTTCTTAGAAAGGGCTCTGGCAGCTGAGATTTTTTCTGCAGGAGCTGCTCCTGAATCATCGGAAAGAGATAGTTTTCCAGCTCAATCTTTAAGCGGTTGGTGAAATAGATATTTTTCGAAAGCAGCAAGGTTGCAATCTTGTCCTGATTCTTTTGGAAATGCTTAAAAATATGGGCGGTTGCTTCAAAGAGATCCTTGCCGTCGTCGCGCTCAAGAAAGGTATGCTGAAAGAGGTCTTGGCAAACCTCCTCTAGCAAGGCTTCCTTAGTATCGAAATGGGCATAAAAAGTCGACCGGCCAACGTCTGCCAGGTCGATGATTTCTTGCACTGTAATGCTTTCATAACTTTTTTGATGCAGCAGGCTGATAAAAGCTTGGTAAATAGCTGCGCGTGATTTCTTGACTCGTCTGTCCATAGCATTTCGGAACAAAAGAGCAGGATTGTTCAGTAACGGACAAAGCCCCTCAATTGCTTCTTGTTTCCTTTCTGAGAATAAGGGATAATAAAGATGAAGAAAACTGAACAAGGTGTTCCGTTTTGATTACATTATACTATAAATTTAGCCAAACTGAAAGGAGGCTGCCGTGAAATCTAGTAAAAATATGACTATTGCTTTTCTATTAAACTTTTCCTTTGCCATTCTTGAGTTTATCTTTGGCTTCATGTTCAATTCCAGCGCTGTACTAGCCGATGCTGTGCACGACACAGGAGACGCGATGGCCATCGGACTTTCCACCCTTTTTGAAAAAATTTCTAATAAAAAAGAAGACAAGAAATACACTCTGGGCTACAAGCGCTACAGCCTTTTAGGAGCCCTGCTGACCTCTGTCATCTTACTAGTCGGCTCGACCTTGGTGATTATCGAAAATGTACCCAAGGTCTTTGAGCCTGAAAAGGTCAATTATGACGGCATGTTGGTGCTAGGTATCTTTGCCATTATAGTCAATCTAGCAGCCAGCAAGGTGGTCGGCCATGGTCATGGACACAGTCACAATGAGTCCATTCTCAGTCTCCATTTTTTAGAGGATATTCTGGGTTGGGTAGCTGTTATTCTGGTCTCTATCGTGTTGCGCTTTACCGACTGGTATTTTCTTGACCCGCTGCTCTCCCTGCTTATTGCGGGCTTCATCCTCAGCAAGGCCCTGCCTAAATTCTGGGAAAACATCAAAATCTTTCTGGATCACATCCCTAGCGATATCGATTTGAGCCAGCTTTATCAGGAAATCCTAGCCGTTGAAAACGTTCAGGCTATTACTCAGCTCAATGTCTGGACCACAGACGGTTTGGAAAAATTTGCCATGATCCATATCTGTCTTGAAAACCCAGAGCTGCTGGCTGAGACCCAAACTATTCTGCGTCAAGAATTGCAAGCCTATGGCATCACCAAAATCACTATCCAGACGGATAGCAGCTTGGAAGAGCATGAAGAGTGGTGTTTAGGTGGGGAGAGTGATTTAAAACCTCATATTTAAATAGTACTACTGTAAACATATCTCTGCAGTCCGATATTTCGGGCTGTTTTTCGTTATACAGTCTAATTTCCATCACTCAACTGGTTCTTTTTTTACAATTTTCTTCTTATTTAATATGTCTTTTTCCCTTTCTGAAAATTCTAGCCTTTTTGATTTTGTGGTTTTTCTATAAAAAATAGACAAGCTGAGTACATTGTGCATTTTTAGATAGGTTTTACATCTAATAAAATGCAAATGCATTGACAATGCTTTTTCTTTAGCATATACTATTGGGTAGGAAGAAACAGGCAAAGCTTGCTAAGCCTTGTCCTGAAGCGCCTTTCCTAAGCATATCGACTACCGATTAGAAGAGGACAGATGCTGTCACACTGTCCATCTGAAGGTTGAAAAAGAAGCAGTAAAGGGGAAATTTCCTCAAAAAAATTTGCTTTTTTTATCCTCGAAGTAAAAAAAACGCTTTAAAAAAGTGTCAAAAAGCTTGATATAACAAGGTTTTGTCAAAATTAAACATTTTTTTAAATGCAGTCATTTTTTTCGAGGCAAACCTGTTGACAAGATGTCAATTATGTCATATACTGGGATAGGTAAATGTTTTTTAAAGCAAATAAAGCTTTTGTTCCTAGCATTTCCTACCACAATATGCATATCGGTAAAAAGAAAAACCATAAGATAAGAATTCTTATCTTATGGCAATGGCTGCTTGATGATTCGGGTTAAACCAACTTCACACACACACGGTTTAACCTGCATCTAAAAGCATGAGAAATTTTTGCAAGAGAACTTGCTTTGTATAGTATTTAAGAACGCAAGAACAAATGTTTTTGGCATCTGCTTTTTTGCGCCCCTTTTGACAAATCTAAAACGCCCTTGTCAATCCTAGGATTGGTTTAAGGACTGTTTACTAGGTTTATCAAATGGAGATACTGCTCAAAGCATCTAACTTAAAACATTAAGTTTGGTTCTATTGGTAAATTTTCCATGTACTAGCCTAACTTAAAAAGCTTAAAGAAACCTTAAAGAAAACTTTAAGCGAGGGAGATTTTTTTAAGAAAGCTGTTATCTATTAACGCATAGAAAGAATTGAAGGATTTTTACAAAAAAATCACAGACAGGAGAAACAAATGGCACTAATCGCTATATTGGTTCAATTCAATCTGATAACGGCAGCTCAAAAAGAAGAAATTCTTCAAGATATGCCACAATCAAACATGCAGTTAGAGAGATATCTAATCAGCAAGGGCTATGTGACAGAAGAAGATATGCTGAAAGTCATGAGTTACTATTATCGTGTACCTCATGTCAATCTATCACAGTTTGTGATAGAAAAGGAAGCTGTCGAGAAGGTTTCAGAAAAAGTTGCTAAACGTCATGGATTGATTCCGATTGCCTTCACCGATGGAGAAACGGATGAAGAACCGAAATTAATAGTTGCAATGGCAGACCCAAGCAACTATATCGCCCTAGACGATGTTAAAATCGTCTCTAAGATGGCGGTAGAACCTTATGTAACTTTTCGGGATGATATTGAGAAGTATATCGATCAATACTATTCCAAAGGAGAAGAAGCCCAACAGGCAGCGACCGAAATCGAAGGTTTTAATGTGGATGAAGAGATCGTCGAAGAAGATCTAGAAATCAAAAACGCTCCGGTTGTACGTTTGATTGACTCGATTATCAGTCAGGCAATCAAGACGCGGACCAGCGATATCCATATTGAGCCCTTTGAAAAAGTTGTTCGTGTTCGTTTCCGGGTTGACGGGACTTTGGTGGAAAACATGCAGTTGAAAGCCAATGCTCACTCAGCCATTGCGACACGGATTAAGATCATGAGTGGTCTGGACATCGCCGAGCGGCGGATTCCTCAGGATGGACGGATTGAAACAACCATCGACGGCAAAGAAGTCGATATGCGGGTTTCAGTCTTGCCTACTGTATTCGGTGAAAAAATCGTTATTCGGATTTTGAGCCGGAATGCAACTCTCCTCAGTAAAGAGGAGTTGGGATTCTCGCCAACCAATCAGAAGCTCTTTGAAGATATTCTTAAGGCGCCAGAAGGCATTATCTTGCTGACTGGTCCTACAGGAAGCGGAAAGACAACCACTCTTTACACAGCGCTCCGTGAGCTCAATGATGTAGGAAAAAATATCATCACCGTTGAAGATCCGGTTGAGTACCGATTGGAAGGGGTCAACCAAGTTCAGGTAAATAATAAAGCTGGACTGACCTTCGCGAGTGGTTTGAGAAGTATCCTGCGTCAGGACCCGGACATCGTTCTCTTGGGGGAAATTCGGGACGAAGAGACAGCTAGTATCGCGGTTCGGGCCGCTATCACTGGTCACGTCGTTCTCTCGACTATCCACACCAATGACACAGCTAGTACAGTCAACCGTTTGGTCGATATGGGCATCAAGCCTTATCTGGTCTCAACGGCGACTGTCGGTATTATCGCACAGCGCTTGATTAAGCGTATCTGTCCCAAGTGTAAGACTGAGTACACTGTAGAAACAAATGAACATGCAGGTATCGGTATTCACAAGGGAGACACCTTGTATCGCGGACGCGGCTGCAACTACTGCAGTGGTACGGGATACTATGGACGTATCGCTATCCACGAAATCATGGCGGTGACAAGGGAGATTAAGTCACTAATTAATGATGGTGGAACAACGTCACAGCTTCGAGCAGAAGCTAAGAAAAATGGTATGCGAGACTTGGCGGAGGAGGCCATTGATATCGCAAAACAGGGGACTACAACGATTGAAGAAGCAATGAAGATTGCCTTCAGTCTAGAAGGGGAAGTTTAGGATGAATTTGGATGAGTTAATTAAGCAGGCGATTGAAGCGGGTGCGTCAGATATCCACTTCACGGTTGGCGCTGAGCCAAGCATGCGTCTGCACGGGAGGTTAACACAACTCAACAATACAATTTTGACCAACGAAGACACGGTTCGCTTCACCAAGCACATTTTAAATGAGAAGCAGATTGCTCATCTTTTAGAAGTCGGTGAAGTGGACTGTGCCTACGAGGTCGACAATGGCTATCGCTTGCGGGTCAATATCTTTAAGCAGAAAAACAACTGCGGGATTGCCTTGCGGGTCATTCCCAAGGATATTCCATCTATGGAATCTCTGGGATTGCCACCAGTTATCAAAAAGCTAGCTGAGAAACGCCGGGGTCTGATATTGGTTACCGGACCAACAGGAAGCGGAAAGTCAACGACCCTGGCAACCATGATCAACTACATGAACAGCTTGCGGGACGAGCACATCATCACGATTGAAGATCCGATCGAGTACATGCACACGCATAATAAGTGCTTGGTCAACCAGCGTGAGCTGGGAGCGGATACGCAGAGCTTCGGCAATGCCCTCCGCGGTGCACTTCGTCAGGACCCGGATGTCATCCTAGTCGGTGAGATGCGGGATAAGGAAACGATTGAAATCGCCCTGCGTGCGGCGGAAACAGGTCACTTAGTCCTGTCAACCCTCCACACGGTCGGTGCCGTAAACACCATGGACCGGATTATCGACGTATTTCCAGCCGAGCAGCAGGAGCAGATTCGTGTGCAGCTTTCCGCCGTTATGGAAGGGGTTGTATCGCAGCAGCTTATGCGTACAGCGACCGGCAAAGGTCGTGTAGCTGCCTTTGAAATCATGCTGGGAACACCCGCTATTCGCAACCTCATTCGCGAAGGGAAGACCCACCAGCTGCTAACGCCAATCCAAACGGGGGCTCAGCTAGGCATGATTACCATGGACACTTCGCTCATGGGACTCTATCGTCGCAATGTTATCGATCAGAGAACACTGCTGTCCTACTCAGTGGACCGCGCTCAAGTTGAAAAATCCCTAGGAATAGTGGGGTACTAGAGCATGACAATATATGTTTGTAAATACTTAGACACTCGGCAAGGGGTTGTCACACTAGAGGTAGATGCTCCTAACCGGACAGACGCCGTTAATCGGATCCGTCTCAAAGGTAAGCCGATTAGTGTCGAAGAAAAGGTCATGGGCTCTAAGGAAATCACCCTTTTCCAAAGCAAGAAGATCAAGCTCAAGGATATATCACTCTTCTGTAAGCAGATGTCGGTTATGTTAAACTCGGGTATCCCGCTCAACAATGCAGTAGATATCTTAGAGCAGCAGACAGATGCCAAAAACCTAAAGGCTAGCCTTAAGGTTATCAGTAAAGGCCTGAAGGAAGGGAATCAGCTGTCCAAGTCTCTGATCGAGCAAAACGGTCTCTTTCCTGACCTTTTAATCCGTATGGTGCAGGCTGGTGAAAAGACTGGTAAGCTGGACGAGGTACTGGAAAGAATGTCTGAGCACTATAATAAGGAGCTCAAGACCAGTCGCCAGATTCGCGGAGCTATGATCTATCCAGCGGTCCTTGCCTTTCTGGCAGTAGCTGCCACCTTGGTCTTGCTCTATGTCGTTATCCCTAACTTCTCGGGAATCTTTGAGCAGAGTGGCGTTGCTTTGCCTTTGCCGACACGTATCGTCTTGGCAGCTAGTAACTTCGTTCAATCTTACTGGTATATCCTCTTTGGAGGGGTTGGGCTTCTAGTCTTCCTATTCCTGCGTTATCGCAGTACAGAGGCAGGCCGCTATCAGCTGGACCAGCTCAAGCTCAAGATGCCAGTCGTCAAAGGACCGATGCAGAAGATTGTCACTGCTCGTTTCGCCAGCACCTTGGCTACTCTTACCAGTGCGGGTATCCCTCTGGTAGAGGCTATTGATTCAGCTGCCGCAACGACCAATAACGCTGTTGTTATTGACAAGCTGAGAATTGCCAATGAAGGTCTGCAAAAAGGGGAACGTCTGACGGGTATGCTGACCTCGACAGGTCTCTTCCCGCCTATGATGCTCTCGATGGTAAAGATCGGTGAGGAGTCTGGGTCTCTGGAGTCCATGCTCAATAAAACATCGGATTTTTATGAAGAAGAGCTGGAGGCAGCTATCAAGCAGTTACTCTCACTCTTGGAACCAGCCATGATCATCGTCATGGGGGTCATCATCGGGGGAATTGTTGCCTCTGTTATGTTGCCAATGTTTGAAATTGCTAATGCTGTTCAACAGGGCGCTGAAGCAAATCAATAACAGATTATTTACAGAAAAAGTTAGGATTCGCAGAGTAATTGCTCTGCACAAAAAGTTAGGAAAATCGTTCTGATGCTGGGAGTTTGTGGGGTCTCCCAGCTAGGAACAAAACAAATGCCTCTGTGGGCGAATATATTAAAATTTATGAAAAAGAAATAGGAGAACTATTCAAATGTTAAACAAATTGCAAAAGTTCCGTCAGGACTTGAAGAAAAAAGGTAAAGGTTTTACCTTGGTTGAGTTGATTGTCGTAATCATCATCATTGCTGTTTTGGCAGCAGTAGCTATCCCGGCTATCACAGGATTCCAAGACAGTGCGCGTAAGAGCCGTATCGAAACAGAACACCGTCAGTTGGTATCAGCTATTCAGTCTTATCTAGGTTCTCAAGTAGATCCTGAGACTGCTACAGCTCCGACACTTAATGATTTGAAGCCTTATATCTCTAAGAGCTCACAAGG
>NZ_JAPVYE010000007.1:0-98777 GCF_041431685.1 Streptococcus sp. 20925_1_22 | reverse complement strand
ATACCACCAACCTGTCAATACCTTTTTCCAATTTTTTTGTTTTTTTTTGAAGTTTATTTTTCAACTGTATGTATAAAGTTAATTTCTTTGTGCCTAGGGTACTTATTCTATGTCAGCTGACAGTATGACTTTCTATAATCTAAAAAGGTTGAGAAACATGCTCTCAACCCTATTTTCTTATTTATTTGACTTCTAACAGACCAATATCTCCATCCTCTCGACGGTATATAACATTTGTGCTACTGTCCTCTGCATCGGAATAGATAAAGAAATCATGTCCCAATAAATCCATCTGCAGAATCGCTTCTTCCAAGTCCATCGGCTTCAAATCTATGTGTTTTGAACGGACAACTTTTGATGGGACTTCTTCTGCTTCCTCAGCAAAGGAATCTGTGAAAAGCTGGCTTGTAGCAACCTTATTGCGATTCTTTCTTTCAATCTTGGTTTTATTTTTGCGGATTTGGCGCTCAATCTTATCTGTAACCAAATCAATTGACCCATACATATCCTGAGAGATATCTTCTGCACGAAGAGTGATGGAGCCTAGCGGAATTGTTACTTCCACTTTCGCAGTCTTTTCACGGTAAACCTTGAGGTTCACACGCGCATCAAGTTCTTGCTCTGCTTGGAAATACTTCTCAATCTTCTCAAGTTTAGAAACTACGTAGTCACGGAGAGCATCTGTTACTTCTAGGTTTTCACCACGGATACTATATTTAAGCATATAAGTACCTTCTTTCTAAACATAAATGTTTTATTTATAATATCATTATAACGCTTTCATTCCTTTTTTGCAAATTTTTTCTCATCTTGCGATTGAAAATGTCAAAATTTCTTTCACTCCTGCTTCCAGCAAGATTTGCTTAGCCAATTGCAAGGTTTTTCCAGTCGTATAGATATCATCAACCAGCAAAATTTTATCTGGCAAATCAACTCCATTCTTAATTTTAAAAACCTGCTGCGTCTGCAGACGCTCCTCACGTGTCTTGCTCGACTGTGCTAGGGTGTCATTTTTCTCTAAGATATCTCTGTATGACAAGTTTGCAGCATCTAAAATCCCCTGCACTTGATTAAAACCTCTCACTTGAAATTTTTCGATACTGACTGGAATCGGAACAATGGTATGCTCTCTAAACATTTTGACTGCTTTTTTAGCTGCTTTTGCAAATACAAAGCGCAATACATAGTCTCCCTGAAACTTGTATTGACTGAAATATTCCTTCATTGCTTCATTATAGGTAAATAGTGACTGATGCTGGACTTGTTCCCCCTCTTCCTCCCATTTTTGGCAATCTGCACATAAATCTGATTTTCCATTGCGAAAACAGCGAGGGCAATGCTCTTCAGATATGTGTTCAAAATTTTGATAACAAGTGGAGCAGCAGCTTGCCCCTTCTTCTCTTAATAGAAAAAGCTGTAAAAAACTACTTTTCTCCTCAATTTGTCCCTTACATAAAAGACACGTTGTCATAATCCCGCCTCCTTATTCATATCTCTCATTTCCCGGATTGCCTTTTCCATAGCAAGGGTAGTCCCATCATGAAAAAATAGCAACTGTCCAGTCGGTCTATCCATACTACGACCAACTCGGCCTGAAATCTGAACCAGAGCACTACGACTGAACAAACGATGATTGGCTTCCAAGACAAAAACATCTACGCCAGGAAAAGTTACTCCACGCTCTAAGATAGTCGTTGTCACCAAAATAGTGATCTCCTTGCGACGAAACTGCTCGACAATCTCTAGACGATTTTCTGTTGTAGAGGCGACAAAAGCCAGCTTTTCATCAGGCAGAGCTATCTGCAAAGCATGAGCAACATCCTCTCCTCTTTGAATTTCTGCAGCAAATATTAAGAGAGGAAATTGAGTCTCCCTCTGTTTTTGTATATATTTTAAAAGCTTAGGTGTTATTTTCTTCTTCTGAAGATGTTTTTGAAAATCAGATAACCAAATTTTCTGAGGGATGGTCAAGGGATTACCATGAAATCTTCTGGGAAGACTCAGGCGTTTCAACTCACCTTTTTGAACTCTTTTATCCAATTCATCTGTGGAAGTGGCTGTCAGAAAAATAGTTGTAGCATCCTCTTTAACTGAACTCTCTACAGCGTGATACAGTATGGGATTATCCACATAAGGAAAAGCGTCTACCTCGTCCACAATCAACAAATCAAAAGCCCGATAAAATTTTAAGAGCTGGTGGGTGGTCGCAATTACCAAGGGGCTGCGAAAATAAGCTTCTGACTCCCCATGCAGAAGGGCTATTTCACAAGAAAAGTCTTCTTTTAGGCGCCGATAAAGTTCTAAACAAACATCAATCCGCGGACTGGCCAAGCAAACAGACCCTCCTCTATCAATAACTCTTGCAAGCACTTGGTAAATCATTTCTGTTTTTCCAGCGCCAGTAACAGCATGCACTAACGTATTCTGTCTTTTCTCTAGCGCATCCAGTAAGCCTTTGGAGACCTTCCCCTGAAACTCTGTCAGTTGCCCCTGCCATTTAAGCACTTTATTTTTAGGAAAATTCTCTTGAGGAAAATAGTAGAGTTTTTGGTCACTCCGTACCCGACCCAATAGTAAGCATTCTCTACAATAATAAGCTCCAACAGGTAGCTGATTTTCTCGTTCAATCAAGCTGTTGCAGCGTCCGCAGCGGAGCTTGCCTTTTTCTTCTCGGATACTGGGAATTTCTTTTGCTTGTGCTCGCAAGCTAGGCTCTAACTGATTTTCTGTAAATATCCGTCCTAAACAATCTTGTAACTCTAACATACTTATTTATTCGTAATTTTTTGGCAAAATTCGTCTTTTTTTGTAAAATATAGTTATGGAATTTAAGACAATTAAAGAAGATGGTATGGTTCAAGAGGAAATTAAAAAATCCCGCTTTATCTGCCATGTAAAACGAGTTTACTCTGAGGAAGAGGCTCGCGCTTTTATCGCTGCTATAAAAAAAGAACATTACAAGGCTACTCATAACTGCTCTGCTTTTATCATTGGAGAAAAGAGCGATATTAAGCGGACCAGTGATGATGGGGAGCCCAGCGGAACAGCCGGAGTTCCTATGCTGGGAGTTCTAGAAAAGCACAATTTGACCAATCTTTGCGTTGTGGTTACTCGCTATTTTGGCGGTATTAAGCTAGGAGCCGGCGGTCTGATTCGAGCTTATGCTGGCAGTGTTGCTCTGGCTATCAAGGAGATTGGGCTGGTTGAAATAAAAGAACAAGCTGGCCTGCGCCTACAACTGTCTTACAGCCAATATCAGGATTTTGCGAATTTTCTTAAGGCGGAAAATCTTGCTGAATACGATACTGAATTTACAGATACTGTCTCCACTCTTCTTTTCGTTGACAGAGGTGAAAGAGAACTGCTTAAAGACAAACTGACTGAGTTTTTTAAGGGCAAATTGGAGATGATGGATCAAGGACTGCGCCAAGTAGAAGTCCCCTTGATGTTTTGACATAAAGAAAAGCTATGGCTCTCATAGCTTTTTTATATTTTACAAAGCTCTTATTTCATTTTATACTAATTCTATTAAATTATATTGAGGTATGTATTCTATGTCACGTATTTATCAAAACATTACAGAACTAATTGGGCAAACTCCCATCGTCAAATTGAACAACTTGGTTCCAGAAGGAGCTGCTGAGGTTTATGTGAAGTTAGAGGCTTTCAATCCTGGTTCGTCTGTTAAAGACCGGATTGCTCTCAGCATGATTGAGGCGGCTGAGCGCGATGGCCTTATTAAGCCTGGCGATACCATCGTTGAAGCAACTAGTGGAAATACCGGTATTGGCCTTTCATGGGTTGGAGCAGCCAAAGGCTACAAGGTTGTCATTGTTATGCCTGAAACCATGAGTGTGGAGCGCCGCAAGATTATCCAAGCTTATGGTGCTGAGTTGGTCTTGACTCCGGGTAGCGAAGGAATGAAAGGCGCTATTGCAAAAGCACAAGAAATCGCACAAGAACGCAATGGTTGGTTGCCACTGCAGTTTAACAATCCGGCCAATCCAGAGGTTCACGAACGAACAACAGGAGCAGAAATTATCGCTGCTTTCAGTGAAACTGGACTGGATGCCTTTGTAGGCGGTGTCGGAACTGGCGGAACTATTTCCGGTGTATCTCACGCTCTCAAAAAAGTTAATCCGGACATCCAAATCTACGCAGTCGAAGCAGACGAATCTGCTATCCTTTCTGGTGAGAAGCCAGGCCCTCACAAAATCCAAGGGCTTTCAGCTGGATTCATTCCAGAGACCTTGGATACAGCAGCCTATAACGGTATTGTCCGCGTAACTTCTGATCAAGCACTGGAATTTGGACGCTATATTGGCGGTCAGGAAGGCTTCTTAGTGGGAATTTCATCTGCTGCTGCTATTTTCGCAGCTATTGAAGTAGCGAAAAAACTAGGAGCTGGCAAAAAAGTCCTTGCTCTGGCACCTGATAACGGCGAACGCTATCTGTCTACCGCTCTCTATGAATTTGATGCTTAGTATTTTTGAAAAATATGTCCATTTCAATTTAGCAGTCGGCTATGAATTGAACGGCAATTCTATCTAAAACAAAAATATCCTGTTCGATAAGAGAACAGGATATTTTTTAAACTTTTTCTTTTTTTAAGAATTTTTTTGCCTCTTTGATCCAGATAGGCAGCTGTCTGCCTAAAGGCTCAAAACCAATTTTACAGCGGTCATTTGAAAAGCGGTGGCGTCTAGGGAGGCGGTGCTTTTCTTCTTCTAGGGTCCGCATGGACAGACTGGACTTCCCAGAAAATTCATCATAATCCACAACCTGAACCAAGACTTGCTGGCCAACCTTTACACTATCATGGATATTTTCAATATAACCCGGACGAATTTCTGAGATATGAATCAAGCCAATCGTTCCGTTTTCCAGTTCAACAAAAGCTCCATAAGGCTGAATCCCAGTGATTTTGCCTTTTAATTTATCACCGATTTTCATCAGTCTTCTACCTCAATCGTCTCAATCACAACATCTTCCACGGGCTTGTCCATCGCACCCGTCTCAACAGCTGCAATCTTGTCCAAAACTTGATAGGACGCTTCATCAGCCAGCTGACCAAAGACAGTGTGGCGCCGATCCAAATGCGGAGTTCCTCCCTGACTGGCATAGACTTCAGCGATAGCTTCAGGCCAGCCGCCGCGGCTCAATTCCTTAGCTGAATAAGGAAGATTTTTATTTTGAACAATGAAAAATTGACTTCCATTAGTATTTGGCCCAGCATTTGCCATGGAAAGAGCCCCACGAATATTGTACAATTCTGGTGAAAACTCATCTTCAAATTTCTCGCCATAAATAGACTGACCGCCCATACCAGTACCAGTAGGATCGCCACCCTGAATCATAAAGTCCTGAATAATGCGGTGGAAAATCACACCGTCATAATATCCATCTTTAGCAAGGGCAATAAAGTTGGCTACTGTTTTTGGTGCCTGTTCTGGAAAAAGCTGAACTTTCATGTCCCCGTGATTAGTCTTGATAGTCGCTTTTGGACCTTCTGCTGCTGCAAGTTCTACTTGTGGAAAATGTAATTCTTTTTCTACCATACCTAACTCCTCTAAGGCGGCAAAAATACCGTCTTCTTCTACTGTTTTTGTAATATAATCTGCTCTTTTTCGCAGTTCTTCATGGGAAACGCCCATAGCAATGCCAATTCCGGCATAGTCAAACAATTCCAGATCATTGAGTCCGTCGCCAAAAACCATGACATTTTCAGGTTTGAAGCCCAGATGCTCGACAACCTTGGAAACTCCAGCTGCCTTGGAACCTTCTGTCGGCACGACATCTGACGAATGAGGATGCCAGCGAACCAAACGCAGATGCTCCGCTAACGCCTCTGGCAGCTGCAGGCTATCTCCTCTATCTTCAAAGGTCCAAAGCTGATAAATATCCTTGTCTAAATGAAAGTCTGGATTTACAGGCAAATCTGGATAAACCACATCAATAGCCTCTGAAATCAGAGAATTTCGATTGGACAAGGCTGCTCCATGGCTGCCGACCAAACCATAGTCAATCCCTACTTCCTGAGCCCAAGCAATATAGGACATCACTCTATCAGACGGGATAACCGTCTGAGAAATCACCTTTTCTTTGCTGTCTTCGACATAGGCTCCGTTCAGGGTAACGAAAAAGTCTGGCTGCAAAGCTCTCAGTTCCGGCACGACACCAAACATTCCTCGTCCAGACGCAATACCCGTCAAAATCCCTTTGTCTTTCAACTGCTTGAAAACTGTCTGGATAGAATCCGGAATAAAACCTGTATCCTTGACCCGCAGGGTATCATCTATATCGAAAAAGACAATTTTTATCTTTTTTGCCTTATACTTTAATTTTGCGTCCATATCTCCCCTTGTCCAATCTTAATCTTTTCTATTATACCATTAAAAGTCTTCTTGTGGGACAAGATGGTGCTGAAAAGCATAAACAACTGCCTGAGTGCGGTCGCTCACCTCCAATTTGGACAAGATATTGGAGACATGAGTCTTAACCGTTTTGAGGGAAATAAAGAGCTCATCCGCAATCCGTTGATTTTCATAACCCTTGGCTAAAAGCCCTAAAATATCACGCTCGCGAGCTGTCAAATCCTCGTGGAGCTCGATATGGTTACGATGATACTCCACTTTCTTGCTGACCTCTGTTTCAATGGCAAATTCTCCCTTGGCCACTTTTTTGACGGCACGGAGAATTTCTTCAGCGCTGGAAGTCTTAAGCATGTATCCATGAGCGCCTGCATCCAGAACAGGATAAATTTTTTCATTATCCAGATAAGAAGTCAAAATCAGAATCTTTGCTTCCGGCCACTCTTTCAAAATGGCCAGTGTCGCTTCAATCCCATTCATCTCAGGCATGACAATATCCATGATAATCACATCCGGACGACTTGCCAAAGCCTGCTCAACTCCTTCTTTACCATTGACTGCTTCAGATACTTCTGCTATATCATCTTGCAGTTCCAGGTAACTTTTCAATCCCAATCTGACCATCTGGTGGTCATCCACTAACAATATCTTCATGATCTTCTCCTTCTAGTAAAGGTATCGTGATTTCAATAGAAAGACCTTTTCTGGGAGCTGTCAAAAGCTTAAAAGTGCCCGCCATATCCCGCACACGGTCTTCCATATTTTTCAAGCCGTAGCTGAGTTCATCCTGAGCCAGCGGATCAAAACCGACGCCATTATCAGATACCTTAATTTTAAGCTCATTAGGCGCCTGATAGAGATAAATATCCAGCCGACTGGCCTGGGCATGCCGCAGTGTGTTGTTGATAATTTCCTGCATAATCCTGAAGACATGCTCCTCCATCTGTTTGGGTAAATGCCCAACCTGATGATTGAAGTGAACATCAATGTCGCTTTTATCAGTCAGCTCCTTGATAATCACATCCATACCTTCGACCAGAGTCTTATTTTCCAACTCTGTAGGTCGTAGGTGGAGCAGAAGAATCCGCAAATCCTTCTGGGCTGTGTCAAGAATATCTGCAATCCCCTTGAGCTGCTTTTGCAGTTTTTCTCCATCAAGCCGTTCTACATTTCCAGCTACTCCTGACAGAATCATATTGGCTGCAAATAATTCCTGACTGACAGTATCGTGCAAATCACGCGCAATCCGCCGCCGTTCTTTTTCGATAATTTTTTCTTCTGTCTGCAGGGATTGGTTTTCAGATTTTTGGAGATTCTCTGTCAGACGGTGCAGCCTTCTCTCAAGCTGATGCAGAGAGCGATCCAGGTCGGGTTGGTCTGTTGGCTCCAGCCTCCGTCCATCCAGCAAACGCCGAAGATTTTTTTGCACATGGGCTACCGACAGATATTGTATCAAGCGAGCTGCTATCACAATCAGAATGGTCAGTGATAAACCGATAATCACAACAAAGAAAACAAATGACTGCAATAGCTCCAAATCATTAAAGAGCTCCTGCCAAGTGAAATCGAAAATATTGAAAATATAATGGAAGATGATAAATAAGACAAAGAAAGTATAGAGGAGAATGAGAAAATAATTTGATTTCTTCACTTTCTGACAACCTCCACATTTCCTAAGAAGCTGACGAGGACAATCTTCACTGTCTTATTGGCCCGTTTATAGTCTGGTGTCGTCAGCGAAATAGTTTCATTGCGCAGCTTGCGGGATGGATGATGCAGAAAGTTCAGTTCCCCGTAAAGAGTATTGATTTGCAGCTGAATTTCCACATCCAGCGGCACAATAATCTTGGTATCACCAAAACCTTTTCGAATGACAATGACGTTATCATGGTTGACTAAAATCACGTCTTCCAAATGAATGGTGTCTTTCCCAACAATGCGCAAGAGATTGATGTCGTGGAATTGACAGCTGTCCTTAGAAAAATGCTGCAGGTCCCCCAGCCAGCGATTCTTCTCACTCTGAATTTCTACATCTTCTTCGTAAACGAGATGGGTTTCTTGATTTTCCTTATAGATATAAGGGTAGGCCACAATCATCCCATAAACCAGCGCGAATAAAAGGGCAGCAATGACGTAGGGATTGAGCATAATAATGAAAAACAGCATAATCATGGAAGCGACTAGCAGAAAATTCCCTTTTTGCTTGCCGAAGTAATAATAGAGCAGCAGCAAAAAAAGGACCAAGATAATGACAACTCGTGAAAAATCAGCTGCCAACATGGTAACCAATGCCATGGATAATAAGACTGTTTCAACAAAAACAAATAATTGAACCTTCCACATAGCCGTTTCCTTTCTCTACCTTCCTATTTTAACAAAATTAGGCCAAAAATCCTCCGTCCAAGGCATGAAATGGGGAAATTTGTCCAGCAACAAAGAAAAAACCATCCTTTCAAGCCAGAAAGCTTAAAAGGATGGCCTAGCTTCATCAATGGTCGGAAGAACTAGAGCTACTAGAATGACTTTCATCATCGGACGATGAACTGCTCTTTGAGCTGCTACTAGACGATGAAGATGACGAGCTAGATGACGATGGTGTTGTTGCTTCTGTCACGTAAAGAGTGATTTTTTCATTAGACTTGAGGTCAATTGTCTGACCAGCTGCTGGTGACTGGGAAGTTACCAAGTCTGCCTGAGTAGAAGAGACCGAACGGTCAACAACTCGCTCAATTCGGGAAGAAGAAATTCCCATTTGAATCAAGTAAGAACGTGCATTAGCGTAGGTGTACTGCATGCTACCAAAGTCAGGCATAGACACACTAGTTACTTCTTTGGCCACTGTCAGCTTAATCTTATGATTAGAAGTCAAATCATAGGTCGAACCAGCTGCTGGTGACTGACGAATGACCTGACCTGGCTCGTACTCGTCCGATTCCTCCTCAACAATCTCAATCAATTTCTCAGAAACATTATAGTTTGTTTTCAGATTTTCAACCACGGCTGATTTTGCTTGACCGACATAATCTTCCATTACAAAGGTCTTGGGTCCCTTGGAAATAATCAGGTCAATCTTGCTGCCTTCGCGGCGCTGACTATTGGCCTGTGGATCAGTTTTAATGACTTTGCCAGATTCGACATTGTCGCTGTATTCTTCCTTTTCGTCTCCGACAACCAGCTTCTTAGCTTCGATAGCGGAGCGAGCCTCTGCTACAGTCTGACCAGAAACATCTGGCACGCTGGTATTAGACGGGCTGTTATAGAGAAGGACAACAAAAGCTGCCAAAACCAATAGGACTGCAAAGAAAAGCACCTTGTAACGCGTTCTCAAACGACGTTTCTTTGGAACTTTCTTAACCGTATCAGCTGTCTCTTCCTTAACTTCATCCGATTCCGTTTTAGCTGGAGTTGGCTTAACAGGTGGAACTGCTGGCTGCGGTACAGGTGAGATTTTTGGTAAGGTCTTGGTGTCTGCTTTCGCTACATCATCAAAGACTAATTTCTTTTCATTACGACGCTCATAAGATAAGCTGCTGGACAAGTCAACATACATCTCTGCAACTGACTGATAACGATCCGTCAGTTTTTTGGCTGTCGCCTTAATGACCACATTTTCCAGGGCTTGAGGCACATTAGGATTTTCAGAAATGATGGATGGCAGCGGCTTTTGGAAATGCTGCAGGGCAATCGTAACGGCACTATCCCCATCATAAGGGATATGACCAGTCAGCATTTCATAAAAAATAATCCCCATCGCATAAATATCACTCTGAACAGTTGCTTTAGAGCCACGCGCCTGCTCAGGTGATAGATAATGAACCGAGCCTAGCATTGAGTTAGTCTGAGTCAGACTTGTCTCTGCAAAGGCCACCGCAATCCCAAAGTCTGTTACCTTGGCATTGCCATCTGGGGTCAAGAGGACATTTTGTGGTTTCAGGTCACGATGGACAATACCTCGTGTATGCGCCAAGCGCATTGCCAGCAAGATTTGTCCCATGATTCTGACTGCTTCTTCATTTGAAATCGGAGAATTCTCTTTGATATAGCGCTTGAGGTCAAGACCTGCCACGTATTCCATAGCCAGATACTGCTGGCCATCTTCTTCCCCAATATCAGTAATCCGAACGATGTGCGGATGGTCCAAGTCAGCCATCGCCTTAGCTTCCCGCTGGAAACGCGCGACAGCGATAGGATCTGTCTGGTAATTGGTCCTAAGAACCTTTACCGCAACTTCCTCACCATCCAAAATCAAGTCCTTGGCCAAATAGACATCTGCCATGCCTCCGCGGCCAATCTGCTTGATGATTTTATATCGCCCGGCAAAGATTTTGCCGATTTGAATCATGCCTTATCCTCCTTGTCAAAGCGAACCAGAGCAACTGTGATGTTATCCAGTCCTCCAGCATTGTTGGCAAAGCGAATCAAGGTTTCTGTTTTTTCAGACAGGCTGATGTCGCTGGTGACAATGTCACAAATTTCACTGTCTGAAATCATATTGGTCAGACCGTCACTATTAAGCAGAAGGTAGTCACCATCCTCCAAAGTGATCATGCCATAGTCAGGCTGCACTTCGTCTTTTTGACCAATAGACTGGGTAATGATATTCTTCTGCGGATGACGCTCCGCTTCTTCTGGAGTAATCTGTCCAGCTTTCAACAAAGCATTAACAAGCGAGTGATCATTAGTCAGCTGACGGTATTCATCACCGCGAATCAAGCCGATACGAGAATCACCGATATGAGCATAGATGGCTTGATTATCAATAATAGCCAAGGCTTCCAAAGTCGTACCCATGCCCTTGTATTCTTCATCTTGACCAAATTGATGAATGCGCTGATTTTCCTCTTCCAAGTGCTCCGCAAACCATTCACGCACCTGATTCACCGAATCAATCTGAGTATCAACCCAGGCAGCTCCTAAGTCTGTCACAGCCATTTCGCTGGCAATGTTTCCAGCTCTGTGACCGCCCATACCATCTGCCAAGATAATCAGGGTCTTGCCCGCCCGATTCACAAAAAGATTGGCATAATCTTGGTTATTTGTACGCTTTTGACCAACATCTGTTAATAATGAAATTTCCATACTGTCAGTTTCCTCCTCTTATTCCGATATCTTCCTAAATTGACTGATAAAAAATCCGTCGCTTTCATATAATTCCGGCGTAATTAAGATACAGCCGTCTTTGACGATATCTTTTCTTTCATGGTCTAATAAGACTTGCTCAAAGTTCGGATGACTGGCCAGAAATTTTTCAACAACCTCAAAATTCTCTTTGGCCATAATCGTGCAAGTACTATAAGCTATTATACCACCTTTACGTAGACTTTGACAAACGCTGTCTAGTATATCCAGCTGAATTTTTTGTAAATTCTCAAAATCTGCATTTTCTTTATTATATTTTATATCTGGTTTGCGGCGAATTAAGCCAATACCTGAGCAAGGAGCGTCCACCAGGATTTTATCGAAAGCATCTGGGCCAAAAGTCTCAAATACCTTGGTCGCGTCCAGCTTTTTAGTTGTGATTTTATCTGCCAAGCCCACTCTTTCTGCATTTTCTTCTACGAGCTCTAACTTATGATCGTAGAGGTCCAAGGCTGTAATGTGGCCGCTCGTCAGATAGGAAGCCATGTGAACAGTCTTGCCCCCCGGTGCACTGCAAGCATCCAAAATCTCCTCCTCTCCTTCGATGTCCAGAGTTGGAGCCACAAGCTGGCTAGACTCATCCTGAATCGTAATCGCTCCGCTTTCAAAGAGCTGATGCCCAGCAAAATGCCCCTGTCTTTTAACCAAGGCTGACCGAGATAAAAGCGAGTTCTCAGCCCCTAAAAGCTGGCGAAGCTCTGCCTTGCGCGACATATCCGTCACGCGAATGCTGGCCTTGCTGCGAACAAAGAGACTGGCAAAGATAGCTAGAGCTCTTTCTTCGCCAAACTCTTCTATCAGGTCTTTGACCAGCCAGACCGGCAAAGAATACTGGATCGAATAGCGTTTGTTTTTGCGCTTGATTGTTTCAAAATCAGCCACACCCTCACGCTCAATCCTACGTAACAAGGCATTGACAAATTTCTCGCTGCCACGCTTACGGATTTTCGCAATCTCAACAGCCTCATGAACAACTGCATGCTGAGGGATTTTATCCAGATAGAGCATCTGGTACAGACTGAGCATAAGCAGAATGTAGAGCCAGTTATCTAATTTGTTCCTATCCTCAATCAGATGGGATAGATACCATTCCAGAGTGATTTTCCGAGCAACTGTGCCGTAAACCAGCTCTGTTACCAGACCTTTATCTGCTTGGCTCAGCGGACTTTGACTCAGAGCTCGGTTTAAGGCGATATTGGAATAGGCTCCTTCTTCAAAAACTTCTTCCAAAATTTCCAAGGCCTGCCAACGGGCCGTTTTTTGCTTACTTTCCAAAAGCATCTCCTATGGACAGGCTGCGGCCCAGTCCATTCAAAAAATCAACGATAGCCATCTTGGGCTTGCCAGCAGGCTGAACCGTCTTCAGCGAGAGGGCTCCCTTACCAGCTGCAACCACCAGTTCTTTTTTACTAATAGACAATATCTGTCCAGGCTGACCGTCGCCATCTACCATATCTGCTTCATAAATCTTAAAGCGCTGCCCCTGCAGCAAGGTATGAGCTACTGGCCAAGGATACATGCCGCGAATTTGATTGAAAATTTGGCGGTTTGTTTTGCTCCAGTCTATCCTCTCTTCTTCTGGGCTGATATTCGGAGAGAAAGTGACCTGACTAGGATCTTGCGGCTGAGGGATAATCTGCCCTGCCCTATAGGCTGGCAGCACATCCAACAACAAATCTCGACCGATAAGCGCCAATTTTTCAAAGAGAGTTCCAACATTGTCAGTCTCTTCAATCTGCACCGCTCTGCTGGCTATCATATCTCCAGCATCCATCTCCTTGACCATTTCCATAATCGTAACACCCGCTTGCTCATCACCATTGATCAGAGCATAGTGAATGGGCGCACCACCTCGGTATTTAGGCAGCAAAGAAGCATGAACATTCACCGCAAAGTCAACACTGTCCAGTAAGCGGCTAGGTAAAAACTGCCCAAAAGCAGCTGTGACAATACCATCTGCTTCTAAGTTCATCAGCTCCTCTAAATCCGAGCTTTGAGCCAGCTTTTCCGGTTGATAAACTTGCAGCCCGTATTCCAAGGCCAATTCTTTTACTGGAGTCATGCGAATCTCTCTTTTACGGCCGACGGCACGGTCCGGTTGCGTTACCACTGCTAACACTTCGTATTGACCGCTGTCCAGCAGCCCTTTTAGGACAGTCGCTGAGAAGTCCGGTGTTCCCATAAATATTATTTTCATCATTTTCAACTATTGATTCCTTTTTTGTTCCTTCCCTTATTATATCAGAAGTCGTCTACAACAACCTTAATCTCGGCTAAAAAGCTTTACATAAAATTTTGTGGTTCATTATCAATTGTCAGGCGTAAATCTTTATTGTCCCGATTTTGTGTCCAGTCCAAGACTTGATTTAGCGTCGTCTGCAGCTTGTCTTCAAAGCGATATTTGAGCAAA
Source organism: Streptococcus sp. 20925_1_22 (assembly GCF_041431685.1). NCBI lineage: Bacteria > Bacillati > Bacillota > Bacilli > Lactobacillales > Streptococcaceae > Streptococcus > Streptococcus sp. 20925_1_22. The sequence goes on along the minus strand of NZ_JAPVYE010000007.1, from coordinate 84,857 downwards.
ATCTGATAATGATAGAGATTATGGGTGCGGGCAATGGGCTTCGGCGTTGGACCCAGTATTTGCACTTTTTCTGACAGACCGCTCCGCAGAATATCCATAACCTCATAAGCTTTTCGCACTGCTGTCTCTTCATCCTTGTGCGAAAGAGTCAGTCCGACCGTAAAGTAATAAGGCGGATAACCTAGCTGCCGGCGGATTCCCATTTCATAAGCATAAAAGCCCTCGTAATCCTGCTGCTTGGCAAATTCAATGGCATAATGATGAGGATTGTAGGACTGGATAAAGACCTGACCAGCCTTTTCAGCCCGACCAGCCCGGCCCGCCACCTGAGTCAGCAGCTGGAAGGTTCGCTCTGAAGAGCGAAAGTCCGGTAGATTAAGAGCAGTATCTGCATTGAGAACACCAACTAGCGTCACGTTTGGAAAATCCAGCCCCTTAGCAATCATCTGGGTGCCTAAGAGAATATCTGCCTGACCCTGACCAAAGCTTTCTAAAATGGCTTCATGACTGCCTTTCTTACGGGTCGTATCTACATCCATCCGCAAAATGCGAGCCTGTGAAAAGAGCTGAACCAGCTCATCATAAGCTTTCTGCGTCCCTGTCCCATAATAGCGGATGCTGCGGCTGGCACAGTTAGGACAACTATGAGGGATGTTCTTAGTATAACCACAGTAGTGGCAGTTCATGGTCTTAGTGTCCATATGCAGGGTCAGAGAAATATCACAGTTGGGACAGCTGTCAACGGTCCCGCATTCCCGACACATAACAAAGCTGGAATACCCCCGCCTATTAAGCATGAGAACCGTCTGCTCTCCCTTATCCAGACGATCTTGAATAGCCTCTAGCAGGACCGGGGTGAAATTACTGGCTTCATGCTGCCCGATATAATCCCGAAAATCCACCACTTCCACTTGAGGAATCTGCGCCAGCGGATTTGCACGCTTGCTGAGCAGCTGAAAATCATAGACTCCACGGCTTGCTCGGGCACGGCTCTCCAAGCTCGGAGTTGCCGAACCCAGCACTAGAACAGCTTGATTGTACTGAGCTCGCAGGAGAGCCACCTCTCTGGCATGATAGCGAGGATTGGAATCCTGCTTGTAGGAGGATTCATGCTCTTCATCAATGATAATGGCTCCAATATTTGTCAGCGGAGCAAAAATAGCTGAACGCGCGCCGACAACAACCTGGGCAGCTCCTCGCTCCACCTTGCGCCACTCATCATATTTCTCACCGTCGGACAGACCAGAATGCAAAATAGCAACTTGGTCCCCAAATCTAGAAATAAAGCGATCTGTAACCTGCGGAGTCAGAGAAATTTCTGGAACCAGCATGATAGCGGTCTTGCCTTGGGCCAGTGCCTCTGCGATGACCTGTAGGTAAACTTCGGTCTTCCCACTGCCCGTGACCCCTTCTAAGAGGACTGGCTGAGAATGACTCTGACCAATTTTCTGAGTGATTGCCGCAACCGCTGCGGCTTGTTCATCATTTAAGGTCAGACTTTGCTGCTGTCGCTCCTTTTGGAAATAAGCAACAGAACGGCTGATTTCTCTATCCTCAATGCTAATTAGGTTTTCTTTGATAAAGTAATTAATAATATCGCGCGAAAAATTTTCTCGCAAATCTGCCAAGAGCTGGCTATCCTGCTGCTCCAGCAAGACTTCTTTTAATGCTTGTTTTTTCTTGGCTTGTCGGGGAAGGTCATGATTTTGCAGAGCGGTATGATTGACCTGATACCATTTCTCAGTCTTAATATGCTTCTTGTCCGTCGCCTGATACTCCAGCCGAATGCGGCCAGTCTGGGTCAGTCGCATCAGCTTGGCCTGACTTTTCTTGTCCAAATCAGAAAAGCGAAGACTGTCCTCCTGACCAAAGATAGCTGAATGCTCCTCATCATTCAGCAGCTCCGTCGGATAGAGTAGTTTATCATAGCTGGAGTTGAGAAGACTAGGCAGCATGGCCTTTAAAAGGCTAATCTTATAGGAAAAGACTGACTTGCGCAGCTCATCCGCCAGCCAGAGCTGTTCCTGATTCAGCACGGGACTGAAATCAAGGACTTCCGCAATCTCCTTCAGCTCTTCTTGGTCTCCTGTCTCATCAAAACCAACCACAATCCCTTGAATCAGGCGATTTCCCTGCCCAAAAGGAACATGGACCCGCATGCCAGCTGTCAGCATCCCTACAAACTCTTCTGGAATAGCATAGCTATAGGGCTTGTCCGTCTGCATCAGAGGAACATCCACAATAATCTTTGCCACCTTCATATTCTCACCCCACTTTCCTCAACATCGTCACAGAAAAAATAAGATTGAGCATCCCCAACCTTAAATCTTCTCACCTTCTTCTTTTTCTTTAGCGATTTGCTCTTTAATCTTGCGTTCTTCTTCTTCTTTACGCAGGCGCTCTTCTTCTGCCCGACGGCGAACTGCCTCACGCTTGCCTTCTGGATCTGGATGGATAACGACATTGCCGGATTCAATTTCTTCCAAAGCACGAAGAGTGGATTTGACAGACTTGAATTCCTGCGTAGCGGGAGCTCCAGCTTCAAGCTCATGAGCGCGCTTAGCTTCTAAAATAACCAAGGAATACTTTGACGGAACCTTGTCCAGCAAAGTGTCAATAGACGGTTTTAACATCATAATTTTCTACCTAATTTCTAACTTTCTATCGAATAATCGTTTCATTTTTTGGAAGCATGTCCTGATAACGGCCGATAACACGGTCTACTCGGAAATGCTCTGCTTCAATCACGCGCTTGACTCGGTCGGCAGCCAGCGGAACCTGATCATTGACAATGGCATAATCATACTCGCGCATGAGGGCAATTTCTTCTTTGGCCTTTTCAATGCGCTGGGCGATAATCTCAGCACTGTCTGTCCCACGGCCGACCAAGCGGTCTTTGAGTTCTTCTAAGTCTGGAGGAGTCAAAAAAATAAAGACGGCATCTGGAACTTTTTTCTTGACTTGCAAAGCTCCCTGAACCTCAATCTCTAAGAAGACATCAATACCTTTATCCAACGTTTCATTGACATAAGTCAGAGGCGTCCCGTAGTAGTTTCCTACATACTCTGCATACTCCAGCATCTGTCCCTGACGAATCAGCTCTTCAAACTCCTCGCGAGTGCGGAAGAAATAGTCAACTCCATCCACTTCACCTGGACGCTGAGGACGAGTCGTCATGGATACCGAGTACTGGAATTGGTTATCAGTGCTTTCAAAAATTTCTCGTCTAACAGTCCCTTTTCCTACACCAGAGGGACCAGAAAAGACGATTAGTAAGCCTCGTTCCGTCATCATGTCTCCTTCACAGTCTTTCTATCTAGTGTAACAAAATTAGGCTGATATTTCAAGAGGATAGGAAGAAATGTATGTGTCTAGAGTTTTGAGAAAATAGAAAAAATAAGCAAGCAATCATACGGAAAACTAAATAGGCCAGCAGAACATTCAAGAAAAAAGCAATCTGTTACCAGACTGCATTTCTTCTTTATTTTGCGTAGTCAACGGCTCGCATCTCACGGATAACTGTTACCTTGATATTGCCTGGATATTCTAAGTTATTTTCGATCTTTTCACGAACATCGTGAGCCAAAATCGTAATCTTGTCATCCTTAATCTTGTCCGGCTGAACCATAATCCGGATTTCACGACCGGCTTGTAAAGCAAAGCTGTTCTTGACACCCTTGAAGCTATTAGCGATTTCTTCCAAATCTTGGAGACGCTTGATATAGCTTTCCAGAGATTCACTGCGGGCACCTGGACGAGCAGCACTGAGAGCGTCTGCTGCAGCTACGATAACAGCAATGACACTTTCCGCTTCCACATCTCCGTGGTGACTGGCAATCGTATTAACAACAACTGGATGCTCCTTGTACTTACGAGCCAGTTCTGTCCCGATTTCCACGTGGCTGCCTTCAACCTCACGGTCGATAGACTTGCCAATATCATGGAGGAATCCAGCACGGCGAGCTAAATTAGCATTTTCACCTAGCTCAGCAGCGATGATACCGGAAAGCTTGGCAACCTCAATAGAATGCCTCAGGACGTTCTGACCATAAGAAGTACGGAACTGCAAGCGACCCATGATTTTCATCAAATCAGGATGCAGGTTAGGAGCTCCGATTTCATAAGCTGCTGCTTCCCCGTACTCACGGATGCGATTGTCAATTTCCAGACGATTCTTCTCAACCAACTCCTCGATGCGGGCTGGATGAATGCGACCATCTTTCAAGAGTGCTTCCATGGTCATACGAGCAATCTCACGTCGAATCGGATCAAAACCTGAGAGAGTAACCACTTCAGGCGTATCATCAATGATGACATCAATACCAGTCAGACTTTCAAAAGTTCGGATATTGCGACCTTCACGGCCAATAATCCGACCCTTCATACTGTCATCTGGCAGATGCACCGTTGAGTTGGTTTGCTCAGCTACATAATCACCGGCAATACGCTGCATGGCTTGGACCAAGATATTCTTCGCAACCTTATCAGACCGCTCTTTGATATCTTGCTCAGCATCCCGAATTCTAGTCGCAATCTCTTTAGAAAGCTTGTCCTCGGTCTGCGTCAAAATAATATCACGCGCTTCTGTCTGCGATAGCGAAGCAACTCGCTCCAGCTCTGCTGCCTTCTGCTTTTCAAGTTCCGCTACTTGTTCTTCACGCGCATCAATGTGTTTAGATTTATCTGAGAGACTTTGTTCTTTTTGCTCCAAAGCCTTTTCTTTGTTGCTTAAATTATCGTCTTTGCGGTCAAGGGTAGAAGCACGCTCTGTCAAGCGGCTTTCGATTTGTTTTAACTCTTGACGTTCAGACTTAAATTCTGCATCAACTTGTTCACGATATTTTCTGGCTTCTTCTTTTGCCTCCAAAAGTGCTTCTTTTTTAAGCGAACTTGTTTCTCGCTTGGCTTCTTTGACAATCAAATCAGCTTCGCGTTCAGCCTGTCCGCGTAAATTGGTTGCTTCTTGTTCAGCATTTAAAAGAGTAAGCTCTGCAGCTTCTTTAGATGATTTCATCTTAGCCGAGGCACTTACATATCCAATCACTAAACCAATGATGGCAGCAAAAACAGACATAATTATAGGAAATAGGTCCATGTTTTTACTCCAAATCTATTTAATTGTTGAATTCAAAATTCCATACTATTCTATCACAAATCTAAAAAATTCACAAACCTATTTTTTGAAAATCAAGAAAGCTTTTGTCCATTTTTTAGAGACAAAATCATCAAAGTTTGTAGAAGCCTGAGCACCAAAACTTTTTCAAACCATAAACAAGATTATTCAAACTTTTTATTTTTCTAAAACTTAAACTTTATTCCCAAATAAAAAATTTTTATGCTATAATCAGAGAAAGAAAAGGAGTATATGAGACAGGCTTTTTCTTCGCTAACAAGACAAATCTATGGCTTGATATCACTAGAAAAACCTTCTCGCACTCGCTACATTGTAAAGGAGAAAACATGTCTAAAGAAGTTATCGTTGAAAGCTTTGAGCTGGATCACACCATTGTCAAAGCACCTTATGTCCGCCTTATCGGAGAAGAAACTGGCCCTAAAGGCGACATCATTTCCAATTTTGATATCCGCTTGGTTCAGCCTAACGAAGATTCCATTCCAACTGCCGGCCTGCATACCATCGAGCATTTGCTAGCCATGCTGATTCGCAAGCGCATTGATGGTATGATTGACTGCTCGCCTTTTGGCTGCCGCACCGGTTTTCACATGATTATGTGGGGCCAACACAGCTCCAGCCAGATTGCTCAGGTCATCAAATCCTGTCTGGAAGAAATCGCTGAGTCAACTAGCTGGGAAGATGTCCCTGGAACAACCATTGAATCCTGCGGAAACTACAAGGATCACAGCCTTTTCTCAGCCAAAGAATGGGCTAAACTTATTCTCAGCCAAGGAATCTCAGATGATGCCTTTGAACGCCATGTGATTTAAAACAATAAAAAGTTCTCGAAATTGAGAACTTTTTTTGTGCATGTATAATGAAATCCATCAACAAACTAGAAAGTCAGCTGCTGAAGAAATGTTCAAAGATGACTAGAAATCAAGTGAGTCAGCATGACCTGGTCCATTTCCGACGAAGTAGCCAGTCTTACAGTTGATACTGAAGAGGTAGGTACCGTCTGGCTTGAAGAGGTTATAGTAGCCGTTTCCTTTAATAATATTGACGCGTTCCAGGATATAGTTATCACCAGAAATATAGCCACGTTCACGGGAAGTTTGCAAAATCTTCTCCAGAACGCCAGGGTTGAATGTCCAAGCTGGATTGTTGACGTCATCAATAGCCGCTTGGTTATAAGGGACTCGACTGAGATCTCTCTGCAGATTTACTCCATTGCTTGGAAGACCATAGCCAGAGTATGAGCTGGAAGCGCCTGAACCAGAAGCAGACGAGCTTGAACCGCCGCTTGTACCCGTACCGGTGCCTCCCTGATCAGTAGCAGGAGCCGGTGTTGGAATCTGTTGGCCGCGTCCTTGGGCAATCGCTGCTTTTAGAACTTCATCTAATTTAGCATTGCCACTTGATACATCTGAGAAGGTCGCATTGGTATTGGCCTTGGCTTCCTTGTTCAAGACGCCGTCAGTGATCGCTCCGCCATCAAACTGCGAATTGACACTTTGGATAGCTGAAATTTGTTTTACTAGGGAATCATACTTGCTCTTGGCTGCATCATAGTCTTTGCTGCCTTTTAGCTTTTCAAGTAAGGTTTTTAATTTTTCCAAGTCGCCAAATTTACTATTTTTGACAGCTGTCTGATTGCTATCTGTGAAGAATGCAGCATACTCATCATTAAAGGACTTCAAATCCTTGGCAATATTATCAGAGCTAGAGGAAGACGAGCTCTTTTTGCTGGACTGCGATGTTGAAGAACTGGAGCTTGTAACGGTCTTGTGGCCCCAATTATGCCCCAGAGCAAAGTAAAGCCCTGTGCCCGCTACAGCAATCCCTAAAAGTCCTAAGACTGGATAAAGGAAAGCTTTTTTCTTGTAGAAAGGCGTCTTAGGAACCTGTAATTCCTTCTCATCAAGCGGTTCTGGAATAGGACCGTAAGATGTCTTTTGAACGGGAGCAGCGGGAACCGCATCTTCCTGCTCTGAGCGTTGACTGCGAGAACCTAAGGGGTTTGGAGCTGCTTCTGGTTCACTTGCTGTCTCAGTGCCGGGCGACTGTGCTGTTGGAATCTCCTGCTCACTTTCAACCTCTTGCCGTCTTTCTTTGATGAAATCGGTCAAATCAGAAGTGGCTTGCTCAGCTTGAGCCGCTTCCTGCTCCTGCAGCTTTCTGATTTTCTGGGTTTCAAATTTTCCAGCTTCGATTTCCTGACGGTGCTGCTTGATATACTTATCCAGCACATTGTCGCTTTCATTCACACCGGCTTCCAGCTCCTCTTTTTTACGAGTAGCTTGACCGACTGTCATTTCCTTGGCCTCTTCAAAATCAAGGACCGACTCTTTCTTTTCTTCTTCCGGTGAGTAGTTTTCTTCTTTCGTCACGGCAAATCCTTTCTAATCTAACTGACGTTTAACCCGCTGGCCAAAATACTGATACAAATCAACTTTTAAAGTTCCATTATAAAGTTTGCGTTTTTTATCGGCCTGACTACCATATTTGCTTTCAAAAGCTTCATCGCTAGTCAGGATAAACTTGCTCCAGGTTTTGAGCGGAGCAAAAGTTTCTCCCATCTCCTGATAAAGACGAGTCACAGCCTCATCATCTAGGAGGCGCTCCCCATACGGCGGATTAGAGATAATCACACCATTAATCTTATCTGTATGCAAATCCTGCAGACGCATCTGCTTAAAGTGAATCTGCTCTGCTACTCCTGCTTGCTCAGCGTTTTTTTGAGCTAGCTCTACCATACGGCCATCGATATCCGATCCAGAAATATCCAGCTGGATGGTCTGATCAATCTGACTGAGTGCAGTCGAGCGAGCCTGGGCTACCAGGTCTTTATCCACCCAATTCCAGTCTTCAAAGGCAAAGGAACGATGGAGTCCCGGCGCTATCTTCATCCCGATCATGGCTGCCTCGATACAAAAAGTACCAGAGCCGCAAGTCGGGTCTATCAAAGGCTTATCTGGATACCAATTGGACAGGAGTAAAATGGCCGCTGCCATATTTTCCTTAATCGGTGCACCGCCTTTATCGACACGATAGCCACGTTTGAAGAGGCTAGACCCTGTTGTATCAATCATGACCGTCGCTACATCTTTTAGAATAGAAACCTCTATCCTAAACTCAGCTCCATTTTCCTGCAGGGGCACCCCTTCCGGACGTGCATAATGCTTCTGCAGCTTCTTGACAACTGCCTTTTTAGAAATAGCCTGAACACTAGGCTCATTGTGAAGTTTTGACTTGACACATTTGGCCTTGGAAATAGGAAATTTAGCTCCCAGCGGTAGATAATTCTCCCAATCCAGAGCAAAAACTCCCTGAAAGAGCTCTTCAAAAGTCTTGGCTGGAAAACTGCCAACTACAATCTTAATCCGATCGGCCGCGCGCAACCAGAGATTGGTTTGAATAATGGAACTGACATCACCCTCAAAGCGAACCCGGCCATTTTCGACCTGACAATCAAGTCCCAGCTCTCTGATTTCACGGCCGACGACAGCTTCTAGCCCTGCCGCTGCGGTCGCAATTAAATTAAATTTTTCTTTCATCTTGGCTTTTTAAATGGATTCCAATCTATACAAACAAAGGGAGTGAGACAAAAATCGTGATTTCGTCACATCGATTTTCCTCACTCTCCCTTTTTAAATTTTGGGCTGAGAAGGTTTCGCTGCCATTTATCAATTAGCTCATTCCTTGAAATGTCCATCAGACAAATGAAGCAACAGCTAGTTGAACTTGGCAGAGAATAGAGCGCTCAGCCACTCTCTTGCTATTCTATTATAAAATTTAAAGAGGACAGGACTTGCCGTCCCAGCCTCAGCCTATATGCAATTTTCTGTAAGCCATGTTTTGTTCCGGAAATGACTAGGCACCATTTCCTTCGATAATCATCTGTCTACTGTTTCCAGTCAGAGTGCTATGTTCGCTTCCACGCACTCCATGCCCCGACCAAAGTTTGGGTTGCTAGCTTGAGGGGTTTACCGCGTTCCACTTCTTCTGTTTCCAGAAGAACTACGTCACTGTGGCACTTTCAGACCTAATCAGACATATCCAAAGACTTAGCCCTTTCGGTCGCCGTAACGGAAAAATCCGTCCCTAGGCTTATTTCTTCGCCTAGCACAAACACTACCGGCATCACAGCCAGTGCTAGCATGGACTTTCCTCATGAAAATCTAAAATTTCCACGCGATTATCCAAAAATTGCACTGTTCTAAAAGAACCATTATTCACGATCCAGAATTTGTTTTCCGAATACTTCCTTTTCAAGACGGTTCAAGCGCTTCAAGATATCAAAATTAGTCGCAGAAGTCATCTGAGGGAAGCTTTCTGCAGTTGACTGAGTCGCTTGTGTTGATTGGACAGGCTGAGTCGGCTGAACCGGTGCTTTTTCAACCGGCTTCGCAGCCAACTCTTCCTTGAGACGGCGATTTTCCTCACGCAGCTCCTTTACCAAGGCTGCATAAGTCTCATAATCCTTGATAATATCGTCCAAAAACTCATCCACTTCAGACTTACTATAGCCGCGTACTTCGCGTTTAAAATCCTGATCAAAAATATCTTTTGCTGTAAAAATAATACTTGCCATCTTCTCTCTCCAATCTAGTTTGTCATATTCAATTATAAACAAAATGCCCAATAAAAATCAAGATTTATCATCTAATTTCCCGAAAAATTTTCGGCCACTTCATTCAGGTCATCAAATGTTAATTTTTTGATAAAATATTGTTCTTGTTTTTTCATTTCTTGGTAAAGATATTTCAATTTTGTCTCCTGTTCTTCATCGTAAAAGAGGTAGGCACCATCTGTATTTTGAATGACGAATTGATTGTAATCACGAAACTGACTTGGATTTTGGTAGGTCGGATAAGCATACTTAACAAAATCGGTTTGTTTAAAAGCAGCTAATTTTGCTTGATTGGCTTCGTTCCAATTTTCACCTTGATTCTCAAAGAGAAAGATGGTTGCCGTCTGAAATTCATAGTCCTTTTTCAAGTCGTTGGCTAGCTCCAAAACCCAAGACTCGAAGCCCAGATTGCCCATAAAAACCAGCCAATCTACTCCATCTTCCAAAAAACGGATTAAGTCCCTCTTAGCGGCTTCTTTTATGATGTTTATTCTCATGTCTTTTTCCGTCGAAATGCCGATTTCAAAGGCTTTGTAGCCTGTTATTAGTAGACTGGTCATTTATTCTCCCTTAAAAAAGTTTTTTGTGGTATAATAGAGTGATGCTATTGTACCAATAAGGAGTTTTATGGTCAACTATCCACATAAGCTAAAGGCAAAAAGCAGTATCAATAGGCCAGTTCCCGGCATGATTAACTTTGCCAATCGTGGGATGTCTTTTGAAAAGATGATTAACGAATCCAACAGCTACTATCTAAGCAGAGGACTCGCTGTCATCCATAAAAAGCCCACCCCCATTCAGATTGTCAAGGTTGATTATCCGCACCGTAGCCGAGCCAAGATTGTAGAGGCTTACTTTCGGCAAGCTTCCACAACAGACTATTCTGGTGTCTACAAGGGCCATTATATTGACTTTGAAGCCAAGGAAACCCGACAGAAAAAATCGATGCCCATGAAAAATTTTCATTCGCATCAGATTGAGCACATGGAGGCTGTCCTTGAGCAAAAGGGCATCTGCTTTGTCTTACTGCATTTTTCCAGCTTAAGGGAGACTTACCTGCTTCCCGCTTCTTATTTAATTGAGTTTTACAAGATCGACAAGGGAGGGAAGTCCATGCCCTTAACCTACATTCAAGAGCATGGTTATCCGATTGAAATGCAGCAACTTCCCAGCATCCCTTATCTTGAAATTATCGAACAAAAACTACTAGGTGGTATTATAAATGAATAAACAAACTCTTATGCAGGCTTTGAAATATCTTGCAAGTGCACTTATAACCCTGCTTATGATTGGATTCGTGATTGGCTGTTTGGTATTTACCTACTATGCGGTCAAGGCTCCTAAGCTTTCTGAAAAAGACCTGATTGCGACCACATCCAGTAAGATTTTTGACAGCAATAACAATTTGATTGCGGACCTAGGCGCTGAAAAGCGGGTCAATGCTGAAACAAGTGAAATTCCTACGGATTTGGTCAACGCCATTGTCGCCATTGAAGACCATCGCTTCTTCAATCACCGCGGGGTAGACTTTATTCGGATTGCAGGTGCCCTTGTTAGCAACATCCGCGGAGGTCGCCAAGGGGGATCAACTCTGACCCAGCAATTGATTAAGCTGTCCTATTTCTCAACCTCTTCTTCAGATGCGACTCTTTCACGTAAAATCCAAGAAGCTTGGCTGGCCGCTCAGCTTGAGCGTAAAGCGACCAAGCAGCAAATATTAACCTATTATGTCAACAAAGTCTACATGTCTAACAGTAACTACGGTATGCAGACAGCAGCCCGAAGCTACTATGGCAAGGACCTAAAAGACTTGAGCTTACACCAAACAGCTCTACTGGCAGGTATGCCTCAGGCTCCTAACCAATATGACCCTTACACTCACCCAGAGGCTGCGACCAACCGTCGTAATCTGGTACTTCGTGAGATGCATGATCTCAAGTACATCACAGATGAGCAGTATGAGCAAGCTAAGAATACTCCTGTAACCGATGGACTTCAAAGCTTGAAAGCTTCCACTAGCTATCCTGCTTACATGGATAATTATCTTAAGGAAGTAATTGAACAAGTAGAAGAAGAGACTGGCTACAATGTCCTGACAACTGGTATGGAAGTCTATACAAACGTCAACACTGATGCCCAAAAGAAACTCTGGGATATTTACAACACAGGAGACTATGTAGCTTATCCAGATGACGAAATGCAGGTTGCGTCCACCGTTATGGATGTGCAAACTGGTAAAGTCATTGCCCAGCTCGGTTCTCGTAACCAATCTACCAATGTATCCTTTGGTACCAACCAAGCTGTTGAAACCAACCGTGACTTCGGTTCAACAATGAAGCCAATCACCGATTATGCTCCAGCTCTGGAAAATGAAGTCTATACTTCGACAGCCGCTCCTATCACGGATGCTCCATATAACTTCCCGTATTCCAGCACACCAGTCTACAACTGGGATAAGAAATACTATGGCGGGATGACGATTCAATACGCTATTCAGGAGTCCCGGAACGTTCCTGCCGTGAAAACGCTGGAAGCCGTTGGTCTGGATGAGTCTCTCAAGTTCCTAAATCGTATTGGGATTAACTATCCTGAAATGTTTTATGTTAATGCCTTTTCAAGTAATACCAGCAAATCCGGTAACGAGTACGGAGCCAGCAGTGAAAAAATGGCTGCTGCCTATGCTGCTTTTGCCAATGGCGGTACTTACTACAAACCTCAGTATGTCAATCGCGTCGTCTTCAGTGACGGAACGGAGAAGACCTTCTCCAACAATGGTTCCAAGGCTATGAAGGAAACGACAGCCTACATGATGACCGATATGATGAAAGCAGTCTTGCAGTCTGGTTCAGGTACAAACGCTGCTATTTCTGGTGTTTATCAGGCCGGTAAGACCGGTACCTCCAACTATGCTGACGATGAATTAGCTAAGTTGACCAAGCCTTACTACTATTCTAGCATTGTTACACCTGACGAGCTCTTCGTTGGTTACACGCCTAAGTATTCAATGGCTGTTTGGACCGGCTACTCTAACCGCCTGACACCAATTCTTGATGACGGGGTTAAGGTTGCAACAGATGTCTACCGCGAAATGATGCTTTACCTAGCTCAAGACGGCTCTGCTTCAGAAGATTGGGAAATGCCAGATGGTCTCTACCGCAGTGGCTCTTATGTCTACCTCAACAGTGGTACTGGCTATAACCGTTACTACAATAACCAGCAGTACTATAACTATTCTAGCTATAGCAGTTACAGTACAGAAGCTAGCTCTGACACATCAGCTTCCAGTGAGCATTCTGGTGATTCAAACAATAACTCTTCTAACCACAGCGACTCATCTTCCGGTAACGGTGGAGATGACTAGAGTGACGAAGATTAAAATATAAACTAAAAGAGTAAGAATGAAAAATTCTTACTCTTTTCTTATTCTCTCATCAAAGCTTACTTTGCCAAAGCTCCCATGGGATCCCAGGGAGCTAGGACAAGAGGCTCTGCTTCATATGCAGCTAATTCTGCGGCTGTCAGAAACTCCTTTCGGACGACGATTTGATAGGTATATTCGTCCATCCAAGCGTCACTGGCTACGAAATAGCCCTTATTACCAACCTTTTCACCCCAAGAGTTTTCGACCTTCCATTTCTTAGCCTTACCATTTTCATCCAAGTCTACCCCTGTCAAGACCATGGCGTGGGTCATGAGGCTTTCGCTATAGTCCAAGCGGCCAGCCTTGTCCTGAGTTAGTCCAATATCCATGCTGGCAGTGAAATCGTGCATCCCCTCTGCCATAACACCTTCCTTGCGATTGCTAGACTGACCAACATCCGAGCCAAACCAAACGGTCTCACCAGCCTGCATTTGAGCGATAGCCAGCTCTTTTAGTCGGTCCATTTCAACATTCAAATAACGAACGGGCTTGCTGCCAACGACATTGCCCAACATCTCAACTGAATAGGACCGACCATAAGGCTTGTCTGCAGTCGGCGCATTGATGATAGAAACATAGTCATCTAGCTTTAGATCGACATATTTTTGATAGAAAGTCAGAGGTGTCAATCCGCTCTCGCTATGGAAATGATTGTCCTTATCGCGATAAGAAAAGTCAAACTGGCGAGGCGGCAATCCTAAATTCATAGCTAGAAAGTTAAAGACTTCCTGTAAGAGTTCTTCTTTCTTGGCCTGAAGTTCAGCCGATTCTGCCCCTTCCGCTGCTAATTCTCGCAAAATCTGCGCATCTTGACGCAGGAGTTTATTGAGAATCTGATTGAGCTCGCGACTGTCACTGGAAGAGATTGACTCTGGATAGACCGACTTGGGTACGACCCCGTATTTCTCAAAGAGGGAAACAACCATATCCCACTGACCGCCATCCTGCTGAGGCGTGTCTAAGAGAAACTTGACCTTGCGATTAGTCAATTCTTGGTCAGCTGTCGCCAGCACCTGCTCTAAGAACCAGTTGGATTTTTCATATTTATCCCAAAAGAAGGTATGGGCCTGAGATAGCTCAAAATCTTCCAATTGGAAGTTCGCAATCATCTTGTGGCGGAAAGTATTAAGAGCTGCAAACATCCAACAGCGCCCTGAAGCTTTCTGGTCACTGACCTTATCTTTCGTGAGATCTAGTGAAAAAACTGGTGTATTTTCCACGGCAGCGCTTCGCTTCTCCAAAGAAGTCAAAAGGCCATTGTGACTGATAGCATTTTCCATTGCTGCAAACTTGGGATTGGCCTCATAAGCAGCATACAACTTATCTGTAAAATCTTGTTCTAACGAATGCATAGAATCCTCCTTGTCATTATACATCTATTATAGAACTTTAAAAAAGGAGCGCAAGTAAAAAGGCTGGACAAAAGAGTCCTAGCCTTTTTTAAATCGGATTTTAGGATTCCATAGACGGAAACATCTTTGACTTGTCCTTTATGAAATACAGCCTGACGGAAAGTGCCCTCGTAGCTCATGCCAGCTTTGGCCATGACACGCCCAGAAGCTGGATTGGCTGTTACAAATTTTGCTGTGACACGATTGAAACCTGCGTCTTGCAAGAGGTTGTTCAAAACAGCTTTCAAAGCTTCTGTCATCAATCCTTGTCCCCAATAGTCTTTACTTAGAATGTAACCGACCTCGCAAGCATTGACTGCCTCATCCATGTCCACCACACTGATGTCCCCGATTACAGAATCAGGATTTTCTTTCAGGCAGATGGCCCACTTGTAAAAATCCATGTTTTGATAATTCTCAACCCAGCGAGCAATAGACTGTTTGGTGACTTCAGGACTCTCGTGAGCATCCCAGGTCACATGCAGCAAATTATCCGGACGAGAAGCCCAGTTGTCATACATAGCTTGTGCATCCGATTCCAGAAAAGGTCTTAGCAAAAGACGTTTGGTTTCAATGAACTGTGTACCTATCTTTTTCATAGCTTCCTCATTTCTTGGCTCAGACTAAAAAGATTCGATAGAGATTTTCACTTCCAAAATTCGTCAAAAATTGTAATTGGCAAATGGCGTTTGTGCTGGCCTTTATGCCACCAAGACTCGATAGTTTCTTGGGCTTGGGCTGAAACGGACTTACCTTCAAGATAATCGTCAATTTCATTGTAGGTCACGCCTAGAGCGACTTCATCCGCAATCCCAGGTTTTTCCTCTTCCAAGTCAGCTGTCGGCACCTTTTCATAGAGAGCCGGATCCGCTCCCAAGGCGGCCAAAAGCTTCTTGCCTTGACGTTTATTAAGACGGTAAAGTGGTAAGATATCTGCTCCGCCATCCCCAAACTTGGTGAAAAAGGCCGTGACATTTTCGGCTGCATGATCCGTCCCAATGACAGCCCCACTGTATGAACCAGCCAAAGCATACTGGGCAATCATACGGCTACGCGCCTTGATATTGCCCTTGTTAAAATCAGAGACTTTGGCTCCCGTTGCCTCTACAGCCCTTGTCATAGCATCAGCAGATTCCTTGATATTAACTGTCAGACTGACATCAGGCTGGATAAAAGCAAGAGCCTTTTGCGCATCATCTTCATCTGCCTGAACACCGTAAGGCAGGCGGACAGCGATAAAACGATAGCCATTATCGCCTGTCTCAGCCCGCATTTCTTCTACAGCCAGCTGAGCCAAGCGGCCAGCCAAGGTTGAGTCCTGACCACCAGAAATTCCCAGGACATAGCTTTTCAAAAAAGGATGCTTTCTTAGATAAGCCTTGAGAAAGTCGACCGACTTGCGGATTTCTTCCTCCGGGTCAATCACTGGTTTGACGCCCAGTTGAGCGATAATTTCTTCTTGTAGGCTCATTTTTCTGCTCCTGTCTGGTAGGCTTTCTTGCGCATCTGGTCAATTAAGTCCATCTTATCCTGCCAAATATCTCGAGCCAGGTCAACTGGATAATCCTGTGGATTGAGAACCCGCTTGTACTCGTCCCAAAGTTTATCAAATTCCTTACGGGCATAGGCTTGAATTTCGGTCAGGCTCAGCTGAGAATAGACCAAATTTCCTTCTTGGAAAATCTCCACCAAAAGCGGTACAGCATCAAAATCCTTAACTGTCTTATTAATGTAGGTATAGGTTGGATGGAACATTTCCAGCTCTTCCAAGCCATTGACATCAAGGCCATCATAGGTAATGTAGTCACCCTCAGACTTCCCTTTTTCACGGCTGGTAATGCGCCAAACCTGCTTCTTTCCTGGAGTAGAAACTTTTTCAGCATTATTGGACAGCTTGATGGTATTGCGTAATTCACCAGTCTCATCTTCAATAGCAACAATCTTATAAACCGCCCCTAAAGCCGGCTGGTCGTAGGCTGTAATGAGCTTGGTTCCCACACCCCAGACATCAATCTTAGCTTTTTGCATTTTTAAGTTGAGAATGGTATTTTCATCCAGATCATTGGACGCATAAATCTTAGCATCAGGGAAGCCAGCTTCATCTAATTGCTGCCGAACCTTCTTAGAAATATAGGCAAGGTCTCCCGAATCAATGCGGACACCCAGAAACTTAATCTTGTCTCCTAGCTCACGCGCCACCCGAATGGCTGCCGGAACACCTAGACGCAGTGTATCGTAGGTGTCTACTAGGAAAACACAGTTATGATGAGTCCCAGCGTAAGCTTTAAAGGCTTCGTAATCATTTCCATAGACTTGAACGAGAGCATGGGCATGCGTTCCCAAGACTGGAATATCAAAGAGCTTGCCAGCCCGGACATTACTGGTACCGTTCGCTCCGCCAATCACCGCAGCCCTGGTCCCCCAAATAGCAGCATCCATTTCCTGGGCCCGGCGCGTACCGAACTCCATCAGAGGTTCATCTTCGATGACAGAGCGTATACGGGCTGCCTTGGTAGCAATCAGGGTCTGAAAATTAACGATATTGAGCAGAGCAGTCTCAACCAGCTGACACTGAGCCAGTGGACCTTCTACCTGCACAATTGGCTCATTGGCAAAAACCAAATCACCTTCCTGAACAGACCTTACGGTCAGGCTCATCTTGAGATTTCGCAAATAATCCAGAAACTCTCCGTGATAGCCCAGGGTTTGCAAATAATCTAAATCGCTCTGGCTGAAGGTCAGATTATTGAGATAGGAAATAATTCTTTCCAAGCCCGCAAAGACCGCGTAGCCGTTATTAAAAGGATTCTTACGGAAAAAAACTTCAAAAACTGCATGCTTGTTGTGAATATTTTGCTTGAAATAAACCTGCATCATGTTGATTTGGTACAAATCAGTGTGCAGCGTTAAACTATCATCTGGGTACATCTTCTTGCTCCTTTATGCTAGATACCTTATATTATATCATAATTCCAAAAAAGCTAAGCAAATCCTGTCAACTCACTTGAATAGACACACTTGCTTAGCTTATATTTTTATGCTTGCTCTGTAAGGTATTTGTAGGCTTCCTGACTGGCAATGGCACCATCGCCAACAGCTGTCGTAATCTGGCGCAGGTCTTTCTGGCGAACATCACCAACAGCGTAGATGCCAGCTACAGATGTCTTCATCTGATGATCCGTCAGAATCCAGCCAGCCTCATCAGTGATGCCCAAGTCCGCAGCAAATTCACTAACTGGATCTAGGCCAACATAGATAAAGATACCGCGAAACTCTGCCTGACTAACCTCACCTGTCTTGACATTCTTGAAGGTTACACCAGTCACCTTACGTTCATCACCATGGATACTTTCCACCACAGAATCCCAGACAAAGCGAATCTTTTCGTTGGCAAAGGCGCGATCCTGCAGCACCTTTTGTGCTCGCAACTCATCTCGACGGTGGACAATGGTCACACTTTTTGCAAAGCGCGTCAGGAAAATAGCCTCCTCTACAGCCGAGTCACCACCACCGACAACCAATAGGTCTTCATCACGGAAAAATGCGCCATCACAGACCGCACAGTAGGAAACGCCGCGGCTGTTGTAGTCTTCCTCGCCAGGAACCCCCAGATGACGATGATTGGCACCAGAAGCAATGATGACTGTTTTAGCTTCAAAACGCTCATCCTCTGTGATGATTTCCTTGAAATCACCTCGGTCTTCAATTTTCTCTACTAGGCCAAATAGATGTTCAACACCCAGATTCTCAAGAGGCTCAAACATTTTCTCTGCTAGCTCAGGACCGCTGATATTAGCATAGCCTGGATAGTTTTCAATGTCAGCAGTATTGTTCATCTGACCACCAGGAATACCGCGCTCCAGCAGGGCAACTTTTAGGTTGCTGCGGGCTGCATAGAGGGCAGCTGTCATGCCAGCAGGCCCAGCTCCAATAATAATTGTATCGTACATAACTTTTCTTTCTCCTTGTTGTAACTAGAATTATTCTAACAACTTTTCTACAGTTTTACAAGCATTTAAGCTTTTAGGACAATGAGCAGGCCCAACGTCGCAAAAGACAGGACTGGAATCGTCATAATGACAATCAGAAGGACATCATACAGATGACTCTGGCGCTCCTTGGCTGTCTTGTCCTTGCGGCGAATCATCCGCAGTCCAATCCATAAACCCGCAATGATCCCTACACCGACTGCTGTATAAAGCAAGCTCTCGATATAAAGTGCAAATATTTGATCTAACATGTCAACTCCTCAAAGGTCAATCAGCCTCATAGTGCATAGAAAGGGAACAATTCCAAATCTAGCCGTCAATATAAAACACCCACTAGACAAGAAAGCCTGCCCCACAGTATGCTAAGACTGAAAACAAACTCAGCTGGTCTAGCCAACTGAGCCTTCACTGTCTCTATTATATCAAATATAGGTCCGTTTGTAACTAGCAAAAAATTCCTTGGTTCTTTCTTCCTTTGGTTGATGGATAATTTCATCTGGTGTCCCAGACTCTATGATTTTCCCCTTGTCCAAAAAGAGTACTCTATCCGCAACCTGAGCGACAAAGGACATATCATGACTGACCAGAATCATGGTTTGGCCAGACTTGGCTGCATCAGCGATTGATTTCTCTACTTCTCCGACCAACTCGGGATCCAAGGCTGAGGTCGGCTCGTCTAGCAAAAGAACATCTGGCTTCATAGCTAAAGCCCTTGCCAAGGCTACCCTCTGCTTCTGTCCGCCTGACAAATGTCTAGGATAGTGATTTTCTCGGTCTGACAAGCCAACTTTTGCTAACTCTTCCTTGGCTATCTTAGTCGCTTCTTGGTCTGACAGTTTCTTAACTACCAGCAGACCTTCCTTGACATTTTCCAGAGCTGTCCGACGGGAAAAGAGGTTGAACTGCTGAAAAACCATGGCTAGCTTGCGGCGCAGTAGCAAAATCTCATCTTTGGAAATCCTTGAAAAATCCACTTTGAAGCCGTCGATAGTAATCTTTCCGCTATCAGGCTGTTCCAGATAGTTGAGACTGCGGAGGAAAGTTGACTTCCCAGCACCTGAAGAGCCAATCAAAGCCACTACTTCACCTTTTTGAATGTCCAAACTGAGATCATCCAGAACCTTTTGACCTGAAAAAGTCTTACTTAAATGTGAAATATTAATCATCAGATTCCTTCTCCTTCTGCTTGCTGAAGCGATTCAAATTTATCCGGCTGTTTAATATCCATCATCTTTTCAATCCAGCGACCAAGTTGCTCAATGAGAATATTGACTGCCCAATAAATCAGCGAAACCGAAATAAAACGCTCAAAGTAACGGTAGTCCGCCCCCGCGATAGCCTGTGCCTTGGCAAAAATTTCCACTACACCGGCACTAAAGGCCAGAGAAGTTCCCTTGGTTAAGCCAATCAGGGAATTAATCAGACTAGGTGTCGCCACTACTGCTGCATTGGGGATAATGACACGCATATAAACCTGCTTGTTGGTCATCCCTAAGCTGCGAGCAGCCTCGATTTCTCCCGGATCTACGGACAAGATTGCTGCCCGGATGGTCTCACTGGCATAAGCCGCTTCGTTGAAAGCAAAGGCAACAATCGCAAAGACAGACGCTGGGATCTCGTTGATATTAAAGCTTGTACCATACTTCTGATTGATGGCCTTGAGCAATAAAGGAATCCCAAAATAGGTCAGCATGAGCTGGACCAGAAGAGGTGTTCCTCTCAGAAAGCTGACAAAGAAAGCCTGAATCGGATACAGGACTTTAACCCGATTAATCTTGACGACAGCAAAAACCATGGCAAGCAAAATACCAAAGACTGCACCACCCACCGTCAAGAGAAGGGTGATTGGCAGATTTTGCAAAATACCGGGAATAGCCTCAAAAACAGCCCTTAAACTAAATAATTTACCATCTGGAATGAACTTGAGGAACTCCTCATACCAACCAGTTGTCAGAAGATAAGTTGTAACCGCCATTATTACTTCCTTTTCTTGATAATGAAATATTTTAACACAATTCTGGAACAAAACAAAGAATTTGCTTCGCTTTTACTGTCTTTTAGCAGTCAAAACGTGAGTAGCTAGTGCAAATCTCGTGTTCCTAAATATCAAATAAGCCACACTAAGCCCAATATAAAAATAGACTAGTTTCACTAGTCTATCATATCTATCTCATAAAGACTAATATATTTTTCTTATCACAGCGATAAGAAAAGTATATCACTAAAAGGTTTCGCGCTTAGCCTTACGTTCTGCCCGGCCACGTGCACGATTCTCTGCTCGCTTGGTCTTGCGGCGCTTTTCGTTAACAGCCCACTGGATTTTTTTCTTGTAGCCTGGTTTGATTTTTTTCTTTTTCTTCTTGACCAGCCCCAGCATTTCCGTATCCAGCTTCTCCCGGCTCTTTTCCCGATTGGCCCGACGGTCTCGATCGTAGGAATCCTGAAACTCATCATCTTTTATCATCTTGGGAACGAACTTAATCCCCATCTTTTCCAACTCCCGAATATCTGAGTCGTCACTCGGCTGGTAGAGAGTAATGGCTGTGCCGGGAAGACCATTACGGCCGGTCCGGCCTACCCGATGGACAAAGAAAGACAAGTCCTGAGGAATGGCATCGTTGATAACATGGCTGACACCTTCGATATCAATCCCCCGCGCTGCCAAGTCAGTAGCGACAATGTACTCAAAATCCAGATTTTTGACCTGATTCATGATACGCTTGCGCTCCCGCGGAGCAATATCTCCATGAATTTTAGCAACTTTGAGCCCTTGGGCTGTCAGATAGCTGTGCAGCTCATCTGCCCTCGTCTTGGTATTGACGAAAATCATGGCCAGATAAGGCTGCAGGAGTTGACTGATTTGATATATCTGGGCATTCTTGTCTCGTCCCTTGGTTGACAAGAGCCAGTTTTCAATGGTGTCGGCAATGACCGTCTTGGTCTTAATCTGCTCAATGACTGGATTAGACAGGTATTTTTTCAAAAAAGGCTGAAGCTTCTGTGGAATGGTCGCTGAAAAAACAAGAAACTGCAGGTCTTTTGGCAACCGGCCTGCAATCTTATCAACCGTCGCCAAAAAGCCCATGTCCAGTGTCATATCTGCCTCGTCAACGACAAAGGTCTTGGCCTTGTGAATGGCCAAGTCGCCAGACTCTACCAAGTCATAAATCCGCCCCGGCGTTCCGATGACGATATGAGGCTGACTGGACTCTAACTTCCCAATCTGACGAGCCTTGTCAGTTCCACCGACATAATTGGCCACCCGAATCTCTTTTTCAGAAAAACTAGCTAACTGACGAGCGGCCTGATAAATCTGCGCTGCCAGCTCCCGACTTGGGGCTGTAATAACAGCCTGAACGCTGTCTGCTTCCTCATCCAGCATTTGAAAGATCGGCAGCAAAAACGTGTGGGTCTTACCAGAGCCTGTCTTGGACTCGCCAACCAAATCCCGACCTGACAATACCACAGGAATCAGCTTTTCTTGGACTGGAGTCGCTTCAACGAAGTTCAAATCCCTAAGCGCTTCCTGAATATAATCTTTAAACTTAAATTCTGTAAATTTCATATTGTCCTCTATTCTATTATCCTAACTATTATACCAAAAAAATAACCATCCTGCTTACCCTCAAATCTAAGAAGCAGAAAAGCGAGCCAGAGACTCGCTTCTTGCTATAGATATAGGATAGCCAGGGTCAAGAGACTGCCCACAATACCGATTCCCCAGAAGAAGAAATCGACCTTCCACTCGCTCCACTCCTTGCCGTGGCCAGTTAGGCCACCCAGCTCAAAGTGATGATGAACTGGAGTCATCCGGAAAATCCGCTTGCCACCAGTTAACTTGAAGTAGGTCACCTGCATCATGACAGAAGTCGTCTCAAATACATAGACAATACCAATCAAGAGCAGGGTCCACTCTTGGTGAAGGGAAATAGAGATAGCAGCCAGCATACCACCCAAAGCCAAGCTTCCTACATCTCCCATGAAGATTTTAGCAGGCTTATGGTTGAAAACAAAGAAGCCTAGCAAGCCACCAATCATACTGATGATGACAATCAAAATATCAAAACGCTTCTGCTCGACAGCAATCACAGCATAGGCCACCAAGCTGATGACCACCGAGATACTGGCCAAACCATCAATTCCATCCGTCAGATTGACAGCATTGGAGAAGCCAATCAGCCAAAAAAGGACGAAAAAGACATAGAGGAAGCCCAGATGGACAGGAACGGTGAAGACATTTAGATAGTCACCTGCCCCGTGCTGATTGTAAAAGAAGTAAAAGACAACTCCGCCGACCAGCTGCAGAAATAGTTTCTGCTTGGGATTAAGACCCTCATTGATCTTACGAAACACCTTGAGGAAGTCATCCAAAAAGCCGACAACACCATACAGGACCAAGATAAAAAGAATCATGATGAGGCCGTTGGACAGCTGATGCGAAATCAAACCGATAACAAAGCTGGCCAGAACAGATGTCAAGAGAAAGACAGTACCACCCATGGTTGGTGTTCCGGCCTTGGCCTGATGCTGCTTGACATCTTCGTGCATTTGTTGGCCTGTGATACGAGCCTTATGGTAAAAACGAATAAAGGCAGGAATGCCGATGATAGTTAGGATAAAAGTTACGATTCCTGCAATAAGAGCAATAAGCATATTAGTCTCCCATTGTAATTGTTATTTTCTTGAGATTTTTCAGCGAAGTATTGGTCTTCTCGCTCTGCTTGACGACCTTAGAGCCCTCTCCTTTGAAAGTGACTTCGATGTCCTGCCACTTGGCAAAACGTTCGACATTTGCCTTGGTCCAGCCGTACATATCAGGCAGACTTTCTAAATCATCTGACAAGATCAAAACCTGTTGATTAGCCTTGAGATTTTTACCCTCTTTGACAGATACTTTTTTAATCTTGCCACCTGTTCCCAGAACAATTGGCTGGACTAGGTTGCGGCTCAATTCATCTGCCAGACCGCCAGGACTGATTTGATTTTTCAGACCTAGTTGCTTGGTCAGTTTTTCTACGGACGGCATTTTATAACTGGTTTCTTCAGTGACTGTTTCAAGAGCTGGAGTTGCCTCCGTTGTCAGATTAAGGCTGTCTTTGAGAGCGACTGCTTCTTCCAAGACCGGATTGACCACTTCCTGCCAGAATATTGGCTGGAATTTTTCCTCAGGCTGCTGAACAGTCACATACATGATAAATTCAGGATTTTCTGCCGGCGTCATGGCAACAACTGAATAGATATTGTCATTCTCACCCTCTAGATAACCATTTTCAGAAGAGATCTGAGCGGTCCCTGACTTAACAGCTACATTCTGACCAGCCACTTGAATAACAGGCTCGCCACCGACATTCAGGGTTCCTTTGTAGGGGTCTGTTCCGACTTGAACCATATAATCCCGAGTGGTTTGAGCTGCTTTTTCTGAGACAGGATTTCCGATAATTTCCGTCGCAGTCTTACGAGCTGTATTGGTTTTAGGATCATGGATAGCATTGATAAACTTAGGCTCAACCATGACACCATCATTGGCAACGGACGAGAAGGCGCGCAGCATCTGCACCTGGGTCACACCAATCCCTTGACCGAAAGAACTCATGGCAATCGTAACATAGTTATCACCTGGCAAGGAGCCATAGGTTTCATTCCCCATCCCGAAGCGGGTCGGCAGACCAAACTTAAACTTACTCAAGTAGTCTAGCCACTTGTCATTGCCCATCTTCTGCTCTAGAATAGTCATACCGACGTTACTGGAATAGGTAAATCCTTGGGCAAAGGTCAGGGTTTCCCCTTCTGAAATCCCCATGTTGACGTTCCAGTCTCGAATGGTCGCATCCATAACCTTGTACTCTCTACTGTCAAAAGTATCATGAGGATTAAAGCTGCCATTATCAATAGCTGAAGCCAGAGTCATGACTTTCATGGTAGAACCAGGCTCGTACTGGCCTTGATAGAGCATGGTGTTCCAGTTGCCCAGATTTTTCTCATTCAAGCCTTCCTTAGTATCTGCATTATAGGTCGGCCGTTGAGAAGTGGCTAGGATTTCGCCGGTCTTGGCACTGACCAAGGTTGCATTGACAAACTTGCCTTTAACCTTTTCCTGGAAGGCATTCATCCGCGTTTCTAGGTAGGTTTGCAAATCAGCTGACAGCGTTGTATAAACATCCTTGCCATCTTCTGCCTGTACAGAGACCTTTTCTGACCCAGGTACAACATTACCGTTTCGGTCTTTTTCATAGGTCACAATCCCATTCTGACCAGCAAGAATCCTATCCAGTGCCTGCTCCATGCCAGAAGTCCCTTTCAGAGTCTTATTGCCTTCCTTATCCTCCTGCAGCTGAGCAAGACCGATAAACTGGGAAGCAAACACACCGTTATTATAACTGCGGTTAGGACTGGTAGTAAAGTCAATCCCTTCAATACCAGCAGCTTCAAAGGCTTCCCGCATGGCATTCATATTACTGTAGGTAATGCCATTACCCTGTGCCCCGAAGGAAACCTGCTTGAGATTTTTCTGCGACAGCTGGGTTTTGACGTAGTCCTTATCCAACTCTAGGTATTGATTGAAAATCTCTGCCACCTTATCATACTGGGATTCTTCCACATAGAGAATCTTGCCGGTAGCTGACTTGTAACTCTTGTCAATAATGGCATAGACATTATAAGTCGTGGCATCCTCCGCAATGGGAACTCCATTTCGGTCATAGATAGTTCCCCGCCGGGCAGCGACTGTGACCGTCTTTTGATGGACAACTTCTGCACCTTTTGATAGATTAACACCGAACTTCTGGTCTGTTCCGATAATAATGGCAAAATTAATCAAGAAAACGAAAAAGAGAAAGATAGCTAAGATGCTCATGCTCTTTCCCACTTGCCGCCGATTGTATTCAGGGGTTTGCCTATTTTTCAGGGCGTATTTTTTAATTTTTTCAAAAATTTTATTCTTCATCCGTTGAACTCACTGTTTTACGATTTCCCTTCTGGAGTTTCATATCCTGAGAGCTGGCTAGCTGGGACAGCCTTTCATAGCGGGTCAGTTCATTGACTTCCTGCTTGATGTCGGCCAGCTCTGTCTGCTCCGCTTCGATCTGTGTATTGACTTCCGTCAAATCCCGATCTACCTGCAATAGTTTGGTCTGCATAAAGACGATACTGACCGCTAAAATAATGGCAGTCAAAACGATAGAGCCGTAAAAGGCCTTCTCAACTCGGGAAAATTTTCGCATCTGATCTTGAAGCGGGTTTGGTCTTTTTTCTGACATTTCTTCCTCACTTGTGTATCTTACGGGCCACGCGCAGCTTGGCGGAATGAGCCCGGTTATTGCTTTCTAATTCTTCTTTGCTTGGTAAAATTGGTTTGCGGCTGACCAGCTCCAGCTTAGGCTGCAGTTCATCAGGAATGAAGGGCAAGCCTTTAGGAACATCCACTGTCGACGCCTCTTTGAAAAGCTGCTTGGTCAGGCGGTCTTCCAGCGAATGAAAGGTAATGACCGCAATCCGGCCGTCCACCGCCAGCAAATCAATTGCTTGCTGAATAGACTCATCCGCCGCTCCCAGTTCATCATTAACCTCAATCCGAATGGCCTGAAAAATCTGCTTGGCTGGATGACCTTTCTTCTTCAGCTCCTTAGCTGGCTTAGCCGACTTGATAATTTCAGCCAGTTCTGTCGTTGTTTCTATAGGCTTGACACTTCTAGCCTGCTCAATCTTGCGAGCAATCTGCTTAGAAAACTTGTCTTCGCCGTATTTAAAAAAGATTCGTACTAAATCCTGATAACTATAATGATTGACAACCTCAAAAGCTGTCAAGGCTGCCTCGCGGTTCATGCGCATATCCAAAGGCGCATCCTGTTTATAGGAGAAACCACGCTCACGCTGATCCAGCTGAGGGCTGGAAACGCCTAAGTCATAACAAATCCCATCAATTTCTTCCACACCAGCTTCTTGCAAACGGCTCTTGAGATGGCGAAAATTGTCCTTGATAAAGGTCACCATCCCCCGCTCTACATAAGGAGCCAAGCGCTTTTTAGCATTGTCAATAGCTGTCTGGTCCTGATCAAAGGCATAGAGATGCCCCTCATCTCCGAGCTGACTCAAAAGATATTCGCTGTGACCAGCACCCCCAAGGGTCGCATCAACATAGATGCCGTCAGGCTTAACAGCTAGCTGGTCAACCGTTTCATGAAGAAGAACTGTAATGTGATGAAATTCGTTTGTCATATCTTACTTATTATATCACATTCAAAAGCAAAAAAAAATTTAAAAGAAAAAGTAAGCGGATGAAATCCTTTTTTAAATTTTTTGTCAGATATACTTGACACTTTTTCCGAAAAGTATTATACTAGCATAAAATAAAAGTCAAATATAACTGACAAACTTACTGAAAGTTATCAGTTATAGAATTAGAAAGGAAGGGTGTAATGAATCGTGTCAAAGAATTTCGAAAAGAAAAAAAGATGTCTCAGCTAGAGTTGGCCAAGTCTATCAGGGTATCGCGGCAAACTATCAATATGATTGAAAACAACAAATACAACCCCACCCTCGAGCTCTGTATCAATCTGGCTAGAGCGCTGGATACTGACCTCAACGCCCTCTTTTGGGAACCCCAGCTGACAGATGAAGATTCAGAGGACTAAGAATTTTTCCCTGCAGCAACATTCATACCTAAAGAAAGGACACAAACATGAAAAAAGAAACATTCTCAGACAAGATGATTAAACGATTTTACGGTATTACTGGACCTTTGGACGAGCAAAAGCGCCAACAGGCTGAGCATCTAGGAAATATAGGCTTTATTTGGCTTTTCTTTATTCTGATTTTTGGCAATGCCATCGCCTTTCCCCTAGCCTTTCGCTGGCCCAAAATTATCGCTGTTGCCTATCCTATCCTGCTGGAAATCCTTATCCTCAGCTTCTGTGTCTATATAGTCATCCAAGCACGGCGCAAAGGAATTGATGATCTAGAGCTAGGACTTCAGGATGAAAAAGAAGAGAAAGCTATGAAACATGCTGGCCTCAAAGCAGGCTTCTCTTATTGGCTGCTCTTTTACCCTCTCTTTAGCATCATGATAGCTGTCATGGAAAAGAAAGATATCCTACAAGTTTTGCTTCAGCCTAAACTCATTATAACTGGATTAGCCGCAGGACTTGGATTTGGACTGATGATGCATTTCATTGCCAAAGGAAAGATTCGTCAAGCACAAAAAAAGGAGGAAGAAGACCTATGAGACTCAATCTCAAAGAAAAAATGGATTTAGGCATTCTGTCCCTCATTATTGCCATCGCTGCTTATTTCTTTTTCCGTATCACAGAGCCTTGGATTTTCTGGCTGGATGTAGCAATCATCGTTAGCTGCATCTATGTAGCCCTCCGCATTTTGAAAAAACGTAAACAAGAATAAAAGAACCCCTCGACAGGAACTTTCTAGCTTCCTAGCGAGGGATTTTTTTATATCTACTTAAGACTCTGGGTCATCCAGACTGCGGCCATGAAGACCTTTCTCGCGCTGAACTTGACGCAATTTCTCAGGTGTCACATCATTGCCATCCTCATCAACAATCTTGATACCTTCGATGTGATGGCGAACAGAGCGACGGTAGCCTTCGATATACTCTTCACGAAGCTTGGCTTGTTCCACTTTTTCCTCAGCAGTTAAACCTTCCGTTTTTTTCTTTTTAGCCAGTTCGTTGATGCGTTCAATTTTTTTAGGATCCATGATTCTACCTCTCTTACCTTTTATTTCGTATTAATTTGATTAAACTGGGCCAGCTGTCCCGCCTTAGCCGTCAATGAAGCTAGGAGAGCTAGGCGGTTGTTACGCACAGCTTCATCTTCTGCCATAACCATGGTATGGTCAAAGAAAGCATCGATAACTGGACTGAGAGCAAAGAGTTGGTCCAGATTGGCAGCTAAGTCTGCCGTCAGCTCCACTGCTTCAATAGCAGCTGCCAAATCTTTTTCCTCTTGATTTTCAAAGAGAGCTGGATTGACAGCTGTCTGCCCTTGGGCTTTCTCAGCTAGATTGAAGACCCGAGACAGGCTTTCGACTGCTGACTTGAAGTTGGCTTCCTGAGCTTTTTCTGCTAGAAGCGCAGCTGTTTCTACCAAATCGCGTACAACGAAGTGAGTGCTTTGAAGAACAGACGTAACAATGTCTTTCGGAATGCTGCGATCCATCATCTTCTCAACACGGGCACGGAAGAAGTCCAGCACTGCCTCTTGATTTTCATAGCTTAGACTATCAAACTTGAGTTCGTAAAGTCGACCAAGAAGCTGAGCCAAGTCAATGTTCCAGCCAAACTTGTCCAAGATACGCACAACACCCTGAGTCGCACGGCGTAGTGCATACGGGTCATTGGAACCGCTCGGAATCAGCCCAACTGAGAAGAAGGACAGAATGGTATCCAGCTTATCAGCCAGAGCCAAGACTGCTCCGACCTTGGTGTCAGGCAATTCGCCATCGGCTGAAGTCGGCATATAGTGCTCCCGAATGGCAGCTGCCACCGTAGCATTCTCACCAGCCAGAAGAGCATACTTTTCACCCATGATACCTTGCAGCTCATCAAATTCCCCAACCATGCCAGTCAGCAAATCAAACTTATAAATAGCCGCTGCACGAGCCAAGTCAGCTGTCTCATCAGCATCCAATCCTGCCTCTTGTGCCAAGAGAGCAGCAATCTTGCCAGTTCGCTCCATGTGCTCTGCCAGAGAGCCAATCTTTTCGTGGAAGGTCACATTGCTCAGCTTTTCAACCAAGTCAGCAATAGCCAGCTTTTGGTCTTCCCGCCAGAAGAATTCCCCGTCTTCCAGACGAGCCACCAAGACTTTCTCATTTCCCTTGATGACATTTTCTAAATGCTCTGCATTCCCATTGCGGACAGAGATGAAGTGCGGCAAAAGTTTGCCTTCAGCATCGCGCACAACAAAATAACGCTGGTGCTCTTTCATGGAAGTTACCAAGACTTCCTCAGGCACCTCTAAATATTTGGCATCAAAATTACCTAGAAAAGCAGTTGGATATTCTACCAGATTCAACACTTCATTGAGTAGGTCTTCGTCAATCTCGATAGAAACTCCGTGCTCCTCTTCAAGTGCTCGAATCTGCTCGACAATCATATCTCCCCGCTCAAGAGGACTGGCAATGACAAACTGAGCCCGTAGGTCATCTTCATAAGAATCTGCTGAAGCAATCTCCGTTTCTTGACCCAGGAAGCGGTGTCCTCGGCTAGTACGGCCGCTCTTGATATCCAAGAAATCCAAGTCAAAGGCCTGCTCATCTAAGAGTACAGTCAAGGTGTGGACCGGGCGGATGTATTCAAAGGTGTTGTTGGCCCAGTGCATGCTGACAGGGAAGGTCAGGGCTTGCAGAACTTCTGTCACTGCTGGGATGATCTCTTCTACAGGGCGACCGATTTCTTCCTTGGTCACATAGACGTATTCTTCACCTTTGATTTCGCGGAAAGTAATGTCATCAACCGTTAAACCCTTGCCACGGACAAAGCCTTCTGCAGCCTTGGTAAAGTTCCCATCTTCATCCAGAGCAATTTTCTTAGAAGGACCTTTGAAATCTTCTGTCAAATCAGACTGCTTGTCCGCCAAGCCAACCACGCGCACCGCCAAACGGCGAGGCGTTGAGAACATTTCAATCTTCTCAAAGGTCAGACGATGGTCTGTCAGGAAGGCTCCCATCTTGTCGCGCAGCTGCTTCATGCTCGGTGTCACGACATAGGCTGGCATTTCCTCCAAGCCTAATTCAACTAATAAATTTTTTACCATGATTATTCTCCCTCCTCTGCCAAGAGTTTATCGCGAGTCTCTGCATCCAAAAGCGGATAGCCCAGACGCTTGCGCTCAGCCACAAAGGTCTTGGCCACGACACGTGCTAAATTCCGGATACGAGCGATATAGCCAGCCCGCTCAGTCACAGATACAGCGCCACGCGCATCCAAGAGGTTAAAGGTATGCGAGCATTTGAGAACATAGTCATAGGCCGGGTGCACCAGATGCTCGTCCAGACAGCGCTTGGCTTCCGCTTCAAACTTTTCAAAATTCCCCAAGAGCAAGTCTTGATCGCTGACCTCAAAGCTGTACTTGGAATGCTCATACTCAGGATGCGTGAAAATTTCGCCATACTTAACGCCATCAGCCCACTCAATATCATAGACAGAGTCTACTTCCTGGATATAAGAAGCCAGACGCTCCAGACCATAAGTCACCTCAGCAGTCACCGGCTGAGTTGGCAGACCTCCGACCTGCTGGAAATAAGTGAACTGAGTGATTTCCATACCATCCAGCCAAACTTCCCAGCCCAGACCAGCCGAGCCGGTTGACGGATTTTCCCAGTTATCCTCGACAAAGCGAATATCATGCTCCAGTGGATTGATACCCAAGAGTTCCAAAGACTGCAAATAAAGTTCTTGAATATTGCTTGGAGAAGGCTTCATAACCACCTGAAATTGGTGGTGCTGATAAAGACGGTTAGGATTTTCCCCATAACGGCCATCTGCTGGCCGGCGAGACGGCTCGACATAAGCCGCATTCCAAGGCTCTGGCCCAATAGCCCGCAGGAAGGTATAGGGACTCATCGTTCCCGCCCCCTTCTCATTGTCATAAGCCTGCATGAGCATACAACCCTGATCATTCCAGAACTGCTGTAAAGTCAAAATTATTTCTTGAAAGGTAAGTTTCTTAGACATTAGTTACTCCTTTAGTTTCTTGAGATTCTTGCGAAGTGTTCAAAAGGGAACGATTATTTCCCTTTTGAAAAGCTAGTACATCGCCTAGACAAACCGCCCCATAGCGGTTGTCGTTAGTCAATCGAACCTTTAGGTTCGCAATTGACTTTGGCGAGGTGAAATGTTAATTTCTTAGACATTTTTTACTCCTTTAGTTTGTTTATATCTCTTTGTCTATTATTTTCTGCTGTATGAACCAATCCAACAAGGGAAGTGTTTTATCTGTATTTGCCCACCGATGATAAAAATCAAAGACCGCTTGCACACTGCCTAGATTTTCTACTAGCTTGTCAACTGTCAAAAAACTGCGCCAGTATTCGTAAAAAATACTAGCATAATTCCCTTGATAAGTTGAAGTGCCGAAATCATTCAATGAGTGCCAACCGTGCTTTTTCTGAAAGAGCTTTACGAGAGACTGATTACAAGCTTTTTCCACTCGAAATTCCTCATTTGTAAAGAAATACTTGCGGCTAATATACTCAACCATCCCTTCTTCAAACCAGATATAGGCACCGTATCCATCAAAATCATCTAAAAAATGCTCCGACCAATGAGCTAACTCATGGCCCACAATCTGCAAGAGAGAATTTTCAGACAAAGACTGATAGTGGTTTGCTATTGCTTGAGTTTGGTGAGAGGACTCGTAATTCTCCAACTGAAGAAGATATAAATCTTTCCAAACCGTCAATTCGGGAGTCATAACCATCCGCCTATCATTTGTATAGGCTGGTACAGGAATTTCCCGAATGATCTGCGTAGCAGAATCAAAATCGGACCAAATGATGGCTTGCGGTAAATCATAAACCGCAAACTCGTCTTTTAAAAAAGCTAGATAATCCTGCAACTTTGCGGCATTCTTTGCGACGAAATCTCGAAAAGCTGCTAATTGGTTCTCGTCTTTTACAAGATAAAAGTTCTCCACGAATCTCCTTTCTTTCGAACAATAGACTCAGTACGCAAAAGAACCACATCCGACAGTCCTAGGCTATTCACCTAGGGGCGTCAAGACGCGGTTCCACCCTAATTTATTACTTCATTGCTTTTGAAATTATAACCGAAAGCGCCATCTGCACTGCTTCCCTATCCGGCTCACACTATCCCGAACTCGCTAAAAAGTAGACAATGAGAATTCTTTCTAAAAAAGATTATAGCAGAAAATAGAGCCAATGTAAAATACTTATCGAAAAATCCCTCAAGTTTCAACTTGAAGGATTTTTAACTGACTTGAAAACCAATTAGACTTGTTTAGGCTTTTTCGGTCTTACAACTCTTGGCTTTCTGCCATCGAGTTTTCTTTTTGCCTCTCTGAGGTTGGCAATGGCTGCTTTGACATCTTCCTGGCTGGCACCTGGATCTGCCAAGACTGCCTTTGCCTCAGCATAGGCCTCTAGATAAGCCGCCTTCACCGTGTCAGTCGCATAGATAAACTTATTGCTGATGGCTTGGTAATGTACCTCATCATCGACTAGCTTCTTGAGATTAGTAAAGTTAGTCGCCTTGCCATCCAGCTTCTTCTCAGCTGTAGTCAGCTGAGCGATCGCAGTATCGATTTGCTCCTGGGTCACCTTGTCCTGCACCAAGAGCAGAGACACTGCTTGGAAGGCCTTGTCATAAGTACGGCGAGTCCTATCCTTAGCATTGGCATAAGCTCCTGTCTTAGTGGTAGCTGCATAAGCTTCCACAGCTGCTTTAACCGCAGCAATATCAGAGTCCTTACCGTCTAGATCAGCAGTTGCTGTTTCAAGCTTACTTCTTACGGCATCAACTTGCGTTTGGGTCAGTTTGCTTGTCAAAGCTTCCTTGGCTGCTTGATAGGCTTGGTCGTAGGCCGTGCGCTTCGCTGAAGAAGCATTGTAATACTGAGCAGTGCCGACCAGATTAGACTGCTGATTGACAGCTGCCAGCAAGCCTGACTTGACGATAACTCCTAGCTTGAGTAGGTTATTCTTGCCCTCTTTGACCTCAACAGTCGGCTCACTTTCCCAGAGCTCGTAGCCAGTCGGTAGGTTGACAAAGACAGAGTAGAATCCAGCTGC
Source organism: Streptococcus sp. 20925_1_22 (assembly GCF_041431685.1). Lineage (NCBI taxonomy): Bacteria > Bacillati > Bacillota > Bacilli > Lactobacillales > Streptococcaceae > Streptococcus > Streptococcus sp. 20925_1_22. Next base: position 51,547 of record NZ_JAPVYE010000007.1, on the reverse strand, counting down.
TACGGATCTTCCAAAGGCATGCTTGCCAAACAGTTCTGCTGGAAGCGTATAGACATCGCCATTGTTATTCTTGAGAACCACTTGAGTATTCTTCGGAACAGCTTGATCAAAGGCAATGCTGACCGGTGCAAAGACCAGCTTCTTAACTAGAAACTCAATCGTCTTAAAGCTATCTTGGGCTGTCAGCTCAAACTCCTGAGTCAGAGCGCTGTAGAAACGAAGCTCATCCTTATCATAAGTAAAGATCTCTGCTGTATAGCGGCCAAATGGCAGAGCATTGATTTGCTTGCCCTTGTCCAGTTCAACATACTTACCCTTGCTATCCTTGATTCGATAGACAAAGGTTGAAGATACATCTTGATGCGTATTGGCATCCACCAGAGCGACACGGATACGCCCATCATTTTCAGCACTGACTAGCTCTGACAAAGCTATGGCATCACGGTTGCCTGCATAGTCCTCTACCACATAGAAGATCTTAGACTTGTCCACTCCTTTTGGCAAGGTGTAGCTGCCATCCGCATTGGCTGAGATGTAAACCCGACGCTCGTAATCACGCTCAATGCCAAAATCATCCACGGCTTTATAGGTCTCTTTCCCTTTTTCATCTGCCTGCAGATAGAAGACCTGTTCTCTCAAAATACCGCCGTTGCCGACATCTTTTGGCTTGCGAGCCGTAAAGGTTTCCGCACCATCCTTGGTACTGATATAGCCTGAGCTAATCAGAGGTTTCTGAGTATCAATCTGCAGCTTAAAGCTAATCTGCTGCTCTTTAGCACCTGGTACATCTGGAGTATAGCGAACCACATAGGTATAGAGGCCATCTTCCAACTTCTCACCCTTGCTATCACGACCATCCCAATATGTATCTTCCAGTAGGTAGGACTTAGGATTGTCTGACTGACCACTATAATAGTTCTTGCGGCCTTCTCTAATCGTGCTGCTCTGCCAGATTGGGAAGCGATAGTCCGTATCATCTGCCGTATAGACACTAGCTGTCAGATTATTGATATTGCGATAGAGAACTGTCCGATACTGGATGCTGTCTTGATTACCATCTCCATTAGGTGAAAAGGCCAGGCGAATCTTGCCATCCGCTCCTAGCTGCAGCACATGCTTACCATCTGCATTTTCTGCAGTTCCCAGTACAATTGAGCTGCGAGCAGCTGTTCGACCGGTAGAGTAGAGTGTATCATTTGACTCTGTCACAAGGGAAGAGACATTGTCATCAGACAGGATACTCTTGTCCTTTGGCACTGGGTAATAGAAGCCTGACTTACCTTCTTGGACCAGATTATAGATTGGTCTTTCTACAGCTGGAAGATCTTGGAATTGCCCACGGAAGCCCATAAATGGCAGACTAACCACATCGCCATCATCCGCTGGATCGACAAAGCGGACAAAGCCTTCTAGGAAATAGCCATTCGGCATCTGCTTGATCAACTCTTCCGCAAACTTAGCAGTATTTACCTTGACCGTCACTTTCTGGCTGCTGTGAGCCTTGACAGTAACTTCTGGCCAGACTGTTTCAGTTAATTTGCGAGGTGTCAGGGTAAAGTAGCCATCCTTAACCGCATCCGTATTGGTATTGACAATCATCTTCAGCGTCCGGTCCTTATCCGTGATATTATGAACCGTAACATCAAAAGTGAAGCTGTCTTGAACATTGCCCAAGGAAACGCTAGGATATTGATTATCCCCTGTCACATAGAGGCCGGTAGAAATAGCCGCTGCCGTATCCACAATACCAGCACCCTGCTGACGTGGAGAGGTGTAGACGCCAGTTTCCTTGTTGACATGCAGCTTGGCTGTTGACATGATGAGGGCTTTGACTAAGTCTGCATTCTGGGCAGGTGTTAAGTCTGGATAGTGCTGAAGGAGATATTCCTTGACCAGAGCCGCCACACCAGCCACATGAGGCGTAGCCATACTGGTTCCCTTCATAGAGCCATAGGTATTATCATTAAGTGAAGAGTAGATATCGCCACCTGGTGCGGTCACATCTGGCTTGAGCAAACCATCTGTCGTCACACCCCAACTAGAGAAGTCAGACAGACTACCTGCTCCTGGATGCGGCCGATTGACCTTAAGACCATTAAAGACCACCTTGTAATTACCAGCTGCCAAAGCCTCTCCATATTCCTTACTGATAAAGGCTGACGGAACCTTTTTAGATTCACTGTCCAGGCTCATAGTAAGGTTAGCTCCGTCAACATTATTATAGATCAGAGCACCAACAGCACCATGGCTGATGGCATTTCTAACCTTTTCAGCAAAGGTAAAGGAACCACGCTGGATAAGAGCCAGCTTACCTGTCAAATCTTTACCAGCAAAGTCTTCTTCACGGCCAAGACCAACATGGACATACTCATATTCTTTGCCCTTTTCAAAGGTTGCATTTGTCTCACCCATGGAGTAGCTAAAATGACCGTTCAAAAGCTTGTCATTCTTCTCCAAGCCACGAACTTCCATGACTTCCTCTGTCAGAACAGTGTTATTGACAGAAGCGACTGAGATAGAGCTTTCTGCTGTTGAAGGACTGCCAACTAGACCATAGTCTGGATTTTCAACCAGCGGTTTAGAGTATTCACTTCCGAAGGTATTGTCATTACCCGCCGCAATGATCACACTCACTCCTTTGGCCCGAGCACGCTCAATAGCCGCCTGCAAACTAGGGCTGACATCAACCGTCGAACCTGTTGCTGAGCCTAGACTCATATTGATGGTATCAGCTCCCAGAGCTACTGCATCATCAATGGCTTTGATATAGATAGCGTCGCTAGTTGTGCGTTGACGGTCTGAGAATACCCGCATAAACATAACTTGTGCTTCTGGCGCAACACCATAGACATACTCATCATTAGGAGCTTTCTTGTTGGGATTTCCCGCTGTAATCCCTGTGACGTGCATACCATGTGAGTAACTGTTCTTTTCCTTGACATTGTCATCACCGTCGATATAGTTATAGGCATAGACAACCTTGTTGTTGTACCATTTCCCGTAGTCAATACCGGCCTTTTTCTTAGCCTCTTCCAAAGCCGCCTCTGTCTGATACTTGGCCTTTGACGGATCAGAAATCTTCAGAACCTCGTGATGGACATCCAGACCTGAGTCGATAATGGCTACCACACGGCCTTGACCTTTGTAGCCTTGAGACCAGGTTTGAGGAACCTTAATAATCTCATTGGTACTGATGCTGCTTGGCTTAGCATCGCGAGAAGTTGGTGACTCTGCTACTGCATCAGGATTAGCAGCAGGCTTTTCTGAGTTTGCGGCTGACGGAGACTCTGCGGTCGGACTAGCTGGAGCTGTTGGCTTGGTCTCTGTGGTAGATGGCTGAGTTACCTTCTCAGCACTTGAAGAAGCCTCTTCGGATGAAGAAGTCGCTCCTTTCTCTACAGGAGCTGCAGCTGCTTCCTTAGCCTCTGCCGTAGAAGGCTGGCTTGCCTGCTCTGTACTTGAAGCAGCCGATTCAGAAGAAGCTGGTGCTGCTTTCTCCACAGTAGCTGGAGTTGCCGGCTGACTCTCAGGTCTAGCTACTTGAGAAGCAGGCTCAGTCGCTGATACCACAGTGGCAGTCGGCTGGCCTTGCCCTGATGAACTAGCTGCCGCCTGCTCATCTGCCTGAGCCTGTCCAGCACCAAAAACCAGAGCAGTTCCCAGCAGAACAGAAGCCAAACCGAACTTGTATTTACGGAGTGAAAAACGTTGTCTTTGCATAGAAGTCTCCTTACTTTATTTATAAACCATATTATAATAAAAATTTTCTGACAATTCATACACTCCTAACAAATGTAACAAAAACGTAATAATGACGAACGTTATAGTCAAGAAAAGCTATATGATAAAGTTTCAATCATCTATTTATTTGAAATACAGAACAAATACATCTTAAAATCCGGAAATAAGAAAAACCCTCGATTCATTTATGACCGAGAGATTTATTTTATATTGTAAATAATCCCTAAAACTCATTGAAGCTAAACCGACCAATGACTAGTAATTTTAGGGCTTATTAATCCTGAAATGTTATTCACTATCACTACGATAAATTTCCATTTTCTTATGGAAGTACCGTTCCATCATTCCATAAGCAGTATAGGTAATTGCATTGGCACCAGCTGCAATGGTGTCTAAGATATTTTCTTCTGTTTTACCACCAGAAGCAATAATAGGAACATCTGGGTATTGTTCTCTTACCCATTTTACTAATTCAACCGTATCTTTTCCGCCGCTGACATTGAAAATATTCACACCAGCCTCAAGGTAAGGTCCCAGCGGTCGAGATTTATCAATTACTGTATAAATCAGGGGGATATCGACATAGGTCCGGACAGCTTTTGTTGTTTCAATGTCAACTGGTCCATTGAGTACAATTCCCCCAGCATTGTTTTCTTCTGCGTGAGAGGCTAGTCGAGCTGAACGATCACCACTAGTCAAACCACCTCCAACACCAACTAAAATCGGAGCCTTCGCAACTAGTGAAACTGCATTTAAAATCTGGGTATTTGGTGTAAAGGGGTACACACATAGAATAGCATCTGCATTCGTATTGGCAATAAGAGAAACATCTAGGGAATAGACAATTGATTTAATACGTTTCCCATAGATTATGATCCCTGACGCCTCCTTGATACAAGATGGCATTGCAATAATAGAATCACGCAAGGGGCTGGTTACAACTGGAATTTTTTTATTACTTGTCATTATTTTTTTACACTAATCCTTTATTTAATAATAATCTAACACTCAAATTTAAAGCTGAATTTATTAAAATTCAGCATTAAACAATTCTTTTAATTTATATATAACATCATCATTTGATGCATCAATAGAAACAGATTCATTAATTTTAGACAGCTTGGTTAATTCTTTCAAATCTGCATTGTAACCAATGGTATTAACCGTAATACCTAAAGCTTTAATAATGGGTTCAACTCGTTCAAATTCATAGCCGCCATTAGTCTGACCGTCTGATAGAACAAAGATAACAGGTCTAGCACCTGGATTTTCTTTCATTTTATCCAAAATCATCTTCACCGCTACAAGCGTTCCATCATAAGTGGCTGTTCCACCAGATGGCGTCAATCCTTTAATGGCAGATGTGAAGTATGATTTTTGCGTGCTATTCATAGTGTCAATCGGAACATTAATAGTCACATCATCACTATATGAAACTAGACCTATTTGATTTTCTTCATTGATATATTGCAGGGAATTTAGCAATGACTTCTTCAAATTGTTCATCGGCTCACCATCCATAGAGCCAGATACATCTGTTACAAATACACCGACAATAGGTTGGCTATTATTCTTATTCTTTTTCCAAAGGTTCTGCATGGACATCAGCAGATTTCCGTCAGTCGTTTGTTCTTCAAAACTATAATCATCCAGTTTATTAAAACCATATGATGTCGCTTTTGATTGATTATTTCCTTCAAGAATATAGCTAGAGAATTTCTTCAATACTTCTTGTTTAGTAGCATCATTTGTTGTTGCATAAAGCGGTGAATCCTGACGAATACCAAAAGGAACATATTCATAATCACTGAATTCCGGAGTATTGATATAGGTTTGATAGGAGATAGACAGAATATCAGCGCTACCATTTTTTGCTGCTTCGCGCAACTGAGTTGTCGTTACAAATGTAGATGGAATGTTATTTTGAAATTGTTGGAACTCTGTTTTAGCTTTGTCACTAATTGGATTTTCTTTATCAAAGGTAAACAGTAATTGCGATAACAAACTCAAACCTGTTGATGAGGTGTAAGGATTTGTATAGCCTAGCAATTTCCCGTCTTTCACAGCTTTGGCTAAGTTTTCAACAGTCACGTCACCATAGGCTTTCTTAATCTCATCATAGACATTTTTTTTCATTAAGAGTCCACTGGTGTTACCGAATAACCGTTCTGAAATCTGAGTGGTAGCTGTTCCACGTGCATTTAAAATATAATTCCATTGTTGATTTGATGGAGTATAGCCATCTGGCACATGATTTTTACTTGCGATATAATCGACTGATGTTCCTGAAGGGATAGAACGAATCGATACGCTGACTGTTTTCCCATCAATCGTTTGGTGCTGGTTATTAAAGCTTTCAGCAATTTCATTCAAAATACCATCTTTACCGCTGCCTGCTTTTTCGGAACTGACAAAGATTTCAGCATTGATTTCTCCACTACCTTTCACGGTATAAGGATAAGTTGCATCAATATCTGGCAATTCTTCATTTTCCTGCAAGGAAGTATTTGAAATATCTTTTTTCAACTCTGCAATCTTGGGATCGATTTTCTTATAGTAAGCTTCGACTTCCGTTTTAGCATCTTTTTCTGATAGTTTGGAATTGATAGGTCCATCACCAGAACAAGCAGTTAAAAATAAACTCGCACCAAGCGCAAGAAACAGAGAGGTTTTTTTAAGTTTCATAAATAAACTCCTTCTAAATAAGTTTAATAAGCTCTTTGAGTGATTCTGTCAAGTTCTTCAGATCAATTTCACTTGTTGATGTTTTTACATCAATATAGTTAATCGCTTCAACAATTAAACTATCTGCATCATCAAGCAACTTATTATTATGAATTAATTTAGCTTCAATATTTTCAGCATCTTTCGCAATAATTAATCGACGATAAATGCTTTTGGCATCTTGTAGAATACGGACTCGAATAGAAATTAATTCCTTAGCAATATTTTGAATAATCGGTTGGTCGTTATTCTCAACAATCTCAGCGAAATCATCAGACAATGCTTTAGCATCAAGCAGTTGTTTTAAAATACGTTTTGCATAGTCAATGTATTCAGGATTTTCTATTGTTCCTTGAATACCCGTTAATTTTTCAATCATTGATGCTTCATCGTACAATGGATCTTTTCGTTGTTCTTCTTCAATAGCAACGAGTTGTAATTCTTTGCTTTTACTTGCAATATAAGTCTTGATAACAAAGCCTGCATACAAAATGGTTATCCCCAAGGCGATGTATGCACCAACATTAATCATTTTATAAGTTCTAATACCTGATTCTACAATAATATCATCCTTATCAAACATTACTAATTTAAACAGAATGATGGTTAATATGCTTAATCCACCAGATACTAAACCATGCCTTATAATAAATTTATTTATCATAACTTTTACCCGTTCACATCAGTATGATTGATTGTTGTTACAAGCTGTGTTTTTAATTCCTCACGCAATTCACCAATACGAAGCGATGCTCTTTCACGATATTCTCGTCCTTTGGCTTGTGCCGCATCAATATCTTTCAATGAATTAACAATATCAGATGTCATAGACTCTAAGGTTGTAATATCAATTGCTGCCCGCTCGCTTTGTTCTGCACTACGCTTACTTGTCTGGTGCAGACTCCTTGTGACATCTTTTAATAATTGGTTCGTAGCATCGGTTACATACTGATCTGCTTGCAAAGCTTTTTCCGTTTGGGTATTATAAAACGCAGCCATCATGTACATATTCCAAGCTGGAATCATAATCGTTTTACTACGATTAATCTTTTGGATTAGACCTCGATTAGTATTGGTCAATGTTTCTAACTGGATAGCCATTGCTTGTGACAGAGACATTTGCGCATCTAAGTCATGGATTTGTTTTTCAAACAGATTTAAGGAATTTTTATATTCAGTCAATTCATTAATCTTTGTTTGGTCACCGCTTTTCGCCTCTTCTTCTAAGGCTGGCAACTCAGACTGATAAGCTTCTTGAATCTTTAATTTACCAGCATCCACATAGACAGATAATCTTTGGAAATTTTCTCTATTACCTTCTTTCATCTGTTCTAAGTCTTTATTGTTTTTAATTAAAGTCAGCTGGTTATTTTCAAGGGTTGCAACTACTCGGTCAATATTTTCTTTAGCAGATTCATATCGAATCTGCAAAGTTTTGATATGATCCTTAGCTTTCTTAAAGATCCCAAAAATACCTTTTGGACCATCCTCTTCAGAAACAGTTAATTGTGTAGCTAAGCTAGATAAAAGTCCTCCAATGTCACCAACATCTGAAGCCTTGACATGCGATAAAGTCTTGTTTGTCAGTGTCATCAAACTATTAGACTCTTGTGTTCCGTATGATAGAATAAGATCTTCATCACTTAGTACAATGGCATTTTTTACTTGTTCTACAGCCGCATTTTGTTCATCAGTTCTTTCAATAGGCTCAAAAGTTTCTTCTGTAACTTCAGAGATTAGTTTTTCTTCCTCCTTAAATTGTTTTTCAATTTCAGGGGTGATTAATGGTGAGCCAACTGTTGTGTCACCAACTGTAAATCCTGCCATATGTATTAAACCAAACCTTCCTAGTTTATAACAAAATAAAACTTGCTTAAGATAAAAATTATTTTACTAGTAATTACTTCTTTAAGCTAAGCAATCACATATCTAACTACTTTATCTTCAGTTTTTTAATTTGATTTTTCCAAACTGCAATAACTGCACTAAATCGAGATAACTCTCTTGCTAGAATAGAAGCTAATGAAATTCACATATAAAACAAACTATCCACTCAAGTACAATATCAATTGTATTGCAATGGCTCTTTAATCAAATCGTATTTTAATTTTAACACAATTAGGAACTTTGAGCAATATTAGTATCAAGCTATTCGTTGGCTTATTTGAAGTATGATATACCTAGATTTTAATTCTCAGATTTCAAACTCATGTTTGGATAATTTAGCAGAATTTTTGGAAGCTAAAATCGATTAACTGATATCTCTTAAAACAAGCAATCAAAATCTAATTTATTATGCTATTTTTTAGCTAATATACTAAAAATCCCCAGCTCTTTTCAAACTGGGGATAGCTTTAGATTTTTAATTCATACACTTCCTGCCAGCCGGCTGGTCCTAATATGCGTTGGAGCTGTTTGCTAAAGACGGTCTCTAGGTAGAGATAGGAAGCGACTTGATTTCTCTCATTGACACCTAGGATGATGCTTTTATACATAGGCAAATGCTCTCTTATGAAATCAGGCAAGAGCTTCAGCGTCTGACTACCGTATCCTCGCATCTGAAAGTCTTCATCCGTTGAAAAGCTACGAAGGAGCAGGCTATCTGGCTGACCGCCATAAGTATACTTCTCTTCTCCAGCATCCAAGATCAGAAAGGTTACGATTTGATCTTCTTCAAGACCCAAGATGGCATAGCGATTTTCCAAGTCAGCGACAGCCTGGCTAGGATGGCTGGTAAATCTCAAGTCGGTTAAATGGTAAGACTACAAGGCTTCTCTATCTGAGCTTCTATAGAATCGGATTTTCATCTAAAAATCCATTTCATCAGGATTTGGTGCGCCACCCGCCAGGTCACTGATATTTTTGAGGACTTCTAAGTCTGCTGTATCTAGCTCGATGCCAAAGCAGTCTAGATTGCTGGCAATCCGGCTCGGAGTGACCGACTTAGGCAGAGGCAGGAAGCCTTCCTGCAAACTCCAAGCTAGCGCGACTTGGGCAATGGTCTTGCCATACTTGTCTGCCACAGCCTGCACGGCTGGATTTTGGAAGAGCTCACCTTGGCCAAATGGTCCCCAAGCTTCCAGTAAAATCTCATGCTCACGGCAGAAGTTCACCGCCTCTGTCTGATAGACACCTGGAGCTAGGCGGATTTGATTGACAGCAGGAGTCATACGTGCTGTTTCAAGCAAGGCTTCTAAGTGATGAGGCAGGAAATTGCTGACGCCAATCGCTCGAATCTTTCCGAGATTATAAAGCTCTTCCATAGCACGCCAGACTTCGGCATTGCGCTTTTTCCAAGCATTGTTTTCCCTCAGGGGTTTGGGATTCGGCCAGTGGATGAGGTAGAGATCCAGATAGTCCAGTCCCAACCGCTCCATTGAGGCCGCAAAGGCCTCTTGAGCCTCCTCATAAGTATGAATGTCATTCCAAAGCTTGGTCGTGATGAAGAGCTCCTCCCGTGGAATGCCGCTGTCCTTGATTGCCCGTCCGACACTCTCTTCGTTCTTATAGATGGCTGCCGTATCAATGTGCCGATAGCCTGCCTTAAGAGCGGCTAATGTTGCTTGATAGGCTTCTTCGCCATCCTGAGCCTTCCAAGTACCAAAGCCCAGCACCGGAATGCCTACACCATTATTCAAAAGATATTCTCTCATCTCACGTCTCCTTTACAAGTTCCATCTACTGCCTTCAGCAAGGCAGCTGCTATAGTGTTCACAAGAGCAGAACTGCTCACTTTTTTTCCTTTTTCTTCAGTATTGGCTTGGGTTTAAAGATATTTTCCTTGGTCGGCTCCATGCCTTTACTGAAAAAGCTATAGATAATGAAAGCAAGTCCTGCGACAAGGATTAAGATTCGTCCAAAGATCAGTCCCGCCACCAGAAAACCCAGTCCCATTATCAAAAATTTCGCATCAATTCGTTTCATAGCCTACTCCTGTTCACATTATAGTCTCATTATATCACGCCTAAGAAAGCAATTCAAATCTAGGCGAAGGTTATCAAGTTGTCCGCCAATCAAAAAGAACAGGTTTCCCTGCTCTTTCTGAAAAATATAAGGAGACTAATTTAAAATACCTGCGGTTCTCATACATGGAATCGTTCTTGACCATCAAGATAAGTAGCTACCAGCTCTAAATCTTTATCTAAGACGATAAAGTCAGCATCGTAGCCTTCCTTGATCTGTCCGCAGACATCATCAATATGGACTGATTTTGCTGGAATCAGGCTAGCCATCATAACCGCCTGATGAGGATTGGCAATGCCCCATTTGACCACATTTTTCAATCCGTCCTTGAGCTTGAGGATAGAGCCAGCTAGATTGCCCGTCGACTTGAGCCGAGCGGTTCCTTCCGCCACAACCACTGGAAATTCTCCCAGCATGTAGTCACCATCTTCAAGTCCTCCTGCGGTCATACAGTCAGTAATGAGGGCAATATTTTCATGTCCCTTCTGCTTGAGCAAGATGTCACAGGCCTTAGGATCCACATGGTGGCCGTCACAAATCAGTTCCGCATAGGTGTGGGGCAACTCATACATGGCACCAACCATTCCCAGCTCCCGATGAGTCAGGCCACGCATACCGTTATAGGCGTGAACCCAGACACTGGCACCAGCTTCGACCGCAGTTTTGGCTTCATCATAGGTTGCGTTAGAATGCCCCAGAGCAACGGTCACACCTTCATCCGTCAGCGTGCGGACAAATTCCTCCACGCCATCACGCTCCGGCGCGAGAGCAATCTTATTGAGCAAGCCATTTGCGGCTTTCTGCCAAGCACGAAACTCATCCATGCTAGGATCTTTCATATAGGCCGGATTTTGAGCGCCTTTATACTTCTCGGTGAAGTAAGGTCCTTCAAAATAGAGACCGCGAATCTTGGCCCCGCTGGCTTCTTGATAGCGAGCACCGATATTTTCAGTTACTGCTAAGAGCCGCTCATAGGATGAGGTCAGGGTTGTTGGTAAAAAGCTGGTCACACCGGTAGTCAAGAGACCCTCACTCATGGTATGAAGAGTTCCTTCGATGTTATTGTCCATGACATCAACACCGCCGAAGCCGTGAATGTGAGTGTCCACCAGACCCGGCGCAATCAAGTAGCCACTGTAGTCTATGACTTCTGCATCCTGCGGAACAGACTGCACCAACTTGCCAAACTTGCCATCAATCAGCTCTAAATAACCGCCCTGACGGATTCCCTGAGGATAGAAAAATTGATCTGCTTTGATATATGTAGGCATAAGACTGCCTCCCTTGTTCTTGACTTCTGTATTCTCGGCCATTCAAAGTGGAAGTCTGTGATAGAGCTAGCTTATTACTCTAGCTATTTCTAACTCCCGCTTTTGAATCTCTGAGTTTTCTTGACTATATTATAACTCTTTCTTTTTTATTTGTAAATGGTATATACCTATTTTTGCAAAAAATTGTTATATTAAATTAAAAAATAAGAAAACCCAGCCATAACAGCTGAGTTTCTGCTTTATTTTTTATCTAAATCTCGAAGCATCTGGTCGATTTTATTGCCATACTCGATGGATTCGTCCTTGACAAAGGTCAAATCTGGAATCTTGTACATCTTCAGATTGTGACCCAGCTCTCGCTTGATGGTACCGGTCGCTTTTTCCAGACCGGTCTGAGCTTTTTGATTGTCAGAGGCCAGATTGCTCATAATCGTGTAGTAGACTTTGGCCATGGATAGGTCGCCCAGCATTTGGACATCGGTAATGGTCACTCCCTGCACCCGCGGGTCACGAACTTTCTTCTGCAAGATTTCATTGACTTCGCGCTTGATTTCCATGCCGACACGGTCTGTACGAAAATTGTTTGCCATGAGATTTCCTTTCTAATTTTCTTTTCTGCAATATAAGCTAGGCTAGGCCTAGCTTATATGTTTAGTTTTTATTAATGAAATTCGATCTAAACTCTTTGTGAAAAAGATGTGGAACTAGAAGTATAGACTTCCGCCAAATATGATTTTACTGCGAGTTTTTAACCTACTTCTTATCTTACTTCTTAATTTCTTCCATGACGTAGGCTTCAATCGTGTCATCTACTTGGATGTCATTGTAGCCATCAATCATGAGTCCACCTTCGCGGCCGTTAGTAACTTCCTTAACATCATCCTTGAAGTGCTTGAGGCTGGCAAGCTCCCCATCGTAAATCACGACGCCGTCACGGATAACGCGAACCTTGGAATCACGTGTAACTTTACCGTTGATAACCATAAATCCACCGATAGTACCAACCTTGGAAACCTTGAAGGTCTCGCGGATAAGAGCTTCCCCGATGATTTTTTCTTCGTATTCTGGATCCAGCATCCCCTTCATGGCATCTTCCATTTCCTCGATAACCTTGTAGATAATGCTGTGGAGACGGATTTCGACATCATCAGCTTCTGCCTGCTGGCGAGCTTGAGATGTAGGGCGAACGTTAAATCCGATGATGAAAGCATTTGAAGCTTCCGCCAGTGTTACGTCTGACTCATTGATAGCACCAACCGCTGAGTGGACGATGGTAATCTTAACGCCTTCCACTTCAATCTTTTGTAGGGAAGCAGACAGGGCTTCTACAGAACCTTGTACATCAGCCTTGATGATAACATTGACAGACTTAACTTCACCAGCTTTGAGGGTATCAAAGAGATTTTCCAGACTGACGCGGTGAGTAGCTTGACGCTGTTTGAGAAGGGCACGTTTGGCGCGTTCTTCACCGGCTGCACGCGCAGCTTTTTCATCTTCATAAACTGCAAAGTGGTCACCAGCCATCGGAGTTTCATTGAGACCAGTGATGGAAACCGGTGTAGATGGTCCAGCTACCTTCACGCGACGGCCTAGGTCATTGGTCATAGCCCGAACCCGACCGAAGGTATTACCAACAACGATTGGATCCTGCACATTCAGAGTTCCCTGCTGAACCAAAAGGGTTGCGACAGCACCTTTTCCTTTATCCAGACGGGCTTCAATGACTGTACCAATCGCTCGAACAGTCGGATCTGCCTTGAGCTCTTGAATTTCAGCCACCAAGAGGACTGTTTCAAGCAAGCTGTCGATATTTTGATTGAACTTCGCTGAGATTTCAACAAATTCAGAATCTCCGCCCCAAGCTGTTGACATGACACCATGCTCAGCCAATTCACCAATCACACGTTCAGGATTCGCTCCCGGCTTATCAATCTTGTTGATGGCTACGATGATTGGGACATCAGCGGCTTTGGAATGGTTGATCGCTTCGATCGTTTGCGGCATAACACCATCATCAGCTGCCACGACCAGAATAGTGATATCCGTAACAGAGGCACCGCGGGCCCGCATAGAAGTAAAGGCCGCGTGGCCAGGCGTATCCAAGAAAGTAATCTTCTTGCCGCTTTCCTCGATCTGGTAAGCACCGATGTGCTGAGTGATACCCCCTGCTTCACCTGTTGCTACGCGAGAATTACGCAGGGTATCCAAGAGTGTTGTTTTACCATGGTCAACGTGTCCCATGATGGTTACAACCGGTGGACGCTCTACCAAGGCATCTTGGTTGATATAACCTTCTTCTACGAAGAAGCGTTCAATGTCAGCTGTGTCAACTTCCACCTTCTTCTTAGCTTCGATACCGTAGTCCACCATGAGGAGCTCGATAGTATCGCCGTCAAGAGATTGGTTTTGCGTTGCCATTACGCCCATCATAAAGAGCTTCTTAACAATTTCAGCTGGCTCGCGCTTGATCCGTTTTGCAATTTCTGCAACGGTCATTCCGTCTGTATATTCAAATTCAGTTGGCAACTCATGGAACTTACGTTCTGTAACAGGTTTTGGTGCCTGATTATTGTTGCCCTTTCCTTTTTTATTTTTCTTGTTTTTATTCCAATTACTATTTCTTTGATTTCTCACTTGATTTTGACTGCTTCGATTCTTTTGTTGTTTTCTTGGACCTTCTTCTTCGCGATCAAAATCATCGCGCTTCTTATCTGGTCGAGCTTGCTTCTTACGACGCGTATCCACAGCGGCTGGCGCTGGACTTGGATTCGCTGCTGGTGCAGATGGAGCTGGTGCAGGCTGAACTAGTGCACTTGCTTCTGCCTTAGGCTGCTCCTTGCGGCGGTTTTGCCGTTCCATAACTTCTTTAGCTTCTTGTGCTTGCTTAAAGCGTTCCTCGCTGGAGCGAGCGTATTCAGCATTCTGCTCTGCTTTCAAAGCTGCGGCCCGGGCCTTGAAGTCAATCTTCGGCCGTTGAGGCTGTTGGCGGTTTTGACCGTTAAATCCTTGATGATTCTGACCATTGCGGCGGCCATCTTGACCACGATTATCGCGACGGTCATTTGGACGATTGCCCCTATCTCGGTCGTTGCGGTTTCCGCGATTCTTATTTCGATTATCGCGATCCTCACGCTTGCCTTGCTCTTTGTTTTGTGGTTTGCGGTTACCTTGCTGCTTACGACGCTCTGCCTCTTCTTTGGCTCTCGCTTCACGCTCTGCCTTAAAGTTCCGGCTTTGCGGGCGCTTGACAGGTGCTACCGTTTCTGCTTTCGCTTCTGGCTTAGCAGTTACTTTTGCTTCTGTCTGTTCTGCCTTGACTGGCGCCGCCTCTTTGGCAGGAGTTTTTTGCGGTGATGGCTGAGCTGCTGCAGGCTTTTCTGCAGGAGCTTGAGGTGCGGCTGCTTTCTTGAAGCTGGATTTGATTCGCTCACCAGCGTCAGCTTCTACGCTGGATGAATGACTTTTGACATCCAATCCCAGCTCCTTAGCACGAGCCACTACCTCCTTGCTTTCTTTTCCCAGTTCTTTGGCGATTTCATACAATCTTACTTTAGACAAATCTTGTCCTCCTCTTCTATTACATAAGAGACCTCATTTTCTTTGTAAAACCAGCATCTGTCACGGCGAGCACTTTTCTGGCCTTGCCAATGGCAGAGCTTAATTCCAGTGTTGAAAACACGGTTGATACTTCTACTTGGTAGTAACGACTTTTATCAGTGATTTTCTTGCTGAGATTAGGAGCTGCATCCTGGGCCAAAAAGACCAGATGTGCTTTTCCCTCCTGTATAGCTTTGACGGTCATCTCCTCACCAGAAATGATGCGGCCGGCCCGCTGAGCCAGTCCCAGCATATTTGCAAGTTTCTCTTTATTCAAGACCTAACTCTCTTCTTTTGACCTTATGATCGACATAAGCGATTAACTCATCATAGAAAGCCTCGTCCACTTCCATACTGAAGCTGCGGTTAAAGACCCGCTTCTTCTTAGCTTGAAGGGCTTCTTGATTGTCCAGCTTGATATAGGCCCCACGTCCGTTGGCCTTGCCTGTCGGATCGATAAAGACTTGACCTTCCTTGTTCTTGACAATCCGCAATAAATCGCGCTTGTCAATCACTTCGTTGGACACCACTGATTTTCTTAAAGGGATTTTTCTTGTTTTTGCCATTCCAGCCCCCTTAATCTAGTTCTTCAGCTTCGCTTTCTAAACCAGCTGTTTCTAGTACAGTTTCCTCTGCAGCTGCGTCAAAGTCAGTTGCTTCTGCTGCTGAAACTTCTGTCTCTAGAACATCTGCATCTGCAAGAATTTCTTCTGCTTCCTGAGCAAATCCGCCCAGTTCATTGGCTGCTTCCATTTCTTCAAACTCAGTGGCAGACTTGATATCAATTCTAAAGCCTGTCAAATGAGCTGCCAAGCGAACGTTCTGTCCGCGACGGCCGATAGCCAAAGAAAGCTTGCTGTCCGGTACGACAACCAAGGCCCGCTTGTTATCTTCTTGGTTAAAGATAACTTGGTCAACCTCTGCAGGAGCAATAGCGTTGTAGATAAATTCAGCTGGATCTGCTACCCACTCGATGACGTCGATATTTTCTTCAGTCGGTACCATACGGCCACTCTTGGGATCGTATTTGGCAGGATGGAACTTGCTAGTAATTTTCTTGATATTGGCTCCACCGCGTCCGACGATTGTTCCGATGGCATCAACATTAGGATTATGACTGCGAACGGCTACCTTAGTCCGATCGCCTGCTTCCCGTGACACGCTCATGATTTCCACAGTTCCGTCATAGACTTCAGGGATTTCCTGCTCCATCAAGCGCTTGATCATCTCTGGATGGCTGCGGCTTACAAAGACATTGACACCGCGAGGATTGTCTTCTACTTTGTAGACAAAGACTTCGATGCGGTCATGAGAGGCAAAGACCTCACCAGGAATCTGATCTTGTTTCGATAGCTGCGCTTCAATGCTGCCAAGATTGACATAGATAAAGCGATTGTCAAAGCGCTCCACCGTCCCGCTCATGATTTCATTTTCATGCTCTTTGTAGGTATTGTAGGTGATTGCTCGGGTCTGCTTGCGCATCTTTTCCATGATGGTTTGCTTGGCAGACTGAGCAGCGACACGGCCAAATTCAGCTGGCGCTTCTTCAAACTTGATCTTATCTCCCAATTCATAGGCTGAACTGATAGCCAAGGCATCTTTGAGACTGATTTCCAAACGGCTGTCAAAGACCTCGTCCACGACTTCGCGAACAGTATAGACACGGAAATCTCCTGACTTTTCGTCAAACTCAATGGCTGCGCTGTCTGCCTGACCATAGCGACGACGATAGGCAGAGCGGAGTGACTCAGTCACTGCGTCAATGATATCTTCTTTCTTGATTCCTTTGTCTTCTTCCAGAATGCGGAAGGCCTCTAGCATTTCTTTACTCATTTTCATGTGACTTTTGCCGAAACAAAAGTGTTCCTTTCTTTTCTATATTGCTTCTGCGGCTAAAACTTAACGGCTAATCTGGCTTTGGAAACCAGACTGTAGGGAATTTCGACTTCTTTTCTGCGAGTCTTGTCCAGATATTCCATGAGCAGAACATCCTCTTCAAAGCTCAGCAAGGTGCCTTCAAAGACTTTCTGCTTGTCAACAGCCTTATAGAGACTGACATGGATATAACTGCCGACTGCATCGGCTAGCTGTTCCTTGGTCTTGAGCGGACGCTCCAAGCCTGGACTGGTCACTTCCAGAAAATACTGTTCCGGGAAAGGATCTGGCTTGATTTGATCCAAGAGCGGACTGATAATATCCGTCAAATCCGCTGTATCATTGACCGTAATACCTTCGGGCTTATCTACAAAGACACTGAGAACGTAGTCCCCGCCCATCTTTCCGTACTCAATATCGACTAATTCATAAGGGGCCAAAATGGCTGGTTCAATAACCTCCCTCACCAATTCAACAATCGTTGCGATATGACGACACCTCCTCACAGATAAGAGGCGAAGATACTTCCTCGCCTCTCTTTCCTTATTCATTATTAGTATTATAGCACGACAAGTCCCAGAATGCAAGGGAAATGTGCCATGTAAGCTTGTTAAGACGGAATTCCACTTAAAACGTTCTTATTTTTAAGCAAAATTCTTTCCCAATAATAAAGTCTTCAAGGAGTATTTCCTCGAAGACTCTTTCTTATTCAAACGCTGCTTCCACGCGGTAGATGACTTGTCCCTTGTTAGCAAATTTCTGCTCATACTCAGTCAGGACATTATCCTCGAAGTCGCTGGCATGCAAATCTAACCACACGCCCTTTAACTTCATACCATACTGTGAAAAGCTTACTAGGCTATACTCAAAAAGACCGCGGTTGTCCGTTTTGAAGTGGATTTCTCCATTTTCCGGCAAAATCTGCTGATAGGTCGCCAGAAAGGACTGATAGGTCAGACGGCGCTTTTCATGACGTTTCTTGGGCCAAGGATCCGAGAAGTTCAGATAGAGGCGGTCAATCTCGCCATCTTCAAAATAATCAGTCAGATCCGAACCGTCCACCCAGAGAAGCTTGATATTGGGCACATCCGTTGCTAGCACCTTGTCCAAGGCATAGCTGAGAACCGATTTTTGAATATCAATCCCGATGTAGTTGATATCCGGATTGGCCTTGGCCATACCGGACACAAAAGCTCCTTTGCCACTGCCAACCTCTACATGAATGGGATGGTCGTTGCCAAAAATCTCCTGCCATCTGCCCTTGGCGTCTGCTGGATTTAAAATCACATACCGGGGATGCGCCTCTAGCAGTTCCGTCGCTCCCTTACGATTCCTTACTCTCATTGTCCTCTTCCGTATTTGGAACGGAAGTTTCGTAATGCGTAAATCTCCCGGTTCACATTTTCTAAATCATTGTTTTCATAGTATTTGGCAATCTGCATCAAATAAGAATACTGACCAAACCAGTATAGCTTATTGAAAACAGTCTGATTATACTTATAGCCGTAAGCGCTCAGCCACTCTTGCCAACCTGAATCAGGCACATAATGGCTCAAAATATGTGCTACATCCATCATCCTGTCTGTCAGACGCACAGAATCCCAATCCACCAAGTAAATAAGCCCGCTGTCGGTCTCTACCCAGTTGCTGTGGCGCACATCTCCGTGAACGATGGTTGCATAATCCTCGCGAAAGGCCGGCACTGTCTGGCGCAGGTCTCGGATAACTGATTGCAGATATTGATTATTCCTCAAAGCAAGCGGCACTTGATTGAGCCAAGCATTCAGCAAATCAGTCGGCGTTTCCAAAGTATAGCCCAGCTTGGTCAGCTGCGTCATCAATGGGCGCGAGCGATGCAGCCGTGTCAAAATATTGATTACTTGCTTTTTGGACATATCATTTGGGGTCAGAATAGTGCCTGAAAGCCACTCCTGCCCGCTCATAACATTGCCGTCCGGCATCCGGCGACTCCACAAAAGCTGCGGTGCTATTTGTTCTCGAGCTAAGCCTGCTAAGATAGGGGTTGTATTCATCTTGACGAAAACGCGCCCCCCGTCCGGATAAGTCCCCATATAGGCCTTTCCGCTCTTACCAGCTATCGGTGTCAGGGTCAGCTCGTTATCAACCAAGTCCATGTTTCCCCTCCGTAAAAAGTTTCTTTATCATTTTACTAGTTTTACCTCTTTTAGTCAACCAATCTCCGTAACTTAAACGGCAGATAGAACAGATAGAGTAGGGCAGTTGCTCCCAGCATGGCCAGCACTGCTGTCTTGTCTTGGAAAAAGAGCAGAGCAGTCAGCACTTCAGCCAAGAGAACACTGCTGCCAATCGAAGTGATAATTTGTCTTGCTCCCTTCAGCTTCTCCCCTCTTTCTATCGGAAAAAGTTGGGTTAAAAACTGATAGTCAAAAGCTTCGTACAAGGCCGTCAGCTGGAAGAGCAAGAGGTAATTGAACAAGACCGCAAAAGCTGCAGCAATCCAAGCTTGACTGACAAAAACCAAGGCCAAAAGAGCTAGAAAGAGCAGTCTTAAGGTAAGAGCAAAGAAGTCTCCATTTCGCAAGTAAGAGCGCAAAAAGAGATTCTGCCAGGTCTTGCCATGCTGCTTGCCCACAAGTCTCGTCAAACCATCCAGATAGGCCCGGCGCTTGACACTGTTTGAAATGCCTTTAACATTTGTAAAGAGAGCAAAGAAGCGGAGAATCATCTGTTTTCGAGCTGCTTCATAAGCCACCAGAGCCTGCCAATCTAGACCATTTTCAGTAAAGAACTTCTTAGCCTTAGCCTGAAACAAAAACCATTTCAAGACTAGCATAAGGAAGCAATAGAGCACGAAGCCCCAAACAGGCAATCCCAGAGCCAGAAAAAGCGGGGCCAGTAGCAGTAAGATTCCAGTCTGTAAGACTGCGTACAAAAGATAGGAACGTAGAATCTGAGCCTTGATAAAAGTCCTGACTTCTGCTTCTCTGACCAAGAGAAAGAGAGCATCCGGCTTTTCCAGATAAGTCGCAATCCGTCCAAAAGGCAGGATAAAGACCGATAGAATAACTAGACTAGCAATAATAGGTAGGAGATTGGTCGGAAAATGTCGCAAAAGCTGACTGTACTGAACACCTAAAAATCCCGTAAAAATCAGCAGAAAGAGCACGAAATGATCATTAAAAACATAGCGCAGGTATTTCAGACACTGCTGACGAAATTCCTGCTTTCGTTTGGCAAATAATTCTTTCATAGCGCTGCCTCTTCTGTCAGGGCTAGATAGATGTCATTCAGACTAGCATCCGGCATTTGGAATTGAGCCCGCAGCTCAGTCAAGCTGCCCTTGGCCCGTACTTGACCCTTGTGCAGAATTACAAAACTATCACACATCTTCTCGGCAGAGTCCAGAACATGGGTGCTCATCAGAATCGACTTGCCCTTCTTCTTTTCCTCATCCAAGAGCTGGATAAGGTCTGCAATAGCTACCGGATCCAGACCCAAAAAAGGCTCATCTACGATAAAAAGGCTGGGATCAACTACAAAAGCACAGATAATCATCACTTTTTGCTTCATCCCTTTTGAAAAGTGAACAGGGAACCAATCCAGTTTTTCCTTGAGTCGGAACATTTCCAGTAGCTTATCCACGCGCTTAAAAGCTGTTTCTTGCTCAATGTCGTAAGCCATAGCTACCGTCTCAATGTGCTCACGCAGGGTCAATTCTTCGTAGAGACTAGGCGTTTCCGGAATAAAACCGATCTTCTTGCGGTAATCGCTGGGATTGGTCCGCAGCTCCAGTCCATCAATCTGAATCTGCCCCTTATAAGGCGTCAGAAGACCAATAATCTCATTGATAGTCGTGGATTTGCCCGCACCGTTGAGACCAATCAGACCAACCAGCTGGCCATTGCCCACTTCAAAGCTGACATCCTTTAAAACCGGGATATTAACATAGCCGCCCGTAAGCTCTTTGATTTCTAACATATTTTCTCCGAATTCTGGTATAATGGTTCTTATATTATAACAAAATCTAGCGAATAGAGGTACCATTTATGGCTGATTGTATTTTTTGTAAAATTATTACCGGAGAAATCCCTTCTTCTAAGGTCTATGAAGACGAGAAAGTCCTTGCTTTTCTAGATATTTCCCAGGTAACACTAGGTCATACCTTGGTTGTCCCTAAAGAGCATTTCCGAAATGTGCTGGATATGGATGCCGACAGCACCAGTCAGCTCTTCGCTCGCGTACCTGACATTGCCCGTAAGGTGATGAAAGCCACAGGTGCAGCTGGTATGAATATCATCAACAACAACGAAGAAATTGCTGGACAGACCGTCTTTCACACCCATGTACATTTGGCACCGCGCTACAGTGATGCAGATGACCTCAAGATTACTTTCGCAGCCCACGAACCAGACTTTCCAGCTCTGGTCGAATTAGCTGAGAAGATTGCACAAGCTTAAGGAGGGAATATGAAACTTTCAAATATTTTCCTATTTATCGGTGCCGCAGCAGCCAGCTACAAGCTGGTTGAAAACCGGCAAAAAATCCAAACTGAAATCACTGAAACAGCCGATAGTCTGGACAAGGTAAAGGACAGTCTAGCCAATATCCAACGAAATATTGCCATCATTCAAGAGCAAAAAGAGCAAGTCAAAGACATCGCTCAAGATCTTACTTATAAATATAAAGTCCTTGAAAACCAAGCTCAAGTGCAGATCCAGCAAGTCAAAGACATCTGGGAAAAGTACGAGTCTCAATAGAGAAAAGATGGATGATAGGGAAACAAAAACTCCAATCCGCTACTGCGTCAAGAACCTCCTGTCATTACCAAAAGAGACCGAGACATTTTGTCCCGGCCTCTTTTTATATTTAACTTTTTTACTCTGTAGTCGTATTGACTACTGGCTGACTTTGTGGGGTGCTGACACTGACATCTGCCGCTGGAGCAGAGGAAGCTGCTGGAGCAACCGGAGTCGTATTCGTAGTTCCAACTGTTGTATCTGTCGACGGATAAGAGTAATTCTCATAACCATTATTATAAGTAGGCTGACTATAAGAATTCTGGTAACTGCTATAGCTTTCTGTGCTACTAGATGTACTACTGCTATTGCTGCTTCTTAGACTGTTGCCGCCCATAATATCTTCATAGAGAACAGCATTGGTCTTCAGACTCTTAACTGTGTCCAAGCCCAGAGACTTGCGGATTAGATTCTGCATGCTCAGCAGATGCTCTGACGTCACCAGCTGATAGCTTCCACCATCAGGCAAGGTCGCATCTTCTCCACGTAGCTGTTCAGACTTGATGTTCTTAAAGGCATCCTGATAGCCTAGCAATTGTGGAATGCTTTTTGAATCAAGCGCGATATTGGTCTGCATGTTGCTGCTGACAGCTTTTAAAATAGCCTGATAATGGCTGACACTGTTGAGACTGAGAACTTTTTCAACCACTTTCTTAATTACTTCACGTTGACGCTTTTGGCGGCCATAGTCACCCTCTGGATCCTGATAACGCATGCGAGCATAGACCAGCGCCTGATCACCATTGATGGTTTGCTTGCCTGGCTCAACCTTGGCAGTATACTCAGGCTCATTATCCTCAATAGAAATTGGGAAGTCAAAGGTATTATTGACCTCAATACCACCTACTGCGTCTACTAACTGAACCAAGCCCTGCATATTGATCATCACATAGCGATCGATGTGGATATTCATCAAGCCCTCAATAGTCGAAATGGCTAACTCTGCTCCGCCTGTCGCATAGGCTGCATTCAGCTTAGCTTCAACTGTCTGACCATTTTCATCAATCTGAGTCAGAATATCACGTTCCAAACTCATCATGACTGTTTTCTTAGTCTTTGGATTCACGCTCAGGAGGATCATGGTATCGCTGTTCCCAACCCAAGTATCCTCGCGGGATCCGCTCCCTGTATCTACACCCATCAGCAAGATGGTCATGGGCTTAGTCGCAGAAATGACATCTGTCTCATTTCCCAAGCCCTTATAAGTCTTGGACAGTTCATCTGTTGACTGACCATAGATCGTCCAAGCATAAGTACCGATACCAGCTGTCGTTACGACAAGGAGGCTGAGAAACATCATTATAATCTTTTTAAACATATCTTTTTTAGTCTATCAGTTTACCCATCAGGTAAACATCAAGAAATATCCCTTCTTTTAAATAGGCTCCTCTTTTTTGTAAGCCTTCAATTTCAAATCCTAAATCTTTATAAAGGTGAACCGCTCGTTCATTTCTAACCTGAACGCTCAATTCTAAACGTCTAATAACTTGAGAATCTTCTGCCCAAGTCAGTGCCTCTTCCAGCAATATGCGTCCCAGTCCTTGATTCCAGAAAGTTTTCTTCACAACAACAAAGACTTGACCGATATGGCGAATTCGCTCATGGAAATCAGCTGTGATGCTGACTAGGCCAGCAATCTCACCATTTAAAAGTGCCAACAGATAAAGCTGATTACTAGAAGCAGCCTGATGCTCAATGAATGAAGCCATCTGCTCTTGATTCATCAAGATTCCAGCCTCATCCAGCGTCATATAATCTGACTCAGACCCAACCTGATTGAGGAAGGCAATCAGCTCAGCTGCATCTGTTTTTTCCGCTTCTCGCAAGCACAATTCATATTCAGTCATTCTGCAGTCCCTCAAGCAGCTCTTGGGCTCGCTTTCCTTGGGCTTCAAAAACCAATTCACGTCCATCTTCCTTTTTCAAGAGGCTTAATTTTAAATAGTTATCAGGCAGATTTTCTCCCAGCAGCTCCCCCCATTCAATGACCGTCACACCCTCCCCGAAGAGAAAGTCATCCAAATCAATGGAATCTGGATCGTCTCCGACGCGGTAGACATCCAGATGATAGAGCGGCAAGCGCCCCTCGTATTCCCGAACAATGGTATAGGTTGGACTTTTAATCATCTGACTGATGCCCAAACCTAGAGCCAGACCCTTAGTAAAGGTTGTCTTCCCTGCTCCTAAATCTCCCGTTAAAACCAGTACGTCCCCTGCCTGAAGCAATTTGCCCAGACGTTGACCCCACTGAATTAATTCTTCCTCATTATGACTAAACATTCTCTTATTATACCAGAAAAAAATTTTTTCTGCTTAATTTTGCAAAAGAAAAATCAGCCGCAAAAAGCTGATTTTTTATACTGAAAATATAAGCTATCCAAACTTCACTAGACACAAGGAAATCCAGCAATGTTTAGACCTAATTTAAAGCCAGATTTACGAAATTCAAAATAAAGAGAAGATCCAAAATCCAAATCATAGAATGCACATCCTTAGCTTGACCTTTGAAGATTTTGACCAAAGTGTAGGTAATAAATCCAGCTGCTATCCCGTGAGTGATAGAGTAGGCAAATCCCATAAAAATAGAAGTAAAGAAAGCTGGAATGGCTTCTGCCATATCATCCCAATGGATATTTTTCAGACTAGCTAGCATCATAATCCCCACAATAATCAGAATCGGTGCAGTTGCAGCGTTAGGAACAATGGCTAAAAGCGGACTAAAGAAGCTTGACACCGTAAAGCAGATGGCTACGACCAAGGCGGTCAGACCTGTTCGGCCTCCAGCTCCGATACCAGCTGCAGACTCCACATAAGTCGTCACGTTAGAGGTTCCAGCAATGGCTCCAATAGAGGTTCCGATGAGGTCCGAGTAAAGCGCCTTATCCAAACCTTCTGATTCATGGTTTTCCCCAGAAGTCGCCACAATCCCGACCTTTTCACCAGTCCCAATCAAAGTACCAATAGTATCAAAAATATCTGTCAAGGAGAAAGCCAGAATGGCCATACAGGTCTGGGGCCAGCGAGCTGAATCTGCCAAAAGGGCACCCAGACCTTTCGGGCCTACTGCCACCCCAAAAATCTGTCCCAGTTCATTAACAGCAGTACCAATGTTATTCTGCCCAAAGTCAATAGCTGACAAATCAACCAAGCCAACCAGAATAGCTACCACTGTCGTTACTAGGATGGATAGGATAACCCCACCCTTGATATTTTTCACGATAAAGAAGATTGTGATGGCCAAACCGACCAGGGCTACTAGGACCGCTGGATTGTTAAAGTCTACCAGACCTGGAGTTGCTGCTGAATTAGCTGTAATAGCCGCTGCAGCCTTATCTGCACCTTTGCCAGCTACTGTATAATTGCCCGGATCGATTGAAAACTTGAGCAAGCCAGCATTTTTAATACCTACATAGGCCAGAAAGACTCCGATCCCAGCTGAAATAGCTGCTCGCAAGGAGCCTGGAATTGACTCAATGATCATCTTACGCACCTTGGTCAAAGTGATAATGAGTGAAATAATCCCGCAGATAAAGACCATGGCCAAGGCTTCCTGCCAAGTATAGCCCAAGGCAAAGACGACCGTAAAAGTGAAAAAGGCATTCAGCCCCATACCCGGTGCCTGCGCATAAGGCAAATTGGCAAAGAAGGCCATCATCAAGGTTCCGGCAACAGCCCCGATAATCGTAGCTAGGAAAACACCCTGCTTGGGCATACCTGTCTGAGCCAGCATGGCCGGATTGACGAATAAAATGTAGGACATGGCAAAGAAAGTCGTCAGACCTGCCAAAACCTCTGTCCGGACATCTGTCCCTTTTTCGGTCAGTTTGAAAAATTTATCCATTTTTCAATAAATCTCCTTTTGAGTAAAATTTCTAATATCTAGTTCAAAAACAAAGAAAAACAGATCGAATTTCATTTATTCGCGAACGATAGTTTAAATTATAATAAAAAACATTCACTTTTTCAAGGTGAATGTCTCGCTGTTCTTATTTTTTATTATCTTTCATCAGAAATACCAAACTCATAAACTGTAAAAAGGTAAAACCAAGAATGAAAGGCAGTCGATCAGGCTGCAAAGTTTGCAAGAGTTTCTGTAGAACCAGCTGTGGATGAAGTAATAAATCCCAGCTATTGAGGCGATCATAACGTCCTATGTAGATAGCCAGACTGGACACAGCCGACAGAGCTGCCGTCAGCAATAGATCCAAATACCAGTTAAGCTTCCAACGCTCCTTGATGACATACCAGCTCTCCATACCACAGAAAATCCCGAATAAAATACTGGAAACAAAAGCTAAAAAGAGCAGAAAAACACTTGGCTTACTCAGAACATCTGCTACCCAAGTCATATGAATCAAATCAGTAATCATATAGAAAGTGTTGGGGAAGAAAAGCAACCACAACAGGAAAAGAAGAGGATAGATCCACTTCTGTTTCTTGAATAAAAGCGTCAATACAGCAGCATCATAGCTGATTAAGGCCAAGGTCATATTCCAGATGAGATAGGTAGGACCGCCATTTAGAGATTGTATATAGATAAAAAAGGCAATCATCAGAAAAAGAGCATGAATCATGATCGGTTTACGCATACGAAAAGCTCCTCCTCGGTGTGTCATAATTGTGACTGATTAGAGCACCATTATAACATAAGTCGTGTTATTTACACTGAATTCTGTTATAATAGTCTGTATTATCACTGAAAAGAGACTCACATGACAAAAAAAGTAATCGCTGTGGACTTGGACGGAACCTTGCTGGACTCTAATAGCAATCTGTCTGATTTCACCAAAGAAACCATCAAAAAAATTTCTCAAAAGGGCCATAAGGTTATTATCACAACAGGCCGGCCCTACCGCATGGCTTTGAAATATTATAAAGAATTAGAGCTCAATACGCCCATGATCAACTTCAATGGCTCTTTGACTCATATTCCAGAAAAGAAATGGGACTTTGAAAAATCGCTGACGCTGGATAAGTCCTTTCTACTGGATATGGTTAAGCGCAGGGATGAGATTGAAGCGGATTTCATTGCTGGCGAATACCGCAATAAGTTCTACATCACCAATCCCAATGAAGAAATTGCTGATCCTAAGCTATTTGGCATCGATGCTTTCAAGCCAGAAAACCAGTTTCAAGCTAATCTGGTAACGGAGAATCCTAACGCCATTCTCTTGCAGACGCGAGCATCTGACAAATATGCTCTGGCAGAGGAAATGAATGCTTTTTACCAGCATGAACTTTCTATCAACTCTTGGGGCGGCCCACTCAACATCCTCGAGTGTGCTCCCAAAGGTGTCAATAAGGCCTTTGCCCTTCAGTACCTGCTTAATGTTCTCCATGTAGACCGTAAAAATCTGATTGCCTTTGGAGATGAGCAAAATGATACTGAGATGCTGTCCTTTGCTGGCACTGGCTATGCCATGAAAAATGCCAATACCGACCTTCTTCCATACGCCGACCAGCAATTGTCTTTGACCAATGACCAAGATGGCGTTGCCCACGAGCTCAACAAACTCTTTTTATAAAACTAGACAATTAGGCAAACTCTGTTCGAGAGTTTGTCTTTTTCTTTTTTGTCTTCTCACGACCTCTATCAGGTTCAAAAAGCTTTAAAAATAGGGCCTTATCAGCTATGTCAGAATATTTGAGTGAATTCACGCTTAGTTTTGTAAGCGTTTGCTATTTGTTTGAGTTTGTGATATAATTAACATAATCAAAAACTAAATAACAGGAGGAAACTACTTATGAAAGCAGTCGTTGTAAATCCAGAAGGAACCGCTGTCCAACTCATCGAAAATAAAGAAATGCGTCCTCTTGAAACAGGGGAAGCTCTCGTTGATATCGAATACTGTGGTGTCTGCCATACTGATTTGCACGTCGCACATGGTGACTTTGGCAAGGTGCCAGGTCGCGTTCTTGGACACGAAGGTATTGGTATTGTCAAAGAAATCGCTCCAGATGTAAAAAGTCTCAAAGTCGGAGACCGCGTCAGTGTCGCTTGGTTCTTTGAAGGCTGCGGCGCT
The DNA here is from genome assembly GCF_041431685.1 of Streptococcus sp. 20925_1_22. NCBI lineage: Bacteria > Bacillati > Bacillota > Bacilli > Lactobacillales > Streptococcaceae > Streptococcus > Streptococcus sp. 20925_1_22. Next base: position 23,575 of record NZ_JAPVYE010000007.1, on the reverse strand, counting down.
TGTGAATACTGTACAACTGGCCGCGAAACCCTTTGCCGTACAGTAAAAAATGCTGGTTATTCTGTTGACGGTGGGATGGCAGAGCAATGTATCGTAACTGCAGACTACGCTGTCAAAGTCCCTGAAGGACTCGATCCTGCACAAGCTTCTTCTATCACTTGTGCAGGCGTAACTACCTATAAGGCTATCAAAGAAGCCCAGCTGCAGCCAGGCCAATGGACAGTAATCTTTGGAGCAGGTGGATTGGGTAACCTAGCGGTTCAATATGCCAAGAAAGTCTTTAATGCCCATGTTGTCGCTGTTGATATCAACAATGATAAGCTAGCTTTGGCCAAAGAAGTTGGTGCTGATATCGTCATCAACGGCCATGAAGTTGAAGATGTTGCTGCTCTTATCCAAGAAAAAACTGGCGGTGCGCATTCTGCAGTAGTAACAGCTGTTTCTAAAGTTGCCTTCAACCAAGCTGTTGATTCTATTCGTGCTGGCGGTCGGGTAATTGCCGTTGGATTACCATCTGAAATGATGGATCTCAGCATTGTCAAAACCGTTTTAGATGGTATCCAAGTCATCGGTTCCCTCGTTGGTACTCGCAAGGACTTGGAAGAAGCCTTCCAGTTTGGTGCTGAAGGATTAGTGGTTCCTGTCGTTCAAAAGCGCCCTGTTTCAGATGCAGTGGATGTCTTTGACGAAATGGAAGCGGGTACCATTCAGGGACGTATGGTACTTGACTTCACACACTAATGCTTTAAAGCATGTCAATCCCAACATTTACCAAACTTTTGGAAACTTATGATAGACAGGCTTGATATTATTTAGAAACTTTTGCCATTACAGAGGGAGACTAAAGACATAAGATGCGATTTTTTGTCTTTGGCCCTCCTCTTTCTTTTTTGATAAATAAACACTTTCTCAAACAAAATTCTCTTCTGTCATTTCAAAAGTCTCTTTCATATTATTTCAACGTTTTTTCATATATTAATCTGTTTTATTTTCTGTTTTCCTAATTTATTAAAACATTTCTATAGCCAAGGTTTGCTTATACCTATATTTATCAGGGGTGCAGCAAATACTGACATTTTTGAAAGAAAAAGTCGTTTTTAGGAACAAACGCTTGCATTTTTCATGAAAACGTTTTATAATAAACTTGCCTTAAAGTTTTCTTAAAACTTAAGTCAAACATTTTATAAGGAGGAATGTCAATAATGAGTATCGGAATCATTATTGCTAGCCACGGTGAATTTGCTGCTGGTATTCATCAATCAGGTTCTATGATTTTCGGTGAGCAGGAAAAAGTACAAGTTGTTACTTTTATGCCCAACGAAGGACCAGATGATCTCTATGCAAAGTTCAATGACGCTGTGGCTTCGTTTGATGCGGACGATGAAGTGTTGGTCTTGGCTGACCTTTGGAGTGGCTCTCCATTCAACCAAGCTAGCCGTGTCATGGGTGAAAATCCAGACCGCAAGTTCGCTATAATTACAGGCTTGAACCTGCCTATGCTGATTCAAGCTTATACAGAAAGGATGATGGATGCCAACGCCGGCGTTGAAGCTGTTGTTGCTAACATCATCAAAGAAGCCAAGGAAGGAGTCAAAGCTCTGCCTGAAGGGCTGAATCCTGTTGCTGAAGAAGCAAATGCTCCTGCTGCAGCTGCTCCAGTTGCCCAAGCAGCAATCCCTGAAGGGACTGTAATCGGTGACGGCAAGCTCAAAATCAACCTTGCCCGGATCGACACACGCTTGCTGCACGGTCAGGTAGCAACAGCTTGGACGCCAGATTCAAAAGCAGATCGTATTATTGTTGCTTCTGACTCAGTAGCTCAAGATGAACTTCGTAAAGAATTGATTAAGCAAGCTGCACCAGGTAATGTCAAAGCCAATGTAGTCCCAATTGACAAATTGATTGCTGTTTCAAAAGACCCTCGCTTTGGCAACACACATGCCTTGATTCTGTTTGAAACTCCTCAAGACGCCCTTCGTGCTGTTGAAGGCGGTGTGCCAATCAAGACCCTTAATGTTGGTTCCATGGCCCACTCAACTGGTAAAACGATGGTCAACAACGTACTTTCAATGGACAAGGAAGACGTTGCTACTTATGAAAAGCTGCGTGACCTTGGCGTTGAATTCGACGTACGTAAAGTACCAAATGACTCTAAAAAAGATTTGTTTGATTTGATTAAGAAAGCCAACGTGCAGTAGAATCAAACGTTTTGCTTTTATTAATTTACGAAAGGATTTAGAACATGTCTATTATTTCTATGGTTTTAGTAGTCTTTGTTGCCTTCTTAGCTGGTCTAGAAGGTATCTTAGACCAATTCCAATTCCACCAACCGCTGGTTGCTTGTACCTTGATTGGACTGGTAACTGGTAATTTGGCTGCCGGTGTTATGCTGGGTGGCTCTCTCCAGCTGATCGCTCTTGGCTGGGCTAATATCGGAGCTGCTGTAGCACCTGATGCCGCCCTCGCTTCTGTTGCCGCTGCCATCATTATGGTACTGGGTGGAGACTTCTCAAGCAAAGGAATCGCTGTAGCACAAGGTGTTGCAATTCCACTTGCTGTTGCTGGTCTCTTCTTGACTATGATTGTCCGTACTTTGTCAGTTGGTTTGGTTCACGGTGCAGATGCTGCTGCGAAAAAAGGAGACATTAAAGGAGTTGAACGCGCTCACTTTATCGCTCTTTTCATGCAAGGAGCACGTATTGCTATCCCGGCAGCACTTCTTTTGATGATTCCAGCTGAGTCTGTTAAATCTGCTCTTGAAGCTATGCCAGCTTGGCTATCAGAAGGTATGCAAATCGGTGGTGGTATGGTCGTAGCCGTTGGTTATGCCATGGTTATCAACATGATGGCAACTCGTGAAGTATGGCCATTCTTCGCTATTGGTTTCGCTTTGGCTGCTGTAAGCGAACTCACTCTGATTGCCCTCGGTGCAATTGGTGTCGCTATTGCTCTCATCTACCTTGCCCTGTCTAAAAAAGGCGGAAATGGTGGCGGTGGAGCAACAGCTTCATCTAACGATCCAATCGGCGATATCCTAGAAGACTACTAAGAAAGGAGACACACTATCATGACAGAATTAAATACTGTAAAACCTGATGAGTCAGGAAAATTGACTCTTTCAAAGGCTGACCGTCAAAAAGTTTGGTGGCGTTCTACTTTCTTGCAAGGTTCTTGGAACTACGAACGTATGCAAAACTTGGGCTGGGCTTATTCACTGATTCCAGCTATTAAGAAACTTTATACTAAAAAAGAAGATCAAGCTGCTGCTCTTGAGCGTCACTTGGAATTCTTCAACACTCACCCATATGTTGCAGCTCCAATCATCGGAGTTACACTTGCGCTTGAAGAAGAAAAAGCAAATGGTGCAGCAATTGACGATGCGGCTATCCAAGGGGTTAAAATCGGTATGATGGGACCTCTGGCTGGTATCGGAGACCCTGTCTTCTGGTTCACAGTTCGTCCTATCCTTGGAGCACTTGGGGCATCTCTTGCTTTGACTGGAAATATCATTGGGCCACTTATCTTCTTCTTAGCTTGGAATGCTATCCGGATGGCTTTCCTCTGGTACACACAAGAATTGGGCTACAAGGCCGGTTCTGAAATCACTAAAGACATGTCTGGTGGTATCCTCCAAGACATTACTAAAGGTGCTTCAATCCTAGGTATGTTTATCTTGGCTGTTCTGGTTGAGCGCTGGGTATCTATTAAGTTTGTCTTTAACGTTTCATCTGTTAAGCTAGATGATAAAGCATATATCCATTGGGACAAATTGTCTAGTGGCTATAAGGGTATCCAAGAAGCCTTTGCTCAAGTAGGTCAAGGACTATCTCAAACCCCTGAAAAAGTTACAACTTTCCAACAAAACTTGGATTCCTTGATTCCTGGTTTGATGGGACTGCTTCTAACTTTTGCTTGTATGTGGTTGCTTAAGAAGAAAGTATCGCCTATCACTATCATCATCGCCCTCTTTGTAGTTGGTGTACTAGCTCACGTTGCTGGTTTGATGTAATCAAAAAGAAGGTTTCGGCCTTCTTTTTATTGTGGTATAATAGCTATATTATTTAAAAGGGAGTTACTCTATGGCACAGTCACAAAACAAAACAGTTGAGTTTAATACTACTGGCGTATCCTATCTTGGATTAGGCGGAAAGGTTGGGAAATTTTTAATCGGCGAGACTGCTCTGGAGTTTTACTCTGATGCCAATGTAGAAGATTATATCCAGCTGCCTTGGATTAGCATCACTGCTATCGGCGCCAATGTTTCTGGCAAGAAAGTCAGCCGCCACTTTGAAATCTGGACTGACAAAGGAAAGTTTCTCTTTGCCTCCAAAGACTCTGGCAAGATTCTCAAAATTGCGCGAGAACATATTGGCAACGACAAGGTCGTTAGATTGCCGACTCTGTTACAAAAAATTGCTGGAATCTTTAAGAAGAAAAAATAGGGTTGAAAAAGTTTCAACCTTATTTTTTATATTTTCGACTAAGATAAAAGCTGCTTGTATCAGCAAAATGGAGCTAGCACAAAAAATTGAAAAGTGAAACAGTCTGAGAATGCACTATTTCAGCCCCTTGAAATAATAGTGTGGGGTAAGATGACATTATCAATGCAAGACCGCATCATTAGATTTTCAAAAAGTATAAACATCAGCTAAATTTTTCTCGAAAGTCCATGTCTTGACACCTTCAACATCACGGACATCTAGTTGTTTAAATCCGTTCTTTTTGTAAAAACGGCAGTTGCTTTCTGTATGAGTAATCAAAGTAAGCCGCTGGCATTTCTCTTCTTTGGCAAGCAGCTCAAGTCCCTTTGAGATAAAAAGACCGCCAACTCCCTGTCCTTGATAATCAGGCAGCACACCCAGCAGTTCAAGATATAGAGTTGAAACACCCCTTTTCTTAGCTTCTTTACTCCCCTCCCCAAAGACTTTTTGAAAGGCTAAAAGCTGGGGAATATATTGCCACATCCTCCATGCTCCTGCCCGCAAAAAGGAAAGTATACCGACAGGATGGCTACCGAGCTTATGAATAGTAGCGACCGCCATAAGACGTCCGTCCACTTCAGCAAGTAGGCAAATATGATGACGCATCGCCGCCTTAACCATAACTGCATGCAATCTATTTAGAAAATCAATATAAGACCGGCTGCTGCCAAAGAGAGGACGGAATTTTTCTCTGTAGACCTCATGCTCTGCAAAAGCAGCAGTTAAAACCGAGACCGCAGCAGCAAGATCCCTTTCATCTGCTCTTCTAAAACGAATCATGATAGCTACCTCCTCAAATCTTTTCTGCTAATTTTTCTAAAAAAGCTTGACGTTTTTCAGCTGTAGACTGAGAAATATTCCCGAAATTCAACCAACGGCGCTGTCTAGCACCGATAGACTTAAAGGTATGCCCCAACATGGCTTTCTTGACGACATCACCACAGAAATACTTAAGATAGAAGGTCGGTGCTGCAGAGGTAGTAATAGCCAATACCTCTTTAATATTGGTCAAACGACCAACTAACTGGCGAGTCTTCGTCTCCTCGTAAATCTTATTTTTCAAAAAGACCTTATCTTCAAAGCCCTTGACAATAGCTGGCATATCCGCCCACCAGATAGGAAAAATCATGATAAGGCGGTCACAGGACGCAAGAGCTTCCTGATATTTTAAAACCAGTGGGTCTAGTGCCTGCCCTTTATTAAAAAGCGCTAGCTCTTCCTTGGTATAGACAGGGTTAAAACCATCCTCATAGAGATCAATCAGTTCATAGGTCTGACCTTTCTTCTCCAACAACTCCTGAATCTGCTCTAAAATAGCATAGTTAAAGCTTTTATCATAGGGATGTGCATAAACAATGAGATTTTTAATCATGTTTGTAACCTCCTAGTAAATCATTGAACATTGAGCGATAGACTTCCTCATCAAAAGGCTCCAAACCTTTGGCAATAAAATGGCCATAACCTGTGATGAAGGTGTCCAGCTTGAGCAAGAGAATCTTTTTCTCTTTCTGACTCTCAATAGGCAGCCTATCCAGATAAGCCACCGTCTTGTTCCCGATTTCCAGAAGCTCACCTTTCCGGTAAGCCTCTATCGCCACAGGACTGAAAAAGAGAAAATCCATCATCTGACTGTTGGTCTTATATTCCGATAAAAGAAAGAGCCCTATCTGCCAAATACAATCCAGAGGATCAGAGACTCGATCTAGATACTGCTCCTCTAAACGCTTAAGCTGCTTCTGGTTTTCCAAAAGACAGACCTGATAGTAAAGTTCCTCCTTGTTCTCAAAAGCCTTGTAAAAAGCACCAGTCGTAACCCCCAGCAGAGATGCCAGTTTCCTTAGGGGGATATTCTGATAGCCATACTCTCTGATAAGCTGGCTCGTCTTCTCAATCATACGGTCGCGCGTTGTTTGTTTTGCCATAAGAACTCCTTTAGATAACTACGTTACCTTTATTTAAAGATAACATAGTTATCTTTTTCTGTCAAGATTTTTCCTATCCTAGGATTTACATTTTCCGGAAAATCCTGTATAATAGTCGAAACGGATAAGTACTATTGGGCACTTTTCAGAAAGTCTGCGGCGGCTGTGAGCAGATAGGGAGAAAATAGGAAATTCTACCGTTAGTTTAAAAATGAATATTCAAGCGAGTGCACTTTTGTGAAGTTGGATGGAACCGCGGCTCTGCCGCTCCAACAGTTTCATAAAGTGCTTTTATTTTTGGAGGTACCTATGTTAGATTTAAAACGCATCCGTACAGATTTTGATTCTGTCGCTGAAAAATTGGCTACGAGAGGTGTTGACGCTGCTGCACTCAACCAAATGAAAACCATTGACAAAGAACGACGGGATTTATTGGTCAAGGTCGAAGAACTCAAGGCAGAGCGCAATACTGTTTCCGCTGAAATTGCTCAAGCTAAACGCAACAAGGAAAATGCTGATGACAAGATTGCTGCTATGCAAAAACTTTCTGCTGAAGTCAAGAACTTAGACGCAACCTTGGCTGAGCTAGACGCTAAGTTGACCGAGTTCACTACCACTCTGCCTAATATCCCGCACGAAAGTGTTCCTGTCGGAGCGGATGAAGACGAAAACGTTGAAGTTCGTCGCTGGGGCACACCGCGCCAATTTGACTTTGAAGCCAAAGCTCACTGGGATTTGGGTGAGGATTTGGACATCTTAGACTGGGAACGTGGGGCAAAAGTTACTGGTGCTCGCTTCCTCTTCTATAAGGGCTTGGGAGCAAGACTTGAGCGTGCTATCTACAATTTTATGCTGGACGAGCATGGCAAAGAAGGCTACACAGAAGTCATCACTCCTTATATGGTCAACCACGATTCCATGTTTGGCACTGGGCAATATCCTAAGTTCAAAGAAGATACCTTTGAGCTAAGCGATACCAACTTCGTTCTGATTCCGACTGCTGAAGTTCCGCTGACCAACTACTACCGAGATGAAATTTTGGACGGAAAAGAATTGCCAATCTACTTCACAGCTATGAGCCCATCATTCCGCTCTGAAGCTGGCTCTGCCGGTCGTGACACGCGCGGCCTCATCCGTCTGCACCAATTCCACAAGGTTGAAATGGTGAAATTTGCCAAGCCAGAAGAATCTTATGAAGAGCTGGAAAAGATGACTGCCAACGCTGAGAACATCCTACAAAAGCTGAATCTGCCTTACCGCGTTGTAGCACTCTGTACTGGAGATATGGGCTTCTCAGCCGCTAAGACCTACGACTTGGAAGTTTGGATTCCTGCTCAGAACACCTACCGTGAAATCTCTAGTTGCTCTAACACAGAAGATTTCCAAGCTCGTCGAGCTCAAATCCGCTACCGTGACGAATCAGATGGTAAGGTCAAACTCCTTCATACTCTCAACGGTTCTGGACTGGCTGTCGGACGCACAGTGGCAGCTATCTTAGAAAATTACCAAAACGAAGATGGCTCTGTGACTATCCCGGAGGTTCTGCGTCCGTACATGGGTGGATTAGAAGTTATAGCGCCAAAATAAAAAGAAGTTCATCCTGATACTTTGCCTGTATCATTAGGTCTAAGTTCAGACTTATTTTGCTAAAATAAAAAAAATCCGAGATCAACTCAGAGAAAATCAAAAACAGATTTTCAAAGAGTATCATCTCGGATTTTTTGTTATCTTTCTGGCTCGCAATGAGACTATATAGTAAAAACAAACATAGAGGACGATTGCGAAAGCTAGCAGAGCTTCTGCATGACTTAGCCAAACAAGCCAGGTCCAACCTAGATAATCAAGTCCCAGTTTCAGGGCAAAAGCTGTATTGACAAGAGGAAAGGTCAAGGCTGACCAGCTAAGCTGAGGCCCCAGTCGGAAAATGCGAGGTAAAAGACATAGGACCAAGAGATAAAAGGCCTGCGATAAGAGGAGCAGCAAGGCAACAAACCAACCTTCAGCATCAGAACCAGCCAGACGGATATAACTTCCCAGCAGGAGCGAGAAAGGCGCACAGTAAATGGCCCACTGTGGCTTTAAAGTATCTGGCAGCCTTTGTGTCCGCCTAACCTTGTAAAACAAGGGATAGAGAAGCAAACTCAGTAGCAGAGCAAAAAACCAAGCCAAATAGCCCAAAAGCGGCTGATGAACTACACCCTGAGTCAAGCTTGCCATGGCTAATCCAACATATAGGACCGTCCAGCTCGGGGTTAAAGATAATCCTTCGGCCTTAAACACATTCTTCCAAGTAAAGATAACTATTAGAAAAACATGCAGCAGCAAGGCCATGTACCAAAGCAACTGACTCACCCAAAATAAGCCAAGCTTGCTTAGGTAAGCAGCTAAGAGCATACTAGCCATAGGATAAGTCGCAAAGCTCGATAAGAAAGGGGCCTTTTGCAAATCCTGTCGATAGTACGAAAATGACAGCACTAAAGCCAGTGTCAGATAAAGCCAAAGTATCAAAGCCAGACCATTCAAGAAGTGGAAAAAGATAGAATGGTAGTTCAGTAAAAGATTAGCTAAACCAAATAGGCCAAGAATCAACCCAGATAAGAGAATGGGCGGTCGTTTGCTGTTCACGAAGTAACTCCTTTATAGTAATGTCTTGAAGCCCCTTTTCAATGACAATCAAATGTTTGTTTGCCATCATTTCTATGAAACTTCTAAAATATGCCGCAGCTGGACTGCACTCGGTGAGACAATGGGAAGAAAAGCTCCTTCGTTCCAACGGCGGATAAAGCCAGAAGTCGAATTACTCAAATATCCTCTGCCTCCACTAGCCTGGAGCTCCAAGAGCAGACTTTGGGCTACCACATCAACTATATCAATTCGCAGCTGGAAGAGCTCCTTAGGACGCTCAACAAAATAACCAGGCTGGAGAAGACCTCTATAGAGCTGATCCTGGATCGCAGTCAGAGCAGCCACTTGCTCCTCCCACTCCTCTCTCAAAATAGAGCGGACTGACAGATTAGCTTCGACCTCCGCCAGTGATTTCTCCGCTAGACCAAGAGCCAGACCAAACTGATAACCTAGAAAAGCTGGGCGATTTTCTGCCAAAAAGACCTGGGCATCTTGTGCAAGAATCCATTCCTCTTGCAAAGGCACATAATTAAAGGTCAGGGCAGCTGTATTTCCCCCTTGCAAGGATACAAACGCTAAATCCGCCGAACGGGAGAAATTCTGCGCGTCAGACGGCACAGCCAGAACCAGCGGCTGGCGGCTCCCGTCTTCGAAACCGGCAACAAATATGCTGAGAAAGCGATCCGCGCGAGCATTGGTTACCCAAGGCAGACACCCTTTCAGATAAAACTGCCCATCTTCTTCCACAATAGAGACATTTAACTCTTCTAGGTCCGACAGGAATTTAACAGCATTGGACAAGGCTGTCGCACCTGCATATTCCCCTGACAAGAGCCCTTCCAAATAGCGGTCTCTAAAGTAGGGATTAGGAGATTTTAAAATGTTATCAATAAAGGTCCTTTGCCCCCAAGAGATAAAGGAAGCGGTCAAAGAATGGTGAGCCAGCTCCTTGAGCACTTCAATCACATCCGTATCATTGCCACCTCGGCCTCCCAGCTCTTCTGGAACGCCAACCCGAAAGGCTCCTTCAGCGGCGATACGCTCAATCAGTTGGTTACCCGCTGCACAGGATTCTTTGTCAATTTGATCAGCATGGTCATCCAACCAGTTGATAAACTCTTCTGAAAAAAATGTCATTTGCTACCTCCTCAAAGACTAGACATAAGGCTGTAATTCCGGATTAATTGGCGTATTGGCCAAATTATTGGCATAATTGCAAAGGGTCGCAAGGCTGACACCTAGAACTACATCTAGAGCATTCTCATGTGTATAGCCTGCTTCTAGGAAGTCTGCTAACGCCTCATCTCCGACCCGTCCCTTGGTATTGATGACAGCAATGGTAAATTTAGCAAGCGTATCTAGCTTCGGATCTGTATCAATCGGAGTACGATTGCGCAGAGCCTCCAAAAGATCATCATTCATTTGAATCTGCTTGATTGAAAAAGCTGTATGACCCGCTACACAGAAAGCACAGCCGTTGGTAACTGCGGCCGTTATCTGCACTACTTCACGCTCAGTCGGTGTCAGGCTGTTACGGCGATTGATAGCTCCAACCGTCCGATAAGTTTCCAATGCTGTTGGTGCATTTGCCAAAAGACCAATAAGATTAGGAATGTAGCCACCGTTATCATTTTGAACAGTTTCCAGGACTTCTTTTACCTCAGCTGGTGCGGACTCAATCGTGTGGATAGTAAATTCTGACATATGAAACCTCATTTCTTTTAATTAGAAACTATCTTAACATAGGATCAATGGCTTGTATAATATATATTTTATATAAGTCCTATAAAGAGAATATAATGCGATTTTTCAAACTAAAATATATTTCCCTCGTGAGGTAGCTCCACATCAATTCCAAACAAGAATCCGAAACGAGAAAAAGAAGCCTTTGGGCTTCGATTTTTTAATATTTCCTGAATCGCTGGTAGCGATTTTCCAATAATTGCTCCAAGGGTAGCTGAGACAGACTATCCAACTCCGTTGCGATTTCTTCTTTCACTGCAGCCAGTAATTCATGGTTGTTAAAGCCTCTTTCAGGAATGACCTTATCTACCACTTCCATCTGCAAGAGCTCGTGTGAAGTAATTTTCATCAGCTCTGCCGCTTCCATAGCTCGGCTGCCGTCTTTCCAGAGGATGGAAGCAAAACCTTCCGGACTGAGAACTGCATACATAGAGTTTTCCAGCATCCAGACCTTGTCTGCTACAGCCAAAGCCAAGGCACCACCTGAGCCACCTTCACCAATGATGATGGCAATAATCGGCACTTTGAGATTGCTCATTTCCATCAAATTACGGGCAATAGCTTCCCCTTGGCCACGCTCCTCAGCACCGACACCAGGATAGGCTCCTGCCGTATTAATAAAAGTTACCACAGGACGGCCAAATTTTTCCGCCTGCTTCATGAGGCGCAGGGCCTTGCGGTAGCCTTCTGGATGCGGCTGTCCAAAGTTTCGGCGCAGATTGTCTTGCAAATTGCGGCCTTTTTGAATACCGACCACCGTTACAGGCTGACCGTTTAGCGTCCCAATACCGCCTATCACTGCACCATCATCTCGAAAAGAGCGATCCCCATGCAGCTCGACGAAGTTATCAAAAATTCCTTGTGCAAAATCCAGCGCAGTCAAACGAGCCTGATCACGCGCTTCTTTAATAATCCGAGTGATTTTTGTCATGCTTGACCTCCATGGAATGCTAATAAGGTAGCAAGTGTATCTCTCATATCACCACGCTTGACGATGGCATCCACAAAACCATGCTCCATGAGAAATTCAGCCTTTTGAAAATCATCTGGCAGCTTCTCACGAACCGTGGATTCAATAACCCGACGCCCGGCAAATCCAACCAGAGCCTGTGTTTCGGCCAGAATAATATCGCCTTCCATAGCAAAAGAGGCTGTGACACCACCAGTTGTTGGATCCGTCAAGACGGTCAGATAGAAGAGGCCTGCTGCAGAGTGACGCTGAACAGCCGCAGAGACCTTAGCCATCTGCATCAAGCTCATAATGCCCTCTTGCATGCGGGCACCGCCAGAAGCCGTAAACAGCACCATTGGCAATTTATGCTCTGTCGCATACTCAAAGAGACGGGTAATCTTTTCACCCACAACTGTCCCCATAGAAGCCATGATAAAGTTTGAATCCATGATTCCTAGAGCTGCTTTATGCCCCTTGATGCTAGCTGTTCCAGTCAGAACCGCCTCATCAAGTCCCGTCTTCTCACGGGTAAGAGCCAATTTTTCTTGATAATTAGGGAAGTTCAGAGGATCCTTGGTTTCAATTCCAGTGAACATCTCCTCAAAACTATTCTCATCTACGGTTAGGTTTAAGCGCTCATGAGCAGAAATACGGAAATTATAGCCACAGTTAGGACACACACTGTCATTTCCAAGATCTTTTTGGTAAATGGTATGCTTACAACCTGGGCATTTCGAAAAGAGTTCGTCTGGTACCTCAGGCTTTGCTTGAGGCTTTTCCCGACTCGCTCGATTAGGATTGATACGGATATATTTATCCTTCTTTGAAAACAAAGCCATCGTTTACGTCTTCTCCTTTTCAAGATTTTATACTCAGGCACATCAAACTGCAAGAGCCACTGTCTTTCGAGTTTACAGAGCAGCTCTTACATGTCGTATCTATTGTTTCTCTTGATAAGCCGGAAGGAACTTCTCCATGAGAAAGGCTGTGTCATAATCACCAGCAATTACATTAGAATCTGAGATTAAGTCCAGTTGGAAGCCACTATTGGTCACAACACCGTCAATTTCTAGTTCATAGAGTGCACGTTGCATCTTCATCAGAGCATCAAATCGGTTTTCCCCGTGAACAATTATCTTCGCAATCATGCTATCGTAGTAAGGCGGGATGGTATAGCCAGGATAGACGGCTGAATCCACGCGCAGACCCACTCCACCGCTTGGCAGATAAACATTTGAAATCTTACCTGGACTCGGTGCAAAGTTAAAGGCTGGGTTTTCAGCATTAATCCGACACTCAATCGCATGCCCTCGGATTTCAACATCATCCTGACTGAAGGACAGCTCCTGACCGTTTGCTATCTTAATCTGCTCTTTTACAATATCCACACCAGTAACAAACTCGGTCACTGGATGCTCAACCTGCACCCGAGTGTTCATCTCCATAAAGTAGAATTCACCCTTGGCTTCATCAAGCAGAAACTCAATTGTACCAGCATTTTCATAGCCGACAGACTGAGCAGCCCGAACAGCTGCTTCACCAATCTGCTGACGTAGGGTTTTCCCAATTGCCACAGACGGACTTTCTTCCAACACTTTCTGATTATTACGCTGCAATGAGCAATCTCGCTCGCCCAAGTGGACGACATGCCCCTGCTGATCTGCCAAAATCTGCACTTCAATATGGCGCGCTGGATAGATGACTCGCTCCATATACATAGCACCATTACCAAAGGCCGCTTTGGCTTCGCTAGATGCAGACTCAAAGGCCGCTACTAAATCCTCAGCCTTCTCAACCTTACGAATTCCCTTGCCGCCGCCGCCAGCAGAAGCTTTAAGCATGACTGGATAACCAATCTTTTCGGCGACTTCCAAGGCTTCTTCAGAGGTATGAACTTCTCCATCAGAACCTGGGATTACCGGCACTTTCGCCTTAATCATCTGAGCCCGAGCATTAATCTTGTCCCCCATCATATCCATAACAGCACCTGAAGGCCCAATAAACTTAATGCCGACTTCTTCGCACATGGTCGCAAATTTAGAGTTTTCGCTCAAAAAACCAAAACCAGGATGAATGGCTTCTGCACCTGTCAAGACAGCAGCAGACAAGACTGCATTCATATTCAGATAAGAATCAGTGGACTTGGCTGGACCGATGCAGACGGCCTCATCAGCCAGTAAGGTATGGAGTGCTTCCTTGTCAGCCGTTGAATAAACAGCTACCGTATCAATTCCCAACTCGCGGGCTGCACGAATAATTCTGACCGCAATTTCCCCACGGTTAGCAATTAAAATTTTACGAAACATGGTGAAAGCTCCTTTTATCTACTGGCCAATCGCAAAGGTCAAGGTACCGCTGGCCGCCAGTTTTCCATCAACTTCTGCTTTCGCCTCTACAACCGCAATGGTTCCGCGGCGCTTGACAAACTTAGCTGTCATAATCAGCTGATCACCTGGTACAACTTGCTTCTTGAACTTAACCTTGTCCATGCCAGCATAGAAGACCAGTTTGCCCTTATTTTCTTCTTTGGACAATTCCAGCACGCCGGCTGTTTGAGCCAGAGCTTCCATGATCAAGACACCTGGCATAACAGGATATTGAGGAAAATGGCCGTTAAAGAAAGGCTCATTGACTGTCACATTTTTCAGAGCGACAATTTCATCTTCGCTAACTTCCAAAACTCGGTCTACCAAAAGCATCGGATAGCGGTGCGGAAGTGCTTCTTTTATTGCATTGATATCAATCATTTGATACGTACCAGCCCTTTCCCAAATTCAACCATTTCTTCATTCTGAACCAGAATTTCTGTAACCAGACCATCTTTAGGTGCTGGAACTTCATTCATGACCTTCATTGCTTCAATAATCATCAGGGTTTGACCTTTTTTAACTTGGTCTCCAACAGATACAAACGGTGGCTTGTCTGGACCAGCTGCTAAGTAAGCCACACCAACTAAAGGGCTCTCCACAACATCACCTTCAGCAGCAGGTGCCGGAGCTTCTGAAGCTGTTTCTGGCTCTGCAGACGGAGCTGCTTGAGGAGTTGGCTCAATCACAGACGCACTCGCAGCCTGCAAAGGTGCAGCAATTGGAGCAACACTGGCTGTTGGTACTGCAGCCTGACCTTCATTCTTACTAAAAGTCAGCTCATCGCTCTGATTTTTGTAAGAAAACTCACGCAGACTAGACTGGTCAAACTGCGCCATTAAATCTTTAATTTCGTTGATATTCATAGGTTTTTAAACCTCCCAGCGTTTAAAGGCAAGAACTGCATTATGGCCGCCAAAGCCAAATGTATTGGAAATCGCATAAGGGATTTCCTGTTCCTTACCTTGACCGTAAATAACGTTGGCTTCAATATAGTCTGGCAGCTCTGTTGTACCAGCTGTTTTTGGCACATAGCTATGACGCATCGCTTCAATCGTCGCAATAGCCTCAACCGCTCCTGCTGCACCGAGCAGATGTCCTGTAAAGGATTTAGTAGAAGACACCGCTACATCTTTACCAAAGACAGAAACAATAGCTCCGCTTTCGCCTTTTTCGTTAGCAGGGGTTGATGTGCCGTGAGCATTGACATAAGCTACATCTTTCGGCTCAATTTCAGCTTCTTCAACTGCCTGTTTAATCGCCTTGATAGCACCCAAACCTTCTGGATGCGGAGAAGTCATATGGTAAGCGTCACAAGTGTGGCCGTATCCTACCACCTCAGCCAAGATAGTAGCTCCACGTTTCTCAGCATGTTCCAAGCTTTCCAGAACCAGCATACCAGAACCTTCACCCATGACAAAGCCATTGCGGTCCTTGTCAAAAGGAATAGAAGCACGCT
The DNA here is from genome assembly GCF_041431685.1 of Streptococcus sp. 20925_1_22. NCBI lineage: Bacteria > Bacillati > Bacillota > Bacilli > Lactobacillales > Streptococcaceae > Streptococcus > Streptococcus sp. 20925_1_22. Next base: position 8,027 of record NZ_JAPVYE010000007.1, on the reverse strand, counting down.
TAGGATCTTCTGTGGTAGAAAGAGCAGTCAGAGCTTGGAAACCAGCAATCGCAAATGGTGTAATAGAAGCTTCTGAACCACCAACCAGCATCACATCTTGATAGCCAAATTTAATTGAGCGGAAAGCTTCACCAATCGCATCGTTTGCTGAGGCACAAGCCGTATTGACAGACTTACAGATACCATTGGCTCCAAAGCGCATCGCTACATTTCCTGCCCCCATATTTGGCAGAGCTTTTGGCAAGGTCAAAGGTTTGATACGTTTAGGACCTTTTTCATGCAAGCGAACAACCTGCTCTTCAATTTCCTGAATCCCACCGATACCTGAAGCCACAATGACACCAAAGCGATCCTTATCCAACGCATCTACATCTAAGTGAGCATTGTTGACCGCTTCTTGAGAAGCATAAATCGCATAAAGTGTGTAATTATCATAACGATTGGTATCCTTTTTGACAAAGTATTTATCAAAAGGGAAATCCTGAATTTCCGCCGCATTGTGAACACTGTATTCACTATGATCAAATTTAGTAATTGGACCGATTCCAATATTGCCTTCTTTTAAATTATTCCAGAATTCTTCTGGAGTATTCCCGATAGGTGAAGTTAAACCGTATCCTGTTACAACAACTCGATTAAGTTTCATATTGAGCTCCTTTATTTAGATGAATCAACTGATTTTATACTCGTTAATATTCAAAAACTGTGACTTACTGCATGGTAAAGCCGCCATCAATCGTGAGGACTTGTCCCGTCAAATATTCCTGACTTGCTAAGAAGAGCGCAACATCTGCAACTTCTTCTGGAGTACCAAAACGCTTCATTGGAATGAGTGCCAGAGACGCTTCCTTAATTTTTTCTGGGAGCACATCTGTCATATCAGATGCGATAAAGCCAGGGGCAATGCAGTTCACACGGATATTACGCGCTGCCACTTCACGGGCTACTGACTTAGAAAAACCAATCAGACCGGCCTTGGAAGCTGCATAGTTTGCCTGACCAATATTTCCAGCCAAACCAACGACACTCGATAGGTTGATAATAGCACCCTGACGAGCTTTTGTCATCGGTTTCAGGACTGATTGTGTCATATTGAATGTTCCAGTCAAGTTCACTTTCAGCACCTGCTCAAAATCTTCTTCCGTCATTTTCAGCATCAGCTTATCACGGGTAATACCAGCATTATTGACCAATACATCTACAGACCCCAGAGCCGCAACAGCTTCTTCCACTATCCGCTGAGCATCCGCAGCTTTAGACACATCCCCAATAACAGCTACGACTTTACCAGAATAGCCGGCAAATTCAGCCAAAATATCATCAGAAATCCCGCTTAGTCCGTTTAAGATAATATTGGCTCCGACACTGGCAAATTTATGCGCAATTGCCAGCCCAATCCCACGAGCGGACCCTGTAATTAACACATTCTTGTTTTGTAATTCCATGATGATTCCTCATTATTTTTCTAGAAGAGCATTCAAACTTTCTACATCTTCAACTTGGCGTACATCCGCAGATTTATCAATTTTCTTAATAAAACCAGACAGAACTTTGCCAGGACCAATTTCGACAAACTCAGTCACACCAGCTTCCTGCATTTTAGCAATGCTGTCATAGAAACGCACTGGCTCCATTACCTGACGAGTCAAAAGCTCTTTGACTCTCTCTTTTTCCATCACAGTTGCTTCTGTATTTCCGACTAATGGCCGTACAAAATCTGAAAACTCAACTGTTTCCAAGACTTCTGCCAATCGTTGGCTGGCTGGCTTTAAAAGCGCTGTATGGAAAGGTCCGGATACATTGAGCGGGATTAAGCGCTTGACACCGGCATCTTTCAAAAGCTCCACCGCCTTATCTACTGCCGCCACTTCTCCACCGATAACGATTTGACTAGACGTATTATAGTTAGCTGGTGAGACTACACCAATAGCGCTTGCTTCCTGACAGACCTCTTCGATGAGAGAAACTTCTGCATTTAAAACTGCGACCATTTTCCCAGAGCCAGCTGGAGCTGCCTCTTCCATGAAGCTACCCCGCTTAGCGACCAAGGCTACCGCCGTCTTGAAATCAAGGGCGCCCGCAGCCACCAAGGCAGAATATTCTCCAAGAGAGAGACCCGCTACCATGTCTGGCTCTATTCCCTTATCAGCTAAGAGGCGATAAATAGCTACTGAAGTCGTTAAAATAGCCGGTTGCGTGTAGCGAGTTTGATTGAGCTTTTCTTCGTCTTGATTGATCAAAGCTCGGACATCATAGCCTAGAACTTGGCTAGCCTCATCAAAAGTTGACCGCACAAGCTCATACTGATCATAAAGCTCGCGCCCCATTCCAAGGTACTGCGCTCCCTGACCGGCAAAGAGAAAGGCTCTTTTAGTCATTTCTAGTTACTCCTGCCCAACGTTTTGCTTCCTGCTGAATCTTCTCAGCAGCACCATAGTAGATATCTTTGAGGATCTCTTCGACTGTTTCTTCCTTACTAATTAAACCAGCAATTTGACCAGACATGACGGAACCATTTTCCACATCTCCGCGAACAACCGCATTGGCCAAAGCACCAGCGCCCAGATTTTCAAAAACAGTCAAATCTGGATTTTCTTGCTTGAAGGCTTCTTTTTCTGCCTTTTCAAAATCACGCGTTAGCTTATTCTTGATAGCACGAACTGCATGGCCGAAATGCTGGGCAGAGATAGTCGTATCAATATCGCGAGCCTTCAAAATCATGTTCTTATAGTTCTGATGGGCATTGGATTCCTTAGCAACGACAAAGCGAGTTCCGACCTGAACGGCCTCCGCTCCCAGCATAAAGCCAGCTGCAGCCCCAGAACCATCTGCAATACCACCTGCAGCAATAACCGGAATGCTAACTGCTTCTGCAACCTGACGAACCAAGGACATGGTAGTCAATTTTCCGATGTGACCACCGGCTTCCATACCTTCTGCGATGACTGCATCCGCACCGATTTTTTCCATTCGCTTAGCCAAAGCCACACTTGGCACAACAGGGATAACTGTAATCCCCGCTTCATGGAAACGAGCCATGTGCTTGCTTGGATTACCCGCACCAGTCGTTACTACTTTTACTCCCTCTTCAATGACGAGATCCACAATATCGTCTGCAAAAGGAGAAAGAAGCATGATATTAACCCCGAAAGGACGGTCTGTTAAAGACTTAATCTTATCAATATTAGCCTTTACCACTTCTTTGGGTGCATTTCCGCCACCGATGATACCAAGACCGCCAGCTTTTGAAACCGCGCCAGCCAAGTCACCATCAGCAACCCAGGCCATTCCGCCTTGGAAAATTGGATAATCAATATTCAATAATTCTGTAATACGTGTTTGCATAATACCTTCCTTTTATCATTGCTTAAGTAATAGCTTGATTTCAAACTACCACACGCTAAATGTATTTTCTTTACTTTGACAGTCAAACTATTACCTAAACAAGAGAGAATATCTTTCGATACTCTCAGTTACTTGCTTATTTAGTTTTTTCTTCTACATAAGCAACCAAATCACCAACTGTGTTCAAACCTTCTTCAGTTTCGATTTGGATGTCAAATGCATCTTCAATTTCTGAAATCACTTGGAACAAGTCCAATGAATCTGCTTCAAGATCATCGAAAGTTGACTCAAGAGTAACTTCTGATGGCTCTTTGCCAAGTTCTTCAACGATAATTTCTTGTACTTTTTCAAATACTGCCATGGATAGACTCCTTTAAAAATAAAATATTTTTTATCATGTGTTTCCACTTGATTAACTAAATTGTAACAATAAGCGTGCCCCATGTCAAACCTCCACCGAAACCTGACATCAAAATTGTCTGATTTCCGTTCAGTTTGATTAGTCCTTGCTCCACACACTCAGATAATAAAATCGGGATGCTAGCTGCACTAGTATTACCATATTCCATCATATTGGCTGGAAGCTTCTCCCGCGCAACACCAAGCTTCTTAGCCATTTTATCCAAAATACGGATATTGGCCTGATGCAACAACAGAAAATCCAAATCTTCCGCTAAAAGCTGACTGCTTTCAATGGTTTCTTTGATAGAACGAGCAACATCACGAATAGCAAAATCAAAAATAGCTCGACCGTCCATTGTCAGATAAGGCTGATTCTCACCCTTTTCAGAAAAAGGTGAAGACAAACCAATTTTTCCGCAGGTCAGACTATCTCCGCGAGATCCGTCCGTAAACTGACTTTCTGCCAAAAAATGCTGTTCTGAAGCACTTTCCAACAGGACACCGCCAGCGCCATCTCCAAAGAGAACAGCCGTTGAACGATCCGACCAATCTACAGTCTTAGAGAGCGTCTCACTTCCTATAACCAGACCTTTTTGATAACGACCTGAAGAAATTAATTTTTCTCCAGTCGATAAGGCGAAGATAAAGCCACTGCAGGCCGCCGTCAAATCAAAGGCAAATGCATTCTTAGCACCAATATTGGCCTGTACTCTCGCAGCCGTTGAAGGCATTAAAGAATCCGGCGTAATGGTGGCAACAATGATAAAGTCTAGGTCTTGAGCAGAAATCCCTGACTTTTGCAGCAAATTCTCTGCTACTTTTGTAGCTAAATCACTGGTCGTTTCATCTGACGATAAATGGCGGTTTTTAATCCCAGTTCGACTTGAAATCCACTTATCACTGGTATCCATAATCTCGGCCAGATCATCATTGCTGACAACCTGACGGGGAGCATAATGAGCCACCTGGCTAATCTTAGCATAGTTCATTATTTCAAATCCTCTAGGAAACTATATAAATTTTGCAGGCCCTTTTGCATCACTTGTCTCTCTTCTGGACTCATCCCATCCACTACCTGCATGACCATACGGTTGTGGAATCGCTTGTGAAGACGATACAAAAGCCGCCCATTCTTTGTCAAATTCAGATGCACCACGCGACGGTCAACTTCCGACCGACGCCGCTCAATATAACCCTTACGCTCCAGATTATTCAAACTAGTCGTAACAGTTCCCAAAGTCACCATCAATTCTCGTGATATATCACTTGGAGTAGCATTTGGGGTTGTGCCGATAACATCTATTGTATGCATTTCCTTAATGGAGACATCGTTGAAGCGACTGCTTCTTAGGCTCGATTCTTCAATAACCAAGACATTATTGAAAATAGACGTTAAGTAATCATTTACTAACTGAAAATTCAAAACCAGACCTCCTTAAGAAAATACTTTGACAATCAAATTTTATCAGATAGAAAAGTAATTTGCAAGCTTTTTTGAAAATTAATTTGATTTTCAAATATTTTTGTAAACAACTTGCAAAATAAGCAACCTTGAACCAATACATTATTTACCTGTGAAGTTTGGACGACGCTTCTCAGAATAAGCCCGAACCCCTTCTTTGAAATCCTCTGTGAAAGCCAGCGATTTCTGCAGTTCCAACTCTAGCTCAGCATACTCAGACCAGCCGCTGAACAAACTCTTCCAGACCATTTCTTTCATGGCTCTGTAAGAATTCAGAGAGCCTCGTTTCAGTTTCTTCAGTAACTGTTCCGTTGTTTTTTCCAATTTCTCTGCTTCACAGACTTTATAAAGCAAGCCATAATCCAGAGCTTTCTCTGCAGTCAGAGCTTCCCCAGTCATGACCAGATGGGTCGCCCGAGTCACCCCGATAGCACGAGTCAGTAAGTAAAGACCACCAGCATCTGGCGCCAGACCGACCCCAACAAAGGCCTGAATGAAGCGGGATTTTTCAGTGGCAATACAGAAATCAGCTGCAACGACCATATTAGCAGCCGCACCAGCAACAGGACCATCAACACTCATGATGACAGGCTTAGGAAGACGTTTCATAGCAAAAGAAATATCATTGACCAATTCAGCGATTTTCACCAAGGATTGGACGTCATCATCACTGACAGCTCTCTGCATCTCAGCTAAGTCACCACCCACTGAAAAAACCTTACCATTCGCATTGATAACTAAAAACTTGACGGACTCATCCTTAGCAGCAAGTTCAATAGCCTCTAAAATTTCCTCACACATAGGAATATTAAAACCATTTGAAACTTCAGGGCGATTGAAAGTAATCGTTGCTATCTCATCTGCTACATGATAGAGAATTCCATTAAATGTCATTTCAGCTCCATTCCCGACCCGATTTCAAATCAGCCGTTTTGTTTTATTCTTAAATAATTTGATATTCAAATTATAAACAACTTATATTTTATCATAAAATATAAAAGAAAGGAAATAAAAGATGGGAAAAATTAGATGGTCTTCAAATTTGAAGTGTAAAAGCAATATTTTGGTTAAAATATAGTATAAAAACTGCGTTTGAATAATTTTCAGAATTTTGTTATAATTTTTAAAATAAGATAGGAGAACCAATGAAAGTTGTAAAATTTGGTGGAAGTTCACTGGCTTCTGCGACTCAATTAGAAAAAGTTTTGAACATTGTCAAATCTGATCCTGAACGTCGATTTGTTGTAGTGTCAGCGCCAGGAAAACGCCATGATGACGATATCAAAGTAACCGATGCCCTGATTAAATATTACCGAGAATATATTGCAGGAAATGATGTCACACCTAACCAACAGTGGATTATCAATCGGTATGCAGATATGGTGGCAGAACTAGGCTTGAAACCAAAAGTTCTGGAGAAAATTTCCAAAAGCATCACAAGCCTTGCAACCTTGCCAATTGAAGATAACGCATTTCTTTATGATACTTTTCTTGCTGCAGGAGAAAATAACAATGCCAAACTGATTGCAGCTTATTTCAGTCAAAATGGCGTTCCAGCTCGCTATGTTCATCCGAGAGAAGCAGGACTCCTTGTTTCCAATGAGCCAGGTAATGCTCGAATTCTCCCTTCCAGCTATGACAAAATAGAAGAACTCAACAATTCTGATGAAGTTCTAGTTATTCCTGGTTTCTTTGGTGTAACTCAAGATGGCCAAATCTGTACATTTTCTCGTGGAGGTTCTGATATTACAGGATCAATCATTGCTGCGGGTGTCAAAGCAGATATTTATGAAAACTTCACTGATGTTGACGGAATCTTTGCTGCCCATCCCGGCATCGTTCACAAGCCACATTCCATTCCTGAGCTAACCTATCGGGAAATGCGAGAATTAGCTTACGCAGGCTTTACAGTTCTCCATGATGAAGCTCTGCTTCCAGCTTACCGCGGCAAAATCCCGCTGGTTATTAAAAATACCAACAACCCAAAACATCCAGGTACTCAAATTGTCCATAAACACAGTAAGGACCATCTCCCGGTCGTTGGGATTGCTGGAGATGCAGGATTTGTCAGCATTAACATGTCCAAGTACTTGATGAACAGAGAAATCGGCTTTGGTAGACGCGTCCTTCAAATTCTAGAAGATTTGAATATTGGTTGGGAGCACATGCCTACAGGAATCGACGACCTCTCTATTATCTTGCGCGAGCGCGAATTAACTCCTATCAAAGAGGAAGAGATCCTTCGACAACTTGTCCAAAAAGCTGAGGTTGATCATGCAGAAATTGAACACGACCTTTCTATTATCATGATTGTTGGTGAAAAAATGAAAAGTCATATCGGGGTTACAGCCACTGCAACCAAAGCTCTTTCAGAAAACAACATCAACATTCAAATGATGTCCCAAGGCTCAAGCGAAGTGTCCATCATGTTTGTTGTTGAAAAAAATCAGGAAAAAGCGGCCATTCGTGCTTTATACAGAGCCTTCTTTGAAGTCAATACAGAATCATAAATGCAAACCTCAGAAGCATCTTTATCATACAATCACTCGATAATCGAAAAAGGCAGAAGTTAGTGCTTAACTAACTTCTGCCTTTTTGATTTAAGTGCTAAAGACTGTTATTTAATTCATAGACTATCTGAAAAAAAATAGCTTTTAACACTACCACTCACAATCATAGAATTATCTCTCATTGTAAATAATACCAAAAAGTACAAAAAAAGAGGTAAAACCTCTTTGAAACTCCGCCAGTAGGACTCGAACCTACGACATCATGATTAACAGTCATGCGCTACTACCAACTGAGCTATGGCGGATAA